>DATADC010000001.1:0-2428 GCA_036258735.1 Candidatus Limnocylindria bacterium
GGTCTACGCGCGGGTGACGGTGATCGCGGACGACGGGACCTCCCAGCGCGGCTTCGGCGGGCCGTGGCCGCTGCGGCTGGAATGACCGCCGACGAGCCCACACATCGGAGAGCGCGGGGCGCCGTCCGATGTGCGGGCCGCCGAGGCAGCGTCAGCCGGTGACGATGCTGACGCCGTACTCCGACGCCACCGTGGTGTACGGCTGGGCCCAGCCGGTGGTGCCGTTGGTGGCGATCACGTTGCCGCGGATCCACGCCCCGCCCGAGCTGTCGATGGCGTAGAACGCGCCGCCGGAGTCGCCGCCCTGGATCATGGTCCCACCGGTGAACGCGATCACCGGTGACTTGCAGCCGCTCTGCGTGCACACCTGGGCGTTGGTGCTGGTGGCGGTGTGGCCGCAGTTCTCGCCGGTGGTGCGGCCGCTGTGGCAGTAGTTGGTGTAGCCCTCGAAGGCCGCGCCGGCCGCAACCACGGGGCGGCTGGTCGTGCTGAACACGCCGCCGGTGTACACACGGCCGGCGTAGCTCTGGCCGCCGAGCAGCTCCATGTCCATCGGGTGCCCCGTGACCGTCGGCAGGCGACGCCCGGAGACGGTGCCGTAGCTGCGCAGACCGGACTCGACCAGTGCGTTCGCGCCGTTGGCGAAGCAGTGACCGGCGGTGACGCTGAACACGGTCCCCCACGAATTCCGGACGGCGTAGCCGGCGGAGCAGATGCCGCCCGAGTTCGTGATGCCTGCGCCGCCCCAGTACGACGGGATGTCGTCCCGGCGGTGCCAGGCGTCGGAGATTGTCGACCGGCGCACCTGGGCCTTGCCGACTGCCCGGCGCTGGTCAGGGTCGGACACGTCGGTCAGGTCCGACACCACCGAGCCCGGCGCGTCGGTCTCGATGACGATCCGTCCCGTGTCGGAGTCCACATAGCTGGCGAACGTGTGCTTCGTGCCGTGCCGCTCCACGCGGTCGGCAATCCGCTTCTGGATCACGGCCAGCGCCTTGGTCGTCGCCGGCGAGACGTCGGCCCGGCCGCGGGCGGACCGGTCGGGGGCCTGGTCGGCTCCGAGGGCTTGCGCCGGACCGTCGGCCGGCTTCTTCGCATCGCTGGGATTCGCGCCGGCGCGAGCCGGTGCGCTCGCCAGGACGGCGGCGACCGCGAACGCGAGGAGCGCGATCGCGGCCAGCAGGCGCGAGCGCGAGGGGCTGATCCGGATGGACGGTCGTCCATTCACCACGATTTCCTCCTGGAGGTCAGCCGACCGGGCTCCACTGCTCGGTCGAACTGAGGAGAAGAGACGGCAGCGGGCGTTTTGATACACCCGACGCGACAGGGCCTGCGACTCGAAAGCGGCCCTGAGCCGCGAGGCTATGGGGAGAGGCTCGCCATCTCGGGGCAGCCCTCGGGAACGACGAGCGTGCGCGTCTCCCCGGGCGGCTCGAAGACGAAGCCACCGTCACGTCGACGTGCAGCGGCCGGGAGCACAGACCCGCATCCAGCGGCACCGAGAGGCGGTCATCGGCCGGCCAGATATCCGCAGGTCTGGGCGCATGTCGTCCGGTTCGCGGCCGAGATACCGCGCCGGCGTCGCGTCGCGCTGCCTCGCATCGGTGCCTGCCATGGCTCCTCCCATCGTCGGCGGACCGGTACTGCGGTCGAGGATTCCCGAGCTCGAGACCTACGCCTCAGCGCGATCCACTACGGAGACGTCATCCACGAGCACTTAAGGATCGGCGCGGAGACAACCATCCAGGAGGTCCGTGTTCTCTCTCAGTTGCCTGCGCCGGAGCTCGCCGAGCAGACCCCGAACAGCACAAAGCCCGAGGACCACGCGGCTCCGCGGCTCCCGGGCGGATGGAGCTAGCCGGACTCGAACCGGCGACCTCCTGGGTGCGATCCAGGCGCTCTCCCAACTGAGCTATAGCCCCCTCGACGGCAGGGTTTCATGGCCGCGCCGTGAACGTGCGATTGTAGCTGCCACGATGTGCGCTGCAGCCATCTCGCTGCAGGCCACCTACGATGAGCCCGCTTCAGCTCCGCACTCCGAGCTTCCGGAGCCGTCTCCGGCTCTTCTTCGTGGTCATCGTGGTGGTGCCCATGATCACGATGGCCGTGGTGCTGTTCCAGCTCATCGTGGCCTCGGAGCGCAGCCAGACCGACGCGCGGCTGGCGCAGTCGCAGACCGTCTCGCAGGAGATCCTGCGCGAGCTCGAGGGCCAGGCCGGCGAAGTGGCGGAGCTCGTCGGGGAGGACCAGCAGCTGGCCGACGCCGTGGCCACGGAGAGGCCCCGGGACATCCCGCGGCGGCTCGACCGGCTCGCCGATCAGGCCGAGGCGCGCTCCGTCCAGCTGCAGCTCAACGGCCAGGGCGAGTTCGAGGCGGGTGCGCTGCCCGCGGTCGCCCCGGCCCAGCGCCGACTCGTCAACCAGGACG
>DATADC010000002.1:0-10561 GCA_036258735.1 Candidatus Limnocylindria bacterium
GGCCATCCTGGTCCTCGGCTGGGTGGCGTCCAGCACCCGCGCCGCGGACAGTCCCGGCGAGGCGTTCGGCCGGTTGCAGATTCGGCCGGCGAACACCGTCGCCCTCGACGCGGCCCAGATCGTCGGCGTGTATGCCGTGTCGGATGGCGGGCTGGGGCTGGTCAGTGCCGAGCTACGAGATGCTGGCTGGGAGGGGCGCGTGCTCGACGAGCGCCCCGACCCGGGCGCCCCGTCGGTGCGGCTGGTGAGCGACGCCGGTGGCAGCTCCTGGAGGAGCCTCGTCTACGGCCGAGCGCCCGCGGGCGCGACGCAGGTCAGGCTGTCGGTAGCCTCCATCGGCGGGGAGGTGGCGAACGGCACCTGGGTCGTCGGCGTCCGCTCGCCGCTGCGTGAGGAGCAGCTCATCTGGTGGTTCGAGGACGCCGACGGGGCCGTACTCCTATCGGGCAGCGGGGAGCTGCACTAGGCGAGGCGGTCGGCGA
The DNA here is from genome assembly GCA_036258735.1 of Candidatus Limnocylindria bacterium. Classification (GTDB taxonomy): domain Bacteria; phylum Chloroflexota; class Limnocylindria; order QHBO01; family QHBO01; genus JAPSGM01. The sequence continues at coordinate 483 of DATADC010000002.1, forward strand.
GCCAGGCGATGGACATCGGATAGCGCCACTCCAGGTCGGCGTGGGTCGCGTCGTAGAGCTCGAAGCGCACGACGTCCTCCGCCACGCCCGCGACCCGCACGGCCCCACGGAACGCCTCTGCCCCCAGGTCCAGGTAGAACTCGTCACGCTTGCCGGCGTCGATCCAGATGGCTCGCATCGAGCGGAGGGCGTCGCCGCGCTGCGCCGCCATGCGCACCGGGTCGTGCTCCAGCCAGCGCTCCCAGGCGTCACGAACCATCTCGCCGGTCGCCGGGTCGAAGGGCAGGCGCACCGAGCCATCGGCCTCGGCGGAATAGCACGCGGCCATGCAGTACATGTTGAGCAGGACGCCATCGCTCTTGCGCGGACGGCCGGGGCGCGACCGGAAGTCGGCCCAGAAGGCGTCGTACGAGCCGTCGTACTCGTCGCGCAGCGCGCGGGCCGCCTCGCGGGCATCGGGCCAGTAACACACCTCGAACAGTGCGTCGCCGGCGTGCGTGGCCAGCCCGGCGAACAGATCCGGTCGCAGCATGGCGGTCACCATGGCCCCGTAGCCGCCGGACGACTTTCCGACCACGCCGCGGTGCTCGCGCGCCGCCAGGGTTCGGTAGCGCTCGTCGACGAAGGGGACCAGCTCCTCGCACAGGTAGGTGTGGTATCGCCCGGTGCCCGGAGAGTCGAGGTACTGGCTGCCGCCGAGCCTGGTCCAGGCATCGACATAAACCACGATCGCCGGCTGGCGCCCCGCCCGCCACTCCGCGTCGATGCGCTCTGGCACGTTGGGCTGGAACGCCTTGCGGTTGCGCCACATGTCCACCTGGCCGGTCAGGCCCTGGATCTGGAAGATGGTCGGGTAGCGGCGGTCCCCGTCGTCGTCATAGCCCGGCGGCAGCTGGACGTAGAGCGGACGCACGTGGGGATCGCCCAGCGGGTTGCCGGTCAGCGCCTGGCTGTCGACGACGTGCTCCTCGAGCCGGCCGGCGATCGTGTTTGCCCACGGCGGCCCCACGTGCGAGTCGGTCATGCTGCCTCCCCTGCGATCTCGATGCGTGCCAGGCGGCGGCCCGCCAGGAAGGTGACCGCGCACGCGATCACCACGGCCATCACCAGCGCGGTACGCAGGTCGAGCGCCGCATCGAGCACGTTGCTCGGCACGTCGGCCACCGCATCGGCCAGGGCCAGGCTGTACTGGCGCACGCTGAAGGTCCTGGTTCCGGCGAAGAGCCCGGACAGCACTCCCTCCCAGATGAGCACGTAGCCCAGCCCGATGATCAGCGCCCGTCCGGTGACCAGGCTGAGGAACAGGAACAGCGCGCAGTACACCACCGTTCCGAAGGCCGCTGCCACCGTGTAGCCGGCCACCAGGCCGTCGCCCGTGCCACCCGCGCCGATCAGCCCGGCGACCGCAATCGGAATGCAGGTCACAACCAACGAGCAGCCGCTGGCCACGGCGAGCTTCGTCACCAGGATGCTCCATCGGCTGACCGGCTTGGCGAGGATGAAGACCGCGGTGCCGTCCTCCAGCTCCGAGCCCAGGGCACTGGTCGCGAACAGCAGCGCCACCAGCGGCATCAGTGCGGCGAGCCCCAGGTTGTCGAGCAGGCCGGAGGTGAAGTTGAGGTCGTCGCGCCCGTCGCCGGCGAGCCGATAGATGAGCGCCACCAGCACCAGCACGCCGCCTAGCAGCAGCAGCAGGATCGTCCGGCGGCGGCTCAGCAGCTGCCGAAGCGTGATGGACGCGATGACGGGATTCATCGGCGCACGAGGTAACTGAACACCGATTCAAGCGACTCGTCGGTCGGCAGCAGCTCGTGCAGGGTGATGTCAGAGCGCCGCGCCACGCCGGCCACCCGGCGGCTGAAGGCGCCGAAGTCGGCTGTGCCGACCATCAGCTGTCCGTCGGAGACCGAGACGCTGCCGATGGTTGGCTCGGTGACCAGGGCCGCCGCCAGTGCGCGGTCGTCCGAGGAGCGGATCGTGAAGGTGTGGGGCCGGTCGGTCATCAGGCGGCGGATGTCACGAAACGGCCCGGAGGCCGCCAGCCGCCCGGCCACGATGACCAGCACCTGGTCGGCGAGGCGCTCCACCTCCTCCAGGATGTGGCTGGAGAACAGGATGGTGCGGCCCTCTGCCGCCATGCGCCGCAGGAGCCCCATCATCTGCAGTCGCTGGCGCGGGTCCATGCCGTTGAACGGCTCGTCCAGCAGCAGGATGGGCGGCTCGTGCACCAGCGCGGCGGCCACCTTGGCCCGCTGGCGCATGCCCTTCGAGTACGTGCCGATCGGGCGGTCCTGGGCGCCCTCCAGCTCCACCAGGCCGATGGCGCGCTCGGCGGCGGCCGCTGCTTCGGCGGCTGGCATGCCCTGCAGCCGGGCGTTGGCGTCCACGAACCCTCGACCGGTGAGGAAGGGGTACACCTCCTCCCGCTCAGGGACCAGGCCCACGTGGCGGTACATCTCCACGTGGCCGCGCGCCGGATGCCCGCCGACGGTCACGCTGCCGGACGAAGGTGCGAGGAAGCCGGCGATCATGTGCAGGATCGTCGACTTCCCGGCCCCGTTCGGCCCCAGAAGCCCGGTGATGCCGCCGTCCAGCTGGAAGCTGACCTCGTTGACGGCGACCACGTTGCCGTACCAGCGGGAGGCGGCCTCGAGAGCGACCGTCGCCCGCTTGCCGGCCTCCTCCGCAGGCGAGTCCCCCTGGGTCACGCCGCGATCCTGCGGTAGCGCCACAGCACCGCCACGGTCGAGGCTGCTGCCAGCAGCAGGGTCCAGGCGCCGAAGATCCAGGGTGCCAGGGACGTCCGGCTCGCCGCGGACTCGAAGTTCGGCTCGCCCACCAGCAGGTCACGGGTGCCGTCGGCCGCCACGAACGGGTTGACGAGCTGCGCCCAGTCCGAGAGCCGTCCCCGGGTCGCCTCCTCCAGGATGCCGGCCGTGGCGGCGGTCACCACGAAGACCGCGATGATGGCGCCGGTGGCATAGGCGCGCCGCGGCGTCCAGGCCGCGATGGCGAGCCCGAGCGACGCGCCGGGGATCGCGTAGATCAGCGGCGCGAGCACCACCTGCGGCACGTTCTCGAGCTGATCGCCCAAGGCGGCAGGGACGTCGGCGGTGACGAGGATGCTGCCCACCAAGAGCAGCAGCATCGGGGCGAAGCCCACCAGGAAGACGGCAGCCACCATGGCCGCCAGCTTGGCCAGGGCGTAGTCAGAGCGGGCCAGGGCGTGGCTGAAGTAGAGGCTCAGGACCCGATGGCGCTGGTCGCCGCTGACCAGCTCGGGGGCCTGGGCCGCGACGAACAGGGCCAGGATGGTCCAGATGTTGGACAGGTAGTTGTCGTAGGTGAAGGGGAGCGCTGCGCCGGCTTCGGGTGGGACCAGCGCGGCGACGGCGGTGGTGATCGCCGCCGGGATGAGACCGAAGGCGGCGAGCCCCCACGGCACGATCTTGGAGCGGCCGCTGCGGCCCCACCCGAACGCCGCCCGGAGGCTGTGCCAGAAGAGGGTCGCGACCGCTGCACCGCGGCCCAGGCGAGGACCGTCGTAGCCTCGGTAGCCGAGGTCGTAGATCGCGCCGGCGACGGCGCCCGGCGCGGCCAGCGGCTCTCCGGCGACGACCGGCCGGGGGCCCGTCACGCGGCCGCGTCCTGGGCCGAGAAGAGGTCCTCCAGGCGGTGGCGCTGGTGCTCCAGCCGGACCAGGGCCAAGCCAAGCTCGTCGACGGCGTCCCGCACCAGGTCGTAGCGCCCCTCGTCCGCCGAAGCGACCAGGACCACCCGCCCGTCCACCGCGGCCTCCAGCCCCTCGCCGCGCAGGCGGGCCGCCAGCTGGTCGGCGCCGTCCTCGACCTCCACGCTGAGCGTGCCGGTTCGCTCCGTGAACGAGACGATCGGCGCGGCGCGCAGCAGCTTGCCGGCGTCGATGGCCAGCAGGAAGGTGCACACCCGCTCGATCTCGCCAAGCAGGTGGCTGGCGACCACGGTCGCCATGCCGAACTCGGTGCCGGTGCGCTTCACCAGCGCCAGCATCTCGTCCCGTCCGGCAGGGTCGAGTCCGTTGGTCGGCTCGTCGAGCAGCAGCAGCTTCGGGTCGTGGACGAGCGCCTGGGCCAGCTTGACCCGCTGCTTCATGCCGGTGGAGTAGCCCCCGATCGGCCGGTAGCGCTCCTCGTACAGCCCCACGTGACGCAGCACCTCGGCCGTTCGCTCGCGGGCAGCCGCTGCCGGCAGGCCGGACATGCGGCCCATGTGCGTCACGAACTCGGTGGCAGAGGCATCGGGCGGCAGGCAGTCGTGCTCGGGCAGATAGCCGACCCACTGCCGGATCTCCGGCCCCTGGCGCGTGACGTCGAGCCCCATGACCGACGCCGTGCCGGAGGTCGGGGACAGCAGGCCGAGCAGGATCTTCAGCAGCGTGCTCTTGCCGGCGCCGTTGGCGCCGACCAGGCCGATGATCCCCGGCTCCACCCCGAGATCGAGCCCGTCGAGCGCCAGGACGTGCTCGCCGTAGCGCTTCGTGAGGGCTCGGGCCTCGATGAGCGGCATGGCGCTCGAGTCTAGCGACTACATGTGCGGGACGTAGCCGGGGTCCAGGAAGCGCGCTGGGTCGTCGCGGAAGTCGAGCATGCAGCCGCGCCCGCAGAAGAAGTACGTGGTCCCGTCGTGCTCAGCCGTGAGGCCCGCCGCCTGGGCCACTTCGCGGTTGACCTCCATTCCGCAGACGGGGTCGGTGAGGGTGCCGGCCGCACCGGCTGGATGTTCGTGCATCGGTCCAGCCTACGCGGTCCGGAAGCGCCGCAGGCGCAGCGAATTGGTAACCACGCTGACGCTGCTGAGGGCCATGGCCGCCGCGGCGAGCGCGGGCGACAGCAGCCAGCCGGTGAGCGGGTACGCGAGCCCGGCTGCCACCGGGATGAGCAGCACGTTGTAGCCGAAGGCCCAGCCCAGGTTCTGGCGGATGGTGCGCATGGTGGCCCGCGATAGGGCCAGCGCGGATGCCACGGCGCGCAGGTCGTCGCCCACTAGTGTCACGTCCGAGGCCTCCACGGCGACGTCCGCACCGGTGCCGATGGCGATGCCGACGTCCGCCTGCGCCAGCGCTGGAGCGTCGTTGACTCCGTCGCCCACCATCGCCACCCGTCCGCCTCGCTGGAGCTCGGCGACCCTGGCCGCCTTGTCCGCCGGCCGCACCTCGGCCAGGATGCGGTCTGGCCCGATACCGACCACGGCTCCGACCGCGGCGGCCACCTCCCGCCGATCGCCGGTGATCATCCACACGTCCACGCCGGCGGACTGCAGGCGGCGAACCGCCTCGGCCGACTCCGGCTTCACCGGGTCCGCCAGCGCCAGCACGCCGGCCGGGCGGCCGCCAATGGCCACCAGCACCGGCGTCCTCCCGGCCGCCGCCTGCTCGACGGCCCGTGGCTCCAGCATCGCGACGTCCACGCCGCCTTCCGCCAGGAAAGCTGCGGTACCGACCACCACTTGGCGGCCCTCCACCCACGCGCTCACGCCGCGACCAGGCTCCGAATCGAAGCCGTGGGCTGCCGGGATGGTGATGGACCGCGTCTCCGCGCCGGCTACCACTGCCTCGGCGAGTGGATGCTCGCTGCCACGCTCCACGGCCGCCGCCAGCCGCAGCACCTGGTCCGGCGCGAGTCCGACCGGCAGCGTGGCGACGAGCGCGGGGGTGCCGCGCGTCAAGGTGCCGGTTTTGTCCAGGACCACCACGCTGATGCGCTCCGCGGCCTCGAGCGCGAGGCCGTCACGCACCAGGATGCCCGCCTCCGCCCCCTTGCCGGTGCCGACCATGATGGCGGTCGGCGTGGCCAGCCCCATGGCACACGGGCACGCGATGATGAGGACCGCGATCGCCGCCGACAACGCGAACGGCAACCGCGGCTCCGGCCCGACCAGCAGCCAGCCGGCGAAGGCCAGCGCGGCCAGGCCCACGACCACGGGCACGAACCAACCCGTGACGGCGTCGGCGACGCGCTGGATGGGCGGCTTGGATCCCTGCGCCAGCTCCACCAGCCTGACGATCTGGGCCAGGGTCGTCTCACTGCCCACGCGCGTGGCGCGCATGACGAACGATCCCGAAGCGTTCAGGGTGCCGGCGATCGCCGCATCCCCAGCCCCCTTCTCGACCGGCACCGACTCGCCGGTGAGGGTCGACTCGTCGACAGCCGATGCTCCCTCGACGATCTCTCCGTCCACCGGCACGCGGTCGCCGGGACGCACGCGGACGAGGTCGCCGACCCGGACCTGGTCGAGGGGTACGTCCGCCTCGCGGCCGTCGCGCAGCACCCGGGCGGTGGTAGGCCGCAGCCGCAGCAGGGCCCTCACCGCACCCGCCGCCTGGCCGCGGGCGCGGGCCTCCAGCCAGCGTCCGAGCAGCACGAGCCCGACGATGACCGCCGCGCTGTCGTAGTACGTCTCGCCGGAGAGCCCGGCTTCCATCATGTCTTCGGGCAGCAGCGTGACGACGAGGGAGTAGCCGTACGCGGCCAGCGTCCCGAGGCTGACCAACGTGTCCATGGTCAGCTCCCCGTGGCGCAGGCCGCGCGCCGCGCGGAGGAGGAAGCCGCGGCCCAGCACGAATTGTACGAACGTGGCCGGGGCCAGCATCCAGACGTTGACGCGCTCCATCGGCCACGGCACGCCGCCCGGCCACAGCGTGACCGCCATCATGGCCACGCCGATGCCGGTTGCCGCCAGCGCGCTCCACAGCAGCTCACGTCGCTCGGCGGCCCGGGTTCGCTCTCCGGCGAGCCGCTCGTCCGCGGCTTCCGCCGCGGCTGGCTCGACGGGCACCTCGTAGCCGGCCGCCTCGATGGCCTTTACCAGCCCGGCGCGATCGATGCGCGCCGGGTCGTAGCGAACCGTCGCGCGCTCGGTCGCCAGGTTGACGCTCGCCTGCGCCACGCCGTCGGCGCGGCCGAGGTGGCGCTCCACGCGGCTGACGCAGGCAGCGCAGGTCATGCCCTCGACCGGCAGGCTGACCTCGTGGAGCGGTGAGGAGGCGGTCGTGGTCACCGGTCCATGATACTACCCCGGAGTATCTGTGGCGCACGCGTGCAATGGGCACGCGACGTGCACCCGAGTCCACGCCAAAGACATATTGGGGGAATGCCATGTACGCGATGGCGGGGTGTGGTCAGGGTGGTGGCTACGCGCGGCGGCCGGCCTTCGTGGTCGATGACGACGTCCAGATGCGCAACCTGTTGAGCGAGGTCGCCGCGTCGGTGGGACTGGCTCCCCTGGCCTTCACCAGCCTGACCTCGGCGCGCGACGCACTGCACGACCAGGTCCCGGCGGTCCTCGTCCTTGACGACGACCTGCCCGACGGCAGCGGCGCGGACTTCGTGCGAGAGCTCCGAGCGGACCCGCGGACGCGCGACGCCAAGGTGATCGTCTGCACCAGCGCGGAGGAGGCGCGTCGGCGCGAGATCGCCGCGGTAGCGCCGGTGATCGCCAAGCCCTTCTCGGTGGAGGACGTCGAGCGCGCCCTGCGCGAGGTCGCCACCGGCTAGCCACTACGCTGTGTGGGTGACCGGCGGACCGAGCCTCACGGCGCTGCTGCTCACCAACGAATACCCGCCCAGCGTCTACGGCGGCGCCGGCGTGCACGTGGGCGAGCTCGCCCGTGAGCTGCGCCGCCGCGTCGCCCTTGACGTGCGGACCTTCGGCGACCACCACGTGGACGAGCCCGGCTACCGGGTACGCGGCTATGGCGTGGCCCACGACCTCGACGCGGCCGACCCGCGCATGCGCACTGCGTGGGGAGCGCTGTCGCGGGACGTTGCCATGGCGATCGACCCGGTCGATGCCGCCATCGCCCATTGCCACACCTGGTACGTGCACCTTGCCGGGCTGCTCGTGCGCCACGCCTACGACGTCCCGCTGGTCGTCACCGTCCACTCTCTGGAGCCGATGCGGCCCTGGAAGCGCGAGCAGCTGGCCGGCGGCTACGACCTGTCCACCTGGGTGGAGCGGACCGCGCTGAAGTCGGCTGATGCGGTGGTCGCCGTCAGCCAGGGGACGCGCGACGACGTCCTGCGCCTCTTCGACGTGGCGCCCGAGCGGGTCCACGTGATCCACAACGGCATCGACGCCGAGTTCTACGCGCCAGAACTCGCGACCGACGCGCTGGAGCGCCACGGCGTCGATCCCTCGGTTCCCTACCTGCTGTTCGTGGGTCGCGTCACCCGGCAGAAGGGGATCGTGCACCTGGTGCGGGCGCTGCGGTACCTAGACGACGGCATCGGCGTGGTGCTGTGCGCCGGGCAGCCTGACACGCCGCAGATTGCCGCCGAGATGGAGGCCGGCGTCCAGGAGGCCCGGAGGCATCGGTCCAACGTGGTCTGGATCCCAAAGATGCTGTCGCGCGAGGAGGTGCGCCAGCTCTACAGCCACGCGGCGGTCTTCGCCTGCCCATCGGTGTACGAGCCGTTCGGGATCATTAACCTGGAGGCGATGGCGTGCCGCACGCCCGTCGTCGCCAGCGCCGTCGGCGGCATCCCCGAAGTGGTGGTCGACGGCGAGACGGGGCTGCTGGTTCGCGTCGAGCTGCCGGCCGAGGACCCGATGACGCCGGTCGACCCCGACGGCTTCGCTCGCGACCTGGCCGCCGCCATCAACCGCCTGATGGCCGATGCGGACACTCGCCGCCGGATGGGCGAGGCCGGCCGACGGCGCGCGGTGGAGCGCTTCAGCTGGTCAACGATCGCCGACCGCACCGTCGACCTGTACCGGGCGCTGGTCGGCTAGGCGCCGCCGCCGAACTGAACCACTCAGCTGGTTCAGGCCGTCGCCGTGATCGCGCCGACTACGAGCTGGGCGTCACGCGGGACATCAGCGCCAGGGTGTTGCCCTCGCCGTCCTCGAAGAATGCCATCCACTCCTCCACGCCGGTCGTGTCATCGGTGTAGATGAGGTGCGGGGCGCCGGTGAAGTGGACGCCGCGCTCGGACAGCTGGCCGTGCCACTGGCCGATGTCGTCGCACAGGAAGTAGATGATCGAGCCCGGCTGCCAGTCGGCCTCGTCCTTCCGATGGAGGTACAGGCGCACGCCGCCCGCGTCGAAGAAGGCCAGGTCGCCGAAGGTGAAGTGGTGCGGCAGGCCCAGCGTCTCGCCGTAAAAGCGCTCGGCGCGCGCGACGTCGCGGATCGAGAGCGAGACCTGGCCGATGGGTCCCAGGGCCGTCTGCGTGGTGGCTGTCATGTGATCCTCCAGTTTCTGGCGCCGCGGGCTGGCGCGGGTGGCCGGCAGGCCAGGCCAGTGGCGCAGCTGCCGGATGTCGTCAACGCCGAGCTTGCCGGCGATGTTGGCAAGGTGGTACTTGACCGCGTCCTCGCCGGTGCCGCGTCGCTGGGCGATCTGGCGGCGACTCAGCCCGTGCCGCACCAGGTCCACGACGCCCCACTCGGCGGGGGTCAGGACGTCGGGGTGCGTCGGCCGGCCGCGGCGGCGGTGAGCAGTCATCGCACGCAGCCTATCGCGCGGATGGCCGAATTACCCCACCCATGGACGAGCGGTGAAACGCGTGGCTGGGCGACATTAGAACGGTTGTTCGATGTGGGCGGGGCGCGTACACTCGGCGAGCCGTGAGCCCCACCACCCAGGACGATCCGCTCGCCGCCTTCTCAGGACCGACCGCCGCCTGGTTCCGGCAGTCCTTTGCGGCACCGACGCGTGCCCAGGAGCTGGGCTGGCCGGCCATCGCCGCCGGCACGCACACGCTGCTCCACGCGCCCACCGGCAGCGGCAAGACCCTGGCCGCCTTCCTGTGGTGCCTGGACCGTCTGTTCGCCTCGCCAGTGACCGCGGAGGCCACCGCCGAACGCCGGTCTGTGCGCGTGCTGTACGTCAGCCCGCTGAAGGCGCTGACCTACGACGTCGAGCGCAACCTTCGGGCCCCGCTGGCCGGTATCCGTCGCACGGCGGAGGCCGAGGGCCGCGAGCTGCGCGAGATCGCGGTGGCCGCGCGTACCGGCGACACGCCAGCCGACGCCCGGCGCCGCTTCGCAAAAGACCCGTCCGACATCCTGGTCACAACGCCAGAGAGCCTCTACCTGCT
>DATADC010000003.1:0-14159 GCA_036258735.1 Candidatus Limnocylindria bacterium
CTCACGCGCTCTTTCGGCGACGCCCATGGCCAGCGTGTTGACGACGCCCAGGCCGCCGATCACGACCGCCAGCAGGGCGAGCACGTCGAAGAGGCCGATGAGGCGGCCCACCGACCGGCCCAGCTCGTCCGCCAGGCCCGCGGCCGTCAGCGGCTCCCCCGCCCGGCCCAGCGCGGCATCCTCGACCGCGGCGACGAAGGCGTCCGGCGGGATGTCCGGCTGCGGCGCCAGCGCCCACAGCTCGGCCTGCGTGATGCCGAACGTCTGGCGCGCCTCCGACAGGCTGACCAGCAGTGCGCCCTCCGTCCCGCGCGACGGCAGCGAGTAGGCCACGATTCCAGCCACCCCCAACCGATGCGGCTCCTCGCCGGGGAGTGCAACTTGGATGGTGTCGCCCACGGCAAGGCCCTGGCTCTCTGCGAGCGGCTCGGGTAAAAGCACCGATCCACCGCCACGCAGCGCCTCGAATGCCGCGGTGCGGCGCCCCGCCACGAAGATCAGCGCACCCTCGTCCTGGAACACGGTGGGGTCGATCCCGGCCAACCACGCCTCGCGCGCGACGTCGCCTTCGACGATGACGGCCGGCGCCTCGACGATCGGTGTCGCCATACGGGCGCCAGCGATGCCCTCCACGGTGGGGCGGATGAAGTCGATGTCGTCGGCGGCGCCAAGCCGGATGGCGTAGCCACCGGGCAGGATCGACTCAACCCAGCGGCTTGCCGTCTCGCGCGCACTGGCCGACACGGCACTAAGCGCCACCACCGCGGCCAGGCCGATGCTCAGGGCACCCACGGTCAGGCCGGTGCGCACGCGGTCGCGGCGCAGGTTGGCGCCGCCCAGAAGGCCCTCGGCGCCAAAGAAGAGCGCGAAGGGGCGGCCGACGACCGTGGACAGCGGCTGGAGGAGGACGGCGACCAGCAGCACGCCGCCGAGCAGCACCCCCGCCGTCAGCAGCACTCCGCCGGACGACGCCGTACCTCGGTCGAGCGGGTACGCCACGATGCCGACCAGCACCGTCCCGGCGACGATGGCAGCCAGCCATGGAAGCCGCCCGCGCAGGGTCCGGCCCGGCTGCCGGGAGGGGCGCAAGGCGTCGAGCGGCGAGACTCGCGACGCGGCAACCGCGGGCCACGCGGCGGCGGCCAGCGCCACCACCACGCCTAGCACCAGGGCCAGCGCGAGCGCCCCGGGATGTAGCGGGACGCCGGTGACCAGGACCGCCCGCGTGCTGCGCAGCAAGCCGATCAACGCCACCGCGACCAGCACGCCGACAAGCACGCCGGCGAGGCTTCCGAGGATCCCGATGGCCGCTCCCTGGCGCAGGAAGACGCTCAGCACCTGTCTCGACGTCGTGCCGGCCGCGCGCAGCAGCCCGATCTCGCGCGTGCGCTCCGCCACGGTCATCCCCAGGGTGTTCGCCACCAGGAAGGCACCGACGCCGAGGGCCACCATGCTGAACAGGAAGGCGAGGCCCGCGAACCCTGCCTGCGCACGCTCCAGCTGCCGCTCTGCATCGGCGACCGTTTCGACCACGAACGGCTCATCGAAGGCCGCGTCCAACGCGGCCTGTACGCCGCCGGCGCGCCCGGGCGCGACCTGGAGGTCGACGTAACGGACAGGAGCCGGCCCCTCGAACGCCTGGCCGAGAAAGTCGCGGCTCAGCAGCATTACCGAGCCTGAGGCGAGGGCGCCGAAGCCGGCGTCGTCGAGCAGCCCCACGATGCGTACCGGCGGCACGCCGCGCCGCCGCCCGTTGAGCAGCAGCTCGTCGCCCACCGCGAAGCCGTTCTCCTCGGCCCACGAGGCTGTCACCAGCACGCCGTGCGCGGTGGCCGGGTCCAGGAAGGTGCCGCTTACCAGCGGATGGCTGCGCAGCCGCTCCTCCTCAAGGGGGTCGACGCCGACCAGCAGCATCGGGAAGAGGCGGTCCGGCTCCACGGCGGCCTGGCCACGCTTCTCGGAAACTGCCGCGGAATCGAGCACGCCGGGCACCTGCCGCAGCGCCGAGACGGCGCGCGGCGTGAAGCCACCCTGGTCAACCGCGCGGACGCGCAGCTCCGCCTCCCCGTACAGCTCCTGGGCCGCGCGCCGAACCGCCTCGGTGGCGGCCTGGCCTGCAGTCAGCGTCGCGGCCAGGACAGCGACCCCGAGCGCAACGCCGACGATGGTCAGGGCGGTTCGAAGTGGGCGCGCGGCAAGGCCGCGCCAGGCGAGGTCGCCCAGCCGCATCGGCCCTACAGTCCCAGGGCGGCCAGGCGGACGATCAGCGGCCTCGCCTCGTGGTCCGCGCGCCGACCCAGCTCGATCTCGTCCAGGATCGCGCCGTCCTGGACGACCAGCACCCGGTCCGCGTAGGCCGCGGCGTGCGCCGCGTGCGTGACCAGCACAATCGTCTGGCCCAGCTGGTCACACGAGTTCCACAGCAGGTCCAGGATCTCGGTGCCGGTGGTGTAGTCGAGGTTGCCGGTGGGCTCGTCCGCCAGCAGGATGGCCGGCTCGGTGGCGAGGGCGCGGGCCAGCGCGACGCGCTGCTGTTCCCCCGCGGAGAGCTGATCGGGCCGGTGCGCCGCCTTGGCCGACAGGCCGACCAAGTCGAGCAGCTGGTCCACGCGCTCGCGGTGGTCGGCGTACGTCCCGCCGGCGATGATGAACGGCAGGGCTACGTTCTCGGCCACATTCAGCAGCGGGATGAGGTTGAAGAACTGGAAGACGAAGCCGGTCTTGGCGCGCCGGGTCAGCGTGGCGGCCTCGTCGTCCAGCCGGCTGACGTTGACGCCGTCGATGACAACCTCTCCGCTGGTCGGCTGGTCGAGTCCGCCGAGCAGGTGCAGCATCGTGGACTTGCCCGAGCCCGACGTGCCCATGATGGCCACGAACTCGCCCTTTTGCACGGTCAGCGACACGCCCCGCAGCGCCTCGACCGAGCCACTGCCCACCGCGTAGCGCTTGACGAGGTCTCGGGCCTCGAGGATGGCGGGCATGCGCCGCAGTCTAGACCGATGCCTCCGCGCCCCGGGGGCGCGACCGGCGACCTGGCCTCGCGCCCGCCCTAGAGGACGAAGCCGAGCAGCGAGCCGACGACCGTCTCGACCAGGCCGCCGTCGGCCGCGGTCGCGGCCTCGACGCGCATCGGGCTGGCGGGTGACGAGGCGGCTGGCACGGTGCGGAGGTCCAGCGGCCGTGTGCGCGCCATGGCCCGCGCCGTGGCCAGCGTCGCGCTTCGGTCGACCGTCGCCACCACCCGCGCGCCGTCGAGCGGGCGGGAGGCCCGCGGCGCGGCCACGGAGTCGACGCGCACGGGGCGCGCCTGAGGTCGGTGGCGCGTCGGTCGCGCAACGGGCTGGGACGGAGCGGTCGCCGTGCCGCCACCGGACGGCGGAGGTGGAGGCGCAGGCGTGTCGTTGGATGGCGGCGGCGGCGATGACGGAGGCGGTGGAGGCGGGGGCGGAGCGGACGCGGCCACCATGAATAGCTCGGTGTAGAAGCGGGGGCTTCGAATCTTGCCCAGGAAGTTGACGTTGTCGGCGGCGTAGGCGCCGACACCGCCATGAGTGAAGGACGGCTCCAGGACGTTGGCGCGGTGGCCCGGCGAGTTCATGAAGCCCTCGTGGATGGCGACCGGCGAGTCGGCGTCCGCATAGCCGTTGTTCCAGCCGATGTTCTCGCCGCCCCACTGGTACTGGAGGCCGTTCTGGTCGTACCAGTGGTAGACCTCGTAGCCGGTGCCGAGGATGGTGTGGCTGAAGTAGTTGCGCTGGACCTGGTCGCGGCTGCGCCATCGGGCAAGCGACACCAGGGTGCCATGCTGGACCACCGCGCGCCGGCCGTTGGCGACGCGCGCCCCGTTCATGAGCTGCCAGAGGGTGGCCTCGGCGCTGCCCTGGTTCCATCCGGTAACGGCCTGCTGGGGGACTCCGGTGAGCATGGCTGCTCCGAGGAGCGCCACGCCGGCCAGGCCGATTGCCCGGCGCACGGCATGCGGCCTGCGCATCGGCTTCGAATCCGCCACGAAAGCTTCGGTCGCTGTCATCACGCCACGCCACCGTAACGGTGCGGCGCAGGGCGGTCAGTAGCGCTGAGGTCCCGTTGAGGGGGGTGACCATGGGGCCGTCCGCGCGGCGCGCGCGACCTCGCCCAAAGCTCATGAGGCGATCCTTGGCCTGGTTCTTGGCGACGATTTTCGGGTCGGCTGCCCATCAGGCGAGCATTACGCTCGGGGTCACGCCGCAGGTCGACAGAAAACCGTGGCAGAGGACAAACTCGTGCGAACCCGTACCACCCAGGCCGTGAATGAGCGCACGCCGTGCCGCGTGATCCTGGTGGGCATGATGGGCAGCGGCAAGACGACGATCGGACGGCTGATCGCGCATCGCACCGGCTGGCCGTACCACGACAACGACCAGCTGCTGACACAGGCCACCGGACGAACGGCGCGCAAGCTGGCCGACGAGGGCGAGGCGGCCCTGCGAGCCGCGGAGGAGGCGGCCCTGCGACTCTCGCTCCGGACGCCCGAGCCATGCATCGTGGCGGCTGCCGCCGGAACGATATTGAACCGCGTGCTGCACGAGGAACTGCGCGCGGCAGGAACGGTGGTCTGGCTGCGCGCGCCGCTCGCGGTGCTGGTCCAGCGGGCCAAGCGAGCATCCCATCGGCCCTGGCTGGGGGAGGAAGCGGCGCCGTGGATGGCGCGGGCGCTGGCCACGCGCGAGCCGCTCTACCGGCAGGTTGCCCACGTCACTGTGGACACCGATACCGCGGCGCCGGACCAGGCGGTCGACCTCATCCTGGCCCACCTTCCGGCCACCGGCTGCTCTCAGTGGTTGGGCACGCCTCTTGCGGCCGAAGAGGTGCATGGACGATAGCGACCCGCGTGACCGATTGCCCCTGCCGTCCGAGGATGAGGGCGACCTGGTCGAGACCCCGATCCGAGGCGAGACCGACGACTTCCTGGTGGCCCGCGAGGAGGGCGTTCCGTACGTCCCGCCCACCGAGCGCGTGCTGAGCGAGCCGCGCATCAGTGAGGGAGGCCCGGACCAGGCGGCCGCTCCCGCCAACGACGAAGAGGCGCTACGCCAACAGGACCATGGCGCCGAGTCGCCCGACATCGCGGCCCGTGCGCTGGCGGCCCTCCGATCCTCGGACCTCGTCGCCGGCGATCGCCTGTCGGTGGGGGCCGTCGGCTCCACCGTCTACCTGCGCGGAGAGGTCGAGTCGGTGGACGTGCTGGACGAGATCCTGGCGCTGTTGGGCGACGTGGAGGGCGTCGAGGAGGTCGCCGACGAGACGACGGTGCGCGGTATCTAGACGGCGCGCGATTGGTATGCGTCGTGCATCGGTGACACGCTGGGGACCGGTGAACTTTGAGCGGGGGAAGGAGCTCCCGGGGCCCCATGATCGTCGCCCGCGGCGCCGGTGCGGCGCCGGCGGGCGTTGATCGTACGGAGGAGCGAATGCCCGATTCAGAAGCGGACGACTTCGAGGCGCGGGGTCGCGAGCGTGAGGCAAACGAGCCCAACGCGCCCGAGGCGGCATGGCCAAGCGGCATGCCGTACACCGTCCACTTTCCCGATGGCGAGGGCTACATCGGCGCCGACCTGGAGCATCCCGCTCCGCTACCGCGGGTGGGCGATACCCTCGAGTACCTCGACGAGACGGGACGCTGCCGGCGCTATCGCGTGCGCGAGGTGATCCACACCCTCCAGTCCTCGGCCGCCTTCCGGCCGCGCGTCGTCGACCGGGGCGCGTCGCCCGAGGCCATCGCCCGCATCGACGGCGAGGAGGCGGAGCGTCCGGGCGAGATGGGGGCCGTGCGCGCCGGCCTGCCGAAGGTGCTGCTGGAGGAAGCCGACGAGTGACGAGCATCGGCTACGCCCTCAGCAGCGAGGAGCATCCGCCACGCGACCTGGTTGCTCATGCGGTCGCCGCCGAGCGCGCCGGTTTCGAGTTCGCGCTGGTCTCGGATCACTTCCATCCGTGGATCGATCGTCAGGGGCAGAGCCCCTTCGTGTGGTCGGTGCTGGGAGCGATCGCCGTCGTAACGCGGCGGCTGCGGGTCGGGACTGGCGTGACCTGTCCCACCATCCGCACGCACCCGGCCATCATCGCCCACGCGGCGGCGACCACGGCGAACATGTTCGAGGGCCGCTTCTTCCTGGGTGTCGGCACCGGCGAGAACCTGAACGAGCACGTGCTGGGTGACCCTTGGCCGCGCTACGAGACGCGCCGCGAGATGCTGATCGAGGCGGTGTACGTCATGCGCGAGCTGTGGCGAGGCGAGCTCCTCAGCCACGAGGGCGCCCATTACTCGGTCGAGAACGCGCGCCTCTACACGCTGCCCGAGGCTCCTCCGGACATCATGGTCGCCGCCAGCGGGAAGGAGTCGGCGCAGACGGCCGGCGAGATCGGTGACGGCCTGATCGGCACCGCGCCGAACGCAGACCTGGTCAACGCCTTCGAGCGTGGTGGGGGAAATGGAAAGCCGCGCTACGGCCAGGTCACCGTGTGCTGGGCCGCGAACCGAGACGAGGCGGTGCGCACCGCCCATGAATGGTGGCCCACCAGCGCCATTCCGGGCGAGCTCTCCCAGGAGCTGGCGCTGCCGCGCCACTTCGAGCAGGCAGCCGAGCTGGTGACGCCGGAAAAGGTCGCCGAGTCGGTGGTCTGCGGACCCGATCCGGAGCAGCACCTGGCCAAGATCCACGAGTACGCCGATGCCGGCTTCGACCACATCTACATCCACCAGGTCGGGCCGGACCAGGCCGGTTTCCTGCGGTTCTTCGAGCGTGAGCTGCTCCCCAGGGCGGGCGGCGTCATGGCGCGCGCGTCGGCATCCGCCTAGCACTGGCACACGGAGTGCTAACTACCCTCGCGTGAAACGCCAGACCGGCGTACCCAAGACGTGCAACCGATGCGGCCGGACCGGCTCGCACGCCTTCCGCCGGACGCACGACGGGCTCTACGAGTGCACCACGACCACCGCCTGCAGGGCCAGGTTGGTGCGCAGCGCCGGTCCGCGGCACGAGGGCCGGGGCCGGCTGCCGCGAGGCCGTGGCGCCGTCGGGTCAGCGCCGGGGGTGGCGTACGTCATCGGCCAGGAGAGTGACGAGCGCCAGCTGGTCGAGGCGGCCCTGGACGAGGTCACCGACCTGTCGGTGGTCGCCGGGACTCCATCCAAGGCGACGCTGGCGGCGCTGGGGTCGCGCAACGTCAAGCTGATCGCCGTGGCGGCCGCCGCGCTCGAGTCGCTGGCCTTCCGCAACGAGTTCGGGCTGCGCTGCCGTCAGCCGAAGCTCAGGGACGTGCCGCTGTTCGTCTTTGGCGCAAACGGCGCGGCCGCTGCGGCGCCGCGCATCGCGACCGCCTCAACCCTGCAGACCGGGCTTGGCGAGGCGGCCGACATGCGACGCCAGCTCAAGGCCGCCGCCGGCGGTGACTGGGCAGACGCCAACCTGACGACGTCGTAGATCCTGCGCGCGGCGCTCAGGCGTCCCGATGGCCGCCGGGCCACTCGTCGGTGCGGCCCTGAACGCGATCCTCTTCCTTGCCCTCGCCGCTCGACTGGGTGTCGACGGCGGAGACGCGCTCGTCTTCGTCGTCCACCCCGCCGGGGATCGTCTCGCTCGCGAACTCGGGCCGATTGCCGATGTAGGCGCCGCCGTCCGGGGCCTGGTCGGTCGCGCCTCCTTGGTCCTCGGCCTCCGCGTCGGCGTCGCGGCGTTCGTTGCGCTCTTCCATGCCGCAGTGCGATGTGCACGTTCGGTGCCGCCCTGAACCGATCGAGCCGGCACGATGTACATAGTTGACGGACCCCCACGGGAGCGCGCTCATCGTTCAGTCGCCGCTCGCCGCGTGGCGGGTGAGCCTGCATCGGATGCGGGGCGACTGGCCGATCGTCGCCGCCGCCTGGCTCATCACCCTCCTCGCGGCAACGCTACTCGCCGCCGGGCCGATCTATTCCGATGCCGTCTCGCTGGCCGGCTTGCGGCGGGTCATGCGCGACGCCCCCGTGACGCAGGCGAACATCCAGGCCACGGCAGTCGTCCCGCCTGGCGAGATCGACTTCGTCTCCACCGACGTGGACCGCCATCTGCGAGAGGCGATCGGCCCGGTGGGCGCCGAGGTGTATCGAAGCGCGACGTCGGATACGTACGCGCTCCCCGTTCGGCGCGGCGAGGAGGTGCTCGACCTCGCGGTCCTGGGCTTCGCCGAGGGGATCGAGTCGCACGCCCGCCTGGTCGAGGGCCGCTGGCCACGGACCGCGCGCACCGGCGCGGTCGAGGTCGCGGCCGTCGCGCCCGTCGCCGACGAGCTGGGCTGGCGCACTGGCGAAGCCCTGGTGCTCACCAGCCGTCGCAACGACTCGGAGACGGTCGAGGTCCGGCTGGTCGGCGTCTTCTCGATCGACGACCCCGGCGACCCGTTCTGGTGGTCCGACCTCACCATCGTCGAAGGCTGGACCGAGAGCGAGAGCTTCCGCACCTTCGCACCGCTGCTGACCACGCCCGAGGAGCTGCTCGGCCGCGTGGCGACGCGCGACGTGCGCGTCACCTGGCATGCGTTCCCGCGCTTCGACCGCATCACGCTCGAGCAGGTGGAGGGCCTCCGCGCGCGCGTCTCGGAGCTGCCCGACCGCCTGTCGTTCGCGCTGGCGGGGTCGTTCCCCACCGCGGATACCGGGCTGCCCGCCATCCTCGCTGACGTCCAGCGCTCGCTGCTGGTGACGCGGACTGGCGTCCTGCTGCTCGTCGTCCAGCTGGCGATCCTGGCGGCCTATGCGATCGTCCTGACCGCCGGCCTCCTGGCGGAGCACCGCCGTGCTGACACGTCGCTGCTTCGGTCACGCGGCGCGTCGCCGCTGCAGGTCGCCGGGATGGCGCTGGCCGAGGCGGTGGTGTTGGCCGCCCCGGCGGCCGTCCTCGCGCCGTTCGTGGCCGCGGCCGCGCTGCGCGTCTTCAACGTGGCTGGGCCGCTGGCCACCGCGGGGGTGGAGATCGTGCCCCAGCTCTCGACGATCGCGTTCGTGGTGGCGAGCGCGGCGGCGCTGGGCGCGGCGCTGCTGTTGGTCGTGCCGGCCCTGCTGGCCGCCCGCTCGTTCGTCGACGAGGAGGGGCGGCGGTCGCGCTTCGAGACGCGGACCATCGGCCAGCGGCTGGGGCTTGACCTGGCCCTGCTGGCGGTGACCCTGATCGGCTTCTGGCAGCTGCGGCTGTACGGGGCGCCGCTGACCGAGTCGGTGCAGGGCAGCCTTGGGCTGGACCCGCTGTTGGTCGCGGCGCCCGCCATCGGGCTCCTGGCCGGCGGCGTTCTGGCGCTGCGCGTGGTCCCGCTGCTGGCGACCACGGCAGAGGCCCTGACCCGCCGCGGGCGCAGGCTGATCGGGGCCCTCGGGGCGCAGCAGGTTGCGCGGCGGCCACTGCGCTACACGCGCGCTGCCCTGCTGCTCATGCTGGCGGTCTCGATGGGGATCTTTGCCGTCTCGTACGCGGACACCTGGCAGGCGTCGCAGCAGGACCAGGCCACGCACCAGGTGGGTGCCGACGTTCGGCTGGTCTCGACCGGAGGCGGTGGGACGGTCCCCGCCTGGGCGCTGGAGCGGGCGTTCGCCGCCGTGCCGGGCGTGACCGCCGCGACGGCTCTGGACCGCCAGTTTCTCAGGGCCTCGGCGGGCTCGCAGGAGGGCGAGCTCGTCGCACTGGACGCGGCCAACGCGCCGGCCATCGTGAGCGTGCGCGGGGACCTGGCGCCGACTCCCCTGGACAGCCTCTTCGAGCTTCTCGCCGGCGCCAGGCCCACACCGTCGCTGGTTCGGCTGGATCCGGTTTCCCGGCGCCTCCGCGTCGACGTGCGATTCGTCGCCGATCGGCTGCAGCTGGCAGAGTTCAACGCCGAGACCGGCGACTTCGTCTTCCGGACGCGCGATATCGAGGACGTGCCGAACCTGCGTCTCGGCGCGGAGGTGGTCGTCCGCGACGCGAACGGCCTGATCGAGCGCTTCACCGCGGACGGTACGGCGTGGGACCGTGCCGGCCAGTCCGTGGTCATCGACCTCCAGCCGCCGACGCCACGGGTCACGGACGCCGTGAGAGAGATCGACGGCGGCCTCAGCGGGCCGCTGGAAATCCTAGCCGTGGACATCACCGTGAGCATGCCGCCGTCGAGCGTGGCGGATCGCGGTCGGCTGGAGCTGGTGGGGCTGTCGGCAAGCCAGCAGGCATCCAACGGCGGGTGGCAGCCGGTCGACCTCGACGCCGCCGGCGGCTGGAGCGCCTTCGTGCTGCGCAGCCAGGGCGCCATCGCGCCGGCCGGCACCGACCAGCTGCGCGGCACGACGTTCCATCTCGGCGTCGCCGGACCCACCGGCTCCCTGCAGGCGCCGCTGCAGCCGGGCGTGCGGCCGCCGGCGGTCAGCTACGTGGCCCGCTCGCTCGCCGACCTGGCAGATACCCCGCTCGACGTGGTGGTCAACGACGCGTTCCTCGGCGCCACCTCGAGCACGGTTGGCGACACGGTCACCGCGCGGACGGGCGGGCTGCTGCGGGAGCTGCGGGTCGTGGGGGTCGTCGGCGCGTTCCCGACCGTCGATCCGGGGCGCCCGCAGGCGATAGCCGACCTGGGCACGCTCGGCCTCCTGGCCTTCGCGGGAACACAATCCATGCTCACGCCCCTCGAGTGGTGGATCTCCACCGAGCCGGGTGCGGGGCCCGAGGTGGCCGCCGCCCTGTCTGCCGGGCCGTACGTGCGTGGCGCGGTCACCAGCCGCGCCGAGCGGGCGGCGGCGCTGAGCGCGGACCCGGTGGCGCTGGGCATCATCGGCGGGTTGTCCCTGGGATTCGTGGTCGCCGGCATCTTCGCGGTGGTCGGGCTGGCCGTGAGCGCCGCGGTCTCGGCCCGCCAGCGCCGCACCGAGTTCGCCCTGCTCCGCGCCCTCGGCCTGTCGTCCCGGCAGCTGTCGGGCTGGCTGTGGCTCGAGAACGCGGCCGTGGTGGCGGTGAGCCTGGCCGCCGGCACCGGCCTGGGGCTGCTCATCGGATGGGTGGCCCTGCCCTACGTGACGGTGACCCAGGAGGCAGCCGCGCCGTTCCCGCCGCCGCTGGTCCGGACACCGTGGGCCAGCATCGCCGTGCTGGTGGCCGTGAGTGCCGGGGCGCTGGGCGTGACCGTGATGGTGCTGGCCGGCGTCCTGCGCCGCATCGGGATCGGTTCGGTGCTGCGCATGGGCGAGGACTGAGCCGATGTCACGCGTGTGGGCGGCGGCCTTCCTGCTGCGGCGGCTGCGCGACGAGGTCGGCGTGGCGCTGATGATCTTCGCGCTGGTGGCCGTCACCGCGTTCCTGTTCGCGGCCGCGCCCCGCCTCTTCAACCAGATGAGCGACGTCGGCCTGCGGCACCGCCTGGAAGCGGCGCGCGTGGTGCAGCGCAACCTCCAGATATCGATCCTGGGTCCCGGGCAACCCGCCGACGCCCTCGCCGGCCTGGCGGACCAAGGCCAGGAGTTCCTGGCGGAGATGCCGCAGAGCCTGCGCTCGCTGGTGGTCGAGCGCGCCGTTTCGGTCACCTCTCCGCGCTTCATCGTGACCGATGCGCCTGACCGGACCTACCAGAACACCTTCATCAGCCTGCGCTACCAGGATGGGCTGGGCCGCGTCACCCGCCTGGTGGCGGGCAGGATGCCGGGGGCCCACGGCGCGCCCCTCCCGCCCATCGACTACGGTTTCACGCCGGGCGACCCCGAACCGCCCGAGGTGCTGCCGCGCTTCGACATCGCCCTGTCCGATGCGACCGCCGAGGCGGCCGGCCTGCAGCTCGGCGAAGTCATCGAGGTGACGGCCGATGGCAACGACCCGATGCTGGACCGCCGCTTCGCCATCCCGCTCCCCGCCGAGTTCGAGGTGGTTGGCATCTTCAGCGTCGTCGACGCCGATGCCGGCGTGTGGTACGACGACTCCTCCCTCCAGGTGCTGGACCTCGCCGGCAGCGACGACAACCCCATCGCGCTGGTCACCGCCCTGGTCCACCCCGACGCGTACGTCGACGTCGCGGCCAGCGGCCTCCCGTTCCTCCACGAGTGGCGCTACTTCGTCGATCCCGGCCGCGTGACCAGCGACCAGGCCGAGACGCTGGTGGCCGACATGCGGCGCATGCAGTCGCGCTTCCTCACCTCGGCCACTGCACTGCCCAGCACCGTCCAGCCAACCCTCCGCACCGCGCTCCCCGAACTGCTTGACGGCTACGTGGCCGAGCGCTCAGCCTCGGAGGCGGTGCTGTCAGTGGCCGTCGTCGGGCCGCTCGTTCTGGCTGCCGGCGCGGTGGGGATGGTGGGCGTCCTGCTCGTCGCTCGCCGCCGCGCGGCGCTGGCGCTGGCCCGCGGCCGTGGGGCGTCCGGCCTGCTGCTCATCGGGGCGCAGCTGTGGGAGGCGCTGCTGATGGCGGGGCTGGCGGGCGCAGCCGGGTGGTTCGCCGCCACCCTGCTGGTGCCCGGGCGCGCCGAGGCCTGGTCCGCGCTCCTGGCGCTGGTCGTGGTGCTGTCAGCGGTGGCCGCGCTGGTGGCCGCCACGTGGCCGGTCGCCCGCCGTCCGCTGGGCGACCTGGCCGACGACGCTCGACCGCTCCTGCGCCCCTCACCACGCCGGCTGGTGCTGGAGGGGACCGCGGTCGTGCTGTGTGCGGGGGGCGTGCTCCTCCTGCGGCAACGGGGGCTCGCCATCGACGACGGCGAGGCGACCCGCTTCGACCCCATGCTGGCGGCCACGCCGGCGTTGGCCGGGCTGGCGGTCGGGATCGTGGCAATGCGCCTCTACCCGTTGCCGATCCGCGCACTGGCGTGGCTCGCGGCGCGCCGGCGCGACCTGGTCCCAGTGCTCGGTCTGCGCACCGTCGGCCGGCATCCGGCCCACGCCAACCTGCCGCTGCTGGTCCTGATGCTCACCGCAGCGTTCGGTGCCTTCTCGTCGGTGGTGACCGCCACCGTCGACCGCGGCCAGCTGGTGGCCTCATGGGAGAACCTGGGCGCCGACTACCGCATCAGTCGCATCGGCGGCGGCTCCGTGTCGCGCGCGGACCCCACCGGGCTGCCCGGCATCGAAGCCGTGGCGGGCGCGTACGTCGATCCGGCGGCGGACTTCACAAGCACGCCGAACCAGAGCAGCGCCATCCTGCTCTACGGACTGGACGCCGATGCCTACCGCGACGTCACGCGCGGCGCGCCGATCAGCGCGGCCCTTCCGGCAGACCTCGTTTCCGGCGCGCGCCCGACGGGCACGCCCGAGTCGCCGATCCCGGCAGTCCTTTCGCGGCGCCTTCCGCCGGCGAGCCAGCCGGTGCCGCGCGGCGGCACCTTCCAGGTCATCGTGGCGGGGCAGTCGATGACGTTCGTCAATGTCCAGGACCGCCTCGAGTTCCCGGGTCTCGAACCCGACGCTGCCTTCGTGATCGCATCGCTCGACCAGCTACAGGCCGCGTACACCAACCAGACGCTGGAGCCGAACCAGTTCCTGGTGCGGGCTCCGGCCGAGGTCGAGGCCGAGCTGCGTGCCCACCTGCAGGAACGCGTGGCCCTCGGACAGCTGGCGTCGCGGCATGCGGCCTACCGCGACCTGCAGCAGGCCCCCCTGGTCGCCGCGGTGGTCATCGGCTTCCGTGGAGCGCTGGTCGTGGCGGCCGCCTACACCGCCCTGGCCACCATGGCGGCGCTCACGCTCTCGGCGTCCGCGCGGACGCGCGACCTGGCGTTCCTGCGCATCCTGGGCGTCTCGGCGCGCCAGGCGCTGCAGCTCACGGTCGTGGAGCACGGGCCGCCGGTGCTGATCGCCCTGGCGCCCGGCGTGGCGCTGGGCGTGGCGGTCGCGGTCCTGCTGGCCCCCTCGCTCGGCCTGGCGGCCTTCGCCGGCACGGAGCGCGCCCTGGCGGTCACCGTGGACTGGATCGGGGTCGCCCTGATGAGCGTAGCGCTGCTGGTCGTGGTCGCCGTCGCCATCGGCGCCGCCACGTGGTTGGCGCGCCGGGCGCGGGCGGCCGACGCGCTCCGGATCGGCGACGATTGAGCGCGATGCGAGACGAGATGGGCGACCCGGCCTCGGAGATCGTCGACCTGCCGGCCGGCCGCCGCACGCCGCCCGGCCTGCCGCCGCCGCCCCCGGGCCTCCCAGACTCGGCGCGCCGTT
>DATADC010000004.1:0-2689 GCA_036258735.1 Candidatus Limnocylindria bacterium
GACGACGTGCAGTGGGCGGACGACGACACGCTGCGCCTGCTGCGCTACGTCATCCGAGCCGCAACCGACCGCCCGATATTCCTGTACCTGGCCATTCGGCCGGACGAATTCGCGGGGGTCAGCGAAGCGGTCAACCTCGTGGCGGACATGGAGCGCATGGGAGTCGTACGTCGACTCAGGCTCGGCCGGCTCAGCGCGCCGGAAACGGGGCAGCTGGCGCGTCAGCTTCTGGGGGGCAGCCTCGACCCGCCGTCGGCGCAGGCGATTCACTCGCAGTCCGAGGGCGTTCCCTTTATCGTCGAGGAGCTGGTTCGGACGTACAGTGACGCCGGGCTCCTCCAGCAGCTGGACGGCGTGTGGCGGCTGACGCGCAACGCGGCGAGGCTGGTGCCATCGGCTGTTCGGACGCTGGTTCAGCGGCGCAGTGCCCGCCTGCCGGCAGAGACGCGCGCCGTCCTGTCCGACGCGGCGGTCGTGGGCCGCAGCTTCAGCCTGCGCGACTTGCAGGAGGTGCGGGGCCGGATCGGCACTGAGGGCTCGAATGGCGCGGAGCTGGGCGACCTCCTGGCGCCCGCGGTCGACGCCGGCCTGATCCTCCAGCACCCGCCGGGCGTCGCCGCCGATTACACGTTCACCCACGAGCAGGTGCGGGATTTCAGCGCCGCGGAGCTGACGCAGTCGCGGCGCAGGCAGCTCCATCGGGCGCTGGTCGATCTGATGCTGGAGGCCGGCGACCCACCTCCCTCGGCGCTGCCGCTGGTGGCGCACCACGCGCTGGCGGCTGGCGACAGCGACCGCGCCGGCCGCCTATGCATGGAAGCGGCGCGCGCGGCGCTGCGGTCCAACGCCCCGGAGGAGGCCCTGCGGCTGGTCGAGCAGGCCCTTCCGGTGATTTCCACGCCCGAGGAGCGCCTCGAGCTGCTCAAGGCCCGCGACGATGCGTATGCCGCCCTGCGGCGCTCGGCGGACCGCCTCGAGGGCCTGGCGGAGCTTGCTGCCCTCGCCGAAGCGTCCCGTGATCCGGACCTCGAACTGGAAGTGCAGCTTCGGCGGACAGCGGCGCTGCGCCTCGCGCGCGACACGGACGCGGCCGCCGAACTGGCGCGACGCATCACCGCTCGGGCCGCCGCCAACGGCAACCGGCAGGTTGAGCTTCGGGCCCACCTCGAGCTGGGGCAGGCCCTCACCGGCACCTCGCTGGGAGAGTCCTACGGCGCCTCTGCCGGCGGTACCGAGCTGGGCGGAGCCGAGGACGCCTTCCGGCGCGCGGTCACACTCGCCGAGGAGCTGGGGGACGAGCGCAACCTGGCCGCGGCGCTTCGCGAGCTGGGAACCATCTTCCTTGCTCGTGCCCGGCTCTGGTTCGGAGAACAACGGGAGTCGGGACGGGGCCTGGAGTTTGGGCAGCGCGCCGCGGCTGGTGAACCGGCCGAGGCCGTGCTGGCCGGAACGGAGATCGGGCCGCTGCTGGCCGAAACGCGCCAGGTGTTCGAGCGCGCGCTGGAGATATTCGAGCGGCTGGGCGATCGCACGGGGGTCATGTCAACGGTGATCGCCATGGCGTACGTCAATTACGCCCCGGTCATCGCCCTCACCTCGTCGGCGAGGCACCTGGAAGAGATACGCCGGGTGATATCCCGCCTGTCCACCATGGTGACCGAAAGCGAGCGTTCACAGCTGGAGCTGCAGATGCTGTACGGCGTCCACGTGTTCGCGCGGGCCAAGGTCGTGCCGGACCTGATGGTCTCGCGCGGCGAGGAGGCGCATCGCATGGCGAGGATCAACGGCGACAGCCTGGTCGAATTCCTCGCGGCCGGCGGCGTGGCGCTGGCGCACGCCGAGATGGGCGACATCGAGCGGGCAACTTCATGGCTCGAGCGGGCGTCGAGCGCGGCAGCCGCCGTGCCGACCCGTGCCCGAGCGCGCCAGCTGGAGACGTGGCGCGGCATGGTTCGCGCCGCGGCCGGCGACGGAGCGGGCATGCGCCGCCACCTGGAGCTCGCCGTCCAGATGGCCGGCGATGACGGGCGACCCGCGGCGCGCTGCGAGGTCATGGCGCGGCTCAGCGTGGAGGCTGCGCGCCTTGGCGCCGATACCGGCGACGCCGAGCTGCTCGAGCTGGCGGAGCGCACGGCCCAAGAGGTCAAGCGGCTGTATCCATTGCTGCCCGGGCGCGCGCCGTGGGTCGCGCAGGCAGATGCCGCGCTCGCGCAGGTCACGCTGGCGCGCGGCGATTCAGCCGCCGCCGCAACCGCCGGTGGCGAGGCGCTGGAGTTCATGCAGACCTCCAACCACGACGACGTGAGCCTGGAGATTCTCCTGCCGGCCAGCGAGGCGGTCCTCGCGGGCGGCCCGCCCCAATCCCAGGCCATGGTTCGCACCTGGCTGCAGATCCAGGTGGCTCGGATCGCCAGGGGCACAGCGGACGAGGAGATCCGGGTTCGATGGCTTCGCGGTCCATGGGGCCGGCGGCTGGTGGCGCTGGCCGGGACGCCCGATGAAGCGAGCGCCGGCGCCGAGCCCGATGCCGGGGACGCGGCGTGGGGGGATCTCGACGATGACGAGCGCACTCTGTTGCGGCTCTTGACCCGCGGCAGCACCAACCGCGAGATGGCCGACCAGCTGGGCATCGACACCGAAGCAGTCGCGCAGCGACTTGCCAGGCTGCATGCGCGGATCGGAGCCGGCA
>DATADC010000005.1:0-3043 GCA_036258735.1 Candidatus Limnocylindria bacterium
GCTGGGACTCGACGACGTCACGCGGCACGCCGAGGCCGGACGCGATGAGGAGGCACGACAGTCCCTGGCGGCCGCAGTCGAGGACCCCGTCCTGCGCCGCTCGCTGGATGCCATGCTGCGCGACACGGTCACACCAAACGTCATCCGGGTTGGGAACAAGGTGAACGTGGTGCCGGGAAGCGGCGAGGCCGAGATCGACGTGCGGACCCTGCCGGGAACCGACCAGGCGGCGTTCCTCGGTCACCTCCAGGCGACCGCCGGCCCGGCCGTGAGGGTGGAATCGGCCCATACCATGCCCGCGGTGGAGTGGCCGCCGGACGCGGAGGTCGTGCGCCTCATGGAAGATGCCTTGCGAGGTGCTGACCCGGAGGCGAACCCGGTGCCGATGATGATCACGCCCGGCACCGATGCCAAGGCGCTGGGCCGGCTCGCCATCCCGACCTACGGCTTTGCGCCGCTTCGCCTGGATCCGGAGACGCCGTTCCTCTCGCTGTTCCACGCCAACGACGAGCGCATCCCGGTGAGTGCCCTGCGGTTCGGGCTACCGGTCCTGCACGAGGTGGTGAGCCGCTTCGCCACGGCCGAGCCTTGACCGTGTCGCCCATCGCGCCTGATTGTGGTCCCGATTCGTGCTCGGGCTATACTCGGACCACCTTTCCACGCCGCTAGACCGTAAATGACCGACCAGCGCCGTCCCTCGACTGCTGACGCCCCTGCGCGGCGCGCCCATGCCTTCGTCTTCCCGGGGCAGGGCTCGCAGTACGTCGGCATGGGCGTCGAGCTCGTGGAGCGCTCGCCGGAGGCGGCGGCGATCATGGAGCGAGCCGACGCCACGCTCGGGTTCTCGCTCAGCCGCCTGATCGCGGAAGGGCCCGCCGAGGACCTGGACCAGACCATCAACGCCCAGCCGGCGATCCTCGCAACCAGCGTGGCATACCTCGAGGCGATCCGCGCCGAGGCGAAGCGCGCGGGCGTGGAGCTGCGGCCGGTCGCCGTAGCGGGGCATTCGGCGGGCCAGTACGCCGCGGCGGTGGCCGCCGACGCGCTCGACTTCGAGACTGCCCTCAAGCTCGTGCAGGAGCGCGGGCGCATCATGCAGGAACGCGGCATCGATGGCGGCATGGGCGCCGTGGTTGGCCTCAGCGACGAGCAGGTGGACGAGATCGTCGAGGAGGCGCGCCAGCACGGCGAGATCAGCGTGGCCAACAAGAACGCACCGGGACAGATCGTGCTTTCCGGCGTCATCCCGGCGCTGGTGTTCGCGCTCGAGATGAGCAAGACGGTGGGCGCGCGCAAGGCCGTGCAGCTGACGGTGAGCGTGGCGAGCCACTCCCCGCTCATGCGGCGCGCCCGGGACGAGTTCGCGCGGATCTTGGCCCGCGTGCCGTTCCGCGACCCGAAGGTCCCGGTGCTCGGCAACGTCCACGCCAGCGTGATCCAGACCGCAGACGGCCTCCGCCGAGAGCTGACCGAGCACCTCGTGCACGGGGTGCAATGGACGGGCACCGTGCGCCGCATGGCGGGCGACGGCGTCACCGACTTCGTGGAGATCGGCCCGGGACGCGTGCTGAGCGGCCTGATTCGGCGCATCGCCCCCGGCGCCAGCGTTCACCCCGTCGACAGCCCCGGCTCCGAGCGCATCTGGCTTCCGTCGTGACCCAGCGGCGTGTCGTGGTGACCGGCGTGGGGGCCGTCTCCCCGGTCGGGATTGGAGCCGACGCCTGCTGGGAGGCGCTGGTCGCCGGCCGCTCGGGCATCGGCGAGATCACGCTGTTCGACGCCAGCGACTTCGACGTGCGCATCGCCGGCGAGGTGAAGGGATTCGTGGCCACCGAGTTCATGGACGGCAAGGACGCGCGGCGCCACGACCGCAACACCCACCTCGCGGTTGCGGCCAGCGGAGAGGCGCTCGGGGACGCCGGCCTCTTGAATGCCGGCGGCAGCCTAGACACGGCCCAGGCGGACCCCGACAGGTTCGGCATGGTGTTCGGCACCGGCATCGGCGGCATCGGCATGATGAGCGACGGCCTCCACACCCTGTGGCAGCGCGGGCCGGGCCGGGTGTCCCCCTTCCTGCTGCCGCACATGCTCCCCGACAGCGCATCGGGCATGGTGGCCATCCAGTTCGGCATCCGGGGCCACAACATGGCCGTGGTCAGTGCCTGCGCCACGGGCGGCCACGCGGTGGGCGAGGCCATGGAGGCGATCATTCGCGGCCAGGCGGACGTCATGCTGGGCGCCGGGACGGAGGCGGTCGTGGTGCCACTCGCCATGGCGGGGTTCAGCCAGATGAAAGCACTCGGCACGCCGATCGACCCGGATACCGGTGAGTACGACCCGGCCATCGCCAGCCGGCCGTTCGACGCCACCCGCAACGGCTTCGTGGTGTCGGAGGGTGCCGCCGTGCTGGTACTCGAGGAGCTGGAGCACGCCCGCGCGCGCGGCGTGACCCCAATGGCCGAGGTCATCGGCTACGGCTCGTCGGCCGACGCCTACCACATGGCCGCCCCGGCCGAGCGCGGCGAGGGCAACCAGAGGGCCATGCGTGCCGCACTGGAGCGCGCCGGCATCGCTCCCGAGCAGGTCGACTACATCAACGCCCACGGCACCAGCACGCCGCTGAACGACAAGTTCGAGTCGGTCGCCATCGAGGACGTCTTCGGCGAGCACGCTCGCCGGCTGGCCATCAGCTCAACCAAGAGCATGACCGGCCACATGATGGGCGCCGCCGGCGCATTCGAGTCCTTCGCCTGTGCGCGGGCGGTGCAGACCGGCTGCCTGCCGCCGACCATCAACTACCGGCATCCCGATCCGGAGCTGACGCTCGACTACGTTCCCAACACGGCGCGCCAGGTCGACGTTCGGGTGGCCCTCTCCAACTCAATGGGCCTGGGCGGGCACAACAGCACGGTGATCGTTCGCCGGTACGAGGAGTAGGCGGACCCCATGAGCCGCGACCCAGCGCGCCGTGCCGTGGTGACCGGCCTGGGCGCGGTCACTCCCATCGGCAACAGCGCCGCGGAATACTGGTCGAACCTGTGCG
>DATADC010000006.1:0-8389 GCA_036258735.1 Candidatus Limnocylindria bacterium
GCGGTTCCCGGTCGCCTCGGCCAGCTCGCGCGCGCGTCCCGCCAGGCGCTGGGCGCTCGTGACGTCTCCGCGGGCGAGGGCGACCTGCGCCTCGGTATCCAGCACGGCCGACAGGTAACGGTCGTCCCCGGCGCGCTCGAACTCGGCGTGGGCTTCCCTGGCGAGCTCGTCCGCGCGGGCGACATTGCCGGTGGCGAGGTAGGCCATTGCCAGGTCGTTCTCGATCTGCGCCGACTCGAAGCCCGATCCGGCGGCGCGCAACAGTGCCAGACCCTGGGTGCCCGCGCGGATGGCGGCCTCCACGTCACCCGTCTCCCGGTAGCTGATCGCGAGGTTGTAGAGGAACATCGCCCGCCGGCGATCGTCGAGGTCGTCGGCCATGCCGCGGGCTGCCTCCAGGTGCGCGAGCGACTGCGCGTAGTTGCCGGTGCGCGACTCCACGGCGGCCAGCGCCATCAGCAGGCGCATCTCGAACTCGGGCTCGACCTTGAGCCCGCCGCGCACGCGCTCCAGCAGGCTATTGAGCATGCTGCGCGCCTCGCCCTCGGCGTCGGACAGATAGAGGCCGTAGGCCAGCCAGTAGCGAGCCAGCGCCTCGTCCGCCACGCGCCCCAGGCCACCGAACAGGCGCGCTGCCTCGGACGCTGCCGCGACGGCTTCCCGGCCCCGATCCAGGCGGGCCAGCGCCTCGGCGCGGCCGCGCAGCACCTCCGCCCGGGACTGGTCGTCCAGGGTATCGGTCAACAGCCGGCCGTAACCCTCCGCCGCCGCCTCCCAGTCGCCGGCGGCCAGCTGCATGTCCACCTCGAGGCGGGTCCATGCCGGCGTCGGCTCGTCCAGGAAATGGCTGGGCGCCAGGCCGAGCCGCTCGGAGAGATAGCTCAACGCCACCATGGACGGCCGCGCGATCCCCGTTTCGAGTGCGCTGATATAGGCCTTGGTGTAGCGCTCGCCGGCGAGCTGCTGCTGGGTCAGGCCGGCGCGCGCGCGCGCGTCGCGCAAGCGCGCGCCGATCTGTCGCGCCAGGGCCGTGTCGTGCTCGGTTGCTCGGGCTGCCGTCTTGGTGCGTGGCATTGGCCAGCAGTGTACACGCCGTGCCCGGTCTGGCAACCAAAATTTGACCCGCGGACCACCCGCAAGTACTGGCCGCGGCCGACCCCCGGTACGGATGGGTCATTGCCCGTGTAGCTGGCGCTCGCCGACCCTCAAGCCAAGCCGTGACCGGCTGGGTCACGGGGAAGGACCAGGGAGACACGCATCATGCGCACCGCGAGCTGCGGCGGCGGTTGGCCGCTCTAAGCCAGTAGACCCGTCAGACTTGCGGGTACAACGCGCCGTCGAAGCTTCGACGGCGCGTTCGGCTATAGCGAGGGCAGCTCCTGCTCCAGGCTCAGAGCCGGAGCGAATAGGTCGCCGACCTCGGTCAGTCGCTTCCCTATCGTGCGGATCGTCCAGCGGTCCGGCCGCAGCGCGGGCTCGTCCAGCTCCTCCCACTTGATGGGGACCGATACCGGCGCGCCGGGCGCTGGCCGGACGGAGTACGGAGCCACCAGCGTCTTGTTCACCGCATTCTGCGTGTAATCCAGGCGCGCGCGACCCTTCCGGTCGCGCTTCGTCCATTCCCAGCTCACGAGGTCGGGCACCAGCCCGCCGATGGCGCGCGACAGTCCCTCGACCCAACCCCGCGTGTCGTCGAAGGCATACCCGCGTCGGACCGGTACCCATACCTGAATGCCGCGCTTGCCGGTCACCTTTGGAAGGCCGATGACGCCCAGGTGCTCGAGCGCCGTGCGGTACAGCCGCGTCAGCGCCAGCACCTCCTCCCAGGTGGTGCTCGGTCCTGGGTCGACGTCGATGAGCGCGTAGGTGGGCTGCTGGGGCGCATCGGTCCTCGAGGTCCACGGATGGAGCTCCACCGCGGCCTCCTGCGCGAGCCAGGCGAGCGTGGCGACGCGGTCGACGACAACGTACGTCTTCGGCCCTTCGTGGCCGGTGTAGTCCCAGCGAGCGACCCAGTCCGGCGCATGGCCAGGCAGGTCCTTCTGCCAGAAGCCCTTGTGCGTGATCCCGTTCGGGAAGCGGTTCAGCGTCAGGCCACGACCGGTCAGGTAAGGCACCAGCGTCGGCCCGATCGAGACGTAGTAGCGGAGCAGGTCGCGCTTGGTCAGCGTTGGATGGTCGCCCTCGGCCGGGAAGATGGGCTTGTCCAGGTTGGTCACGCGTACTTCGTGGCCCGCCACCTGCCAGTGGCCGTCGCGTTGCATCGCGTCGAGCGCGGCCAGCTCGTCCGCGGTGGCCGGTTCCACGGCGGTCGCGGAAGGCCCCGCGGGCGCCACCTGGCTGGTGGGCCGCGCCGCCTGGCGCCGGCCGGCTCGGGACCCGGTGGCGATGACGCGGGCAGCCGGCACGGCCTCCTCGCGCACCACGGTCGACGGCTCGCGGTCGATCGCCACGCCCTTGAAGGCCGCCTGCCGCAGCAGCTGGTCGCTGGTCCACTCGGTGAACTCGGTGCTGATCACGATGCGCGGCTCGACCCAGTGCGCCTGGGGCAGGCGCGGCGGCTGGGGCAGGGGCGAGTGCGGGCGCTCGAGCTTGCGCAGCTCGGCCAGCAGCTCGCGGCGCATCTTGCCGTCGATGCCGCTGCCCACCTGACCGGCGTGGCGCAGCGCACCGTCCTCGTTGACCGCCACGATGAGCGAGCCGAGGTCCTTGTGCGTGCCCTGGCCGGGGAGCCAGCCGACGACCACCACCTCCTGCTCGCGGCGCAGCTTGATCTTGAGCCAGTCGCGCGTGCGCCGGCCGGGCTCGTAGCGGCTGGCCCGACGCTTGGCCACGACGCCCTCCAGGTTCCGCTCGGACGCTGCTCGCACGAACGCCGACCCGTCCGCTATCACGTGCGAGGCGTAGCGCACCGTCGGGTGCGGCCGCAAGAGGCGCCTGAGGAGCCGCTTACGGTCGTCGAGCGGCACTTCCAGCAGCGAGCGTCCATCGAGGTACAGCAGGTCGAACGCCATGTACGCCAGCGGGATGGCGCGCCGCTCGTCGGGCGTTGGCCGCGCCGCCTCGGGGTCGGGCGAGCGGGCGGACCCGTGAAGGCCACGGAGCCCGGTGCGGTCCTGGAGCAGGCTGAAGTCGGGACGGCCCTCGGGATCGAGCGCCACGACCTCGCCGTCCACGATGGCCCGGTCGGCGTCGATCCAGCCGGCTTGCTCGGCCAGGTCGGGGAAATAGCCGGCCGCGTCGACTCGCTTGCGCGTCCAGAGGCGCACGCGGCCGTCTCGAAGGGCCGCCTGTACTCGGTAGCCATCCCACTTGATCTCGAACAGCCAGCCCGCGTCGTCGAAGGGGCCCTCGGTCAGCGTCGCCAGCATGGGCGGGATGAACTCCGGCATCGGCTCCGCGCGCGCCGCCGACAGGTCCGGCGCCCCTTCGGGCGCCGGCGGTTCGGCCTCGAAGCGGGGCGGATCACCGGCCAGGACCTCGTCGTTGGTGCGGCCGGTCTTGACGCTCTCCGGATGGTCCTCGGCGTCCCAGCCGGGCACGGCCGCCTCGTCACGCTTGTGGAGCAGGAGCCACTTCTCGCGGTCGTCGCGCGCGAAGGACCCGCGACCGTCCGTGCGCACGATCGTGAAGCGACCGCGGAGTCGCTGGCCGAAGAGGCGGAACTTGAGCTCGCCGGCGCCGATGGCCTTGACCGGGTCGTCGGTTTCCTCCGGCTCAAACTTCCCCCAGTCCCAGACGATGACGTCCCCCGCCCCGTACTCGCCCCTCGGGATGACGCCCTCGAAGGGCAGGTACTCGATGGGGTGGTCTTCGGTGCGCATGGCCAGGCGCCGCTCACCGGGGTCGAGCGTCGGTCCCTTGGGCACCGCCCAGCTCACCAGTACGCCGCCGATCTCCAGGCGGAAGTCGTAGTGCAGGGCGGTCGCACGGTGACGCTGCACCACGAACCGGCCACCGCCGTCGCCGACGTGGCCCGGCTCCGGCTCGGGCGTGCGGCCGAAGTGGCGCTTGGCCCGATAGGTCTCCAGCGGCATCGGCGCCGATGATGCCACCTGCACGGCTGGCACGGTGCTTGCCGCCCGGATCAAGCCAATGGCAGTCACGCTCACGCGCGAACTCAAGCCGCTGACGCGTGGCGGTGTGACGCTCGCCGACCCGGCCAGTGACGTGCGCGGGCGCGAGGTGCTGGACCGCGACGGCAGGCACGTCGGCACCGTGGTCGACGTGTTGGCCGATCCCGTGGAACGCGTGGCCCGCCTGGTGCACGTCAGCATCGGTGGCGCCGTGCTCGGCCTCGGCCGCAAGCAGCGCCTGATCCCGTTCGAGGTCGTGACCCGCGGCGATCCGCGAACGGCGTATGTCGAGCGCACGCGCGAAGAGATCCTGGCCGCCGAGGAGTACCGGCCGGGACACGGCGACCTCGAGGCGGAGCAGTACCACGCAGCGTATGCCGCGTACGGCGTCACACCCCACTGGCTGCGTTAGGCGACCGCCTCCGCCAACTTGGACAGATCCTCGGTCACCCAGCGAGCGCCTGCCTCACGGAGCTCGCGAGCCGATACCACCGAGCCGGCCGTGACCCCCAGCGCCACCATCCCGGCCGCATCGGCCGATGCCATGTCCCAGGTCGAGTCGCCGACGTACCAGGTGCGCGCCGGCTCGACGCCCAGCTCGCTGGCGGCAAGCAGGAGCAGGTCCGGCGCCGGCTTGGCGTTCTCCACATGCGAGCCGTCGACGATGGCAGGATCGCGGTCCAGGCCGAGCGCGGCGACGGAGGCCCCTACCTGCTCGCGTCGTGACGAGGTGGCGATTGCCCACGGGACGCCGGCGGCGTCGAGCGCCGTGAACAGGCGACGCGCCCCGGGGAGCGGCCGCGGGTCGCGGTTGAGGCCTTCGTAGATCTCGCCCGACCGGCGGTCGATCTCCTCATCGCGACCCTCGGTCAGCGTCATCCCGGCTGCGCCGGCCACCTCGCGTGCCAGGCGGCGGCCGTCCGATCCGATCAGCGGGGCCACCTGCGCGCGGGTGGCGGGGATGCCGAACTCGGCGAAGGTTGCCAGCCAGGCCCGGATGCGGGTTTCGACAGTGTCCACCAGGGTTCCGTCCAGATCGAAGATGACGGCCTCGGGTCGCGGCAGGCGGGGCTGCGGGGGCATCGGTCTACGATAGCCGCCATGCCGTCCGAGCACGCCCGCCACTGGATGCTCGATCCGGCGGTCGACTTCCTCAACCACGGCTCGTTCGGCGCCACTCCGCTCCCCGTCCTCGAGGACCAGCAGCGCTGGCGTGAACGCATGGAAAAGGAGCCTGTGCGCTTCTTCGCCCGCGACCACGAACCGGCGCTGGACGCGGCCCGCCACCGCCTGGCCGCCTTCGTGGGCGCCGATGCCGACGACCTGGCCTTCGTCGCGAACGCGACCTCGGCCTGCAACGCGGTGCTGCGCTCGGTGCGCTTCGACGCCGGCGACGAGCTGCTGACCACCGACCACGCCTACAACGCGGTCCGCAACGCCATGGACTACGTGGCAGAGCGCGACGGCGCCAGAGTCGTGGTGGTCGCCATTCCCTTCCCCGGCGCCGGCTCTGCGGAGGTCGTGGAACGCGTGCTGGCCGCGGTTACGGCCAGGACGCGCCTAGCGGTGCTCGATCACGTCACGTCTAGCACCGCCCTGGTACTGCCGATCGCGGAGCTCGTGACCCAGCTCGCCGCGAGAGGCGTCAACACGCTCGTCGACGGCGCGCACGCGCCGGGCATGGTCGAGCTGGCCCTGGACCCGCTCGGAGCGGCCTACTACGCCGGCAACCTGCACAAGTGGGTGTGCGCGCCAAAGGGCGCCGGGTTCCTCTGGGTGCGGCGCGACCGGCAGCACGCCGTTCGGCCGCTGACCATCTCGCACGGCGCCGACCTGCCGCGAGCCGACCGCAGTCGGTTCCGACTGGAGTTTGACTGGCAGGGAACCGGCGATCCCACGCCCTGGCTGGCGGTGCCCGCCGCCATCGATTTCGGGGCGTCACTCATGGCCGGGGGCTGGCCGGCAGTCCGCGCGCGCAACCGTGCCATTGCCCTCGCTGCACGCGACCGGCTGTGCGCTGCGACGCGCCAGTCCGCGGCAGCGCCGGACGACATGATCGGCAGCATGGCGTCGGTCCCGCTGGCATGGGAGGCGGAGCCGGCATCGGCCCGGGACGGCAGCCTCTACGGCGATCGCCTGCACGACGCGCTGCTCGAAGCCGGCTTCCAGGTGACGGTCACCCCCTGGCCGCAGCGTCCGCACGGCAAGCGCTGGCGGCGCCTCGTACGAATCAGCGTGGCCGCCTACAACGACCTGGACCAGTACACGCGGCTGGCAGCTGCGATGGCAGACTTCCTCACGCCGGCGGGATAACGGCTCCTGCCACGTTGGCCTCGAGATGGAGGCGGGCCGTCCGCAGGTCGGCGACCAGCCCCTCGAACCCGGCGCGCCGCTCCTCCTCGCTGCGCGCCCGCAGCACAGCGGAGGGGTGGATCGTGCCGATGGCGGGCGTCCCCAGCTCGCTCGGCATGACCACTCCGTGCTCCCGGGTGACCCGGAACCCTGGCCCGATGAGCGCCTGGGCCGCCGTGGCGCCGAGGCAGACCACCAGTCGCGGTCGCACGCGCGCCAGCTCGCCTTCCAGCCACGGGCGGCATGCCTGGATCTCGGCACGGTCCGGCTTCTGGTGGATGCGCCGCTTGCCGCTGGGCGCGCGGCGCCACTTGAAATGCTTGACGACGTTGGTCACGTACACGAGGCGCCGGTCGATGCCAGCGGCGTCCAGCGCCTCGTCCAAGAGGCGACCGGCCGGGCCGACGAACGGCTCGCCGGCGATGTCCTCGCGGTCGCCGGGCTGCTCCCCCACCAGCATCAGCTCGGCCTCCTCGCCACCTGCGCCGAAGACGGTCTGGGTGGCGTTGCGGTAGAGGTCGCACGCCGTGCAGCTTCGGGCGGCGCTGCGCAGGGCCGACAGATCGGCCTCGTCCCGGGCCGCCGCGTCGCGCAGCAGGTCAGGCCTGTCCGTCATGCTCGCTCAGAGTCTGCACGCCGTACGTACGAGCCGGTGGCTCAGCAGCCCTCCCCCGGGCAACCGACGCCGCCGGCTCGCTCGTTCCCCCCGGTGGAGAGGGTCGAAACGGTGCTGCGCTTCGGCCCTCGCCAGGTGAGGCTTGCAGCGGGCGTGCCACCCGCGCGCGCGTTAAGAAACCTTATCTCCGTGGCGGGGTCTGGTCAGAAGGCCAGCAGCGCGTCATACTCCGCGGGTTGCCAACACCCTCAGGGGCCCGATGTCCGACCTGAAGCGCGTCACCGTCATCAACGACAGCCCAGAGTTCCTGGAGCTGATGGCCGATCTCCTCCACGACGCGAACTACCCGGCCACCCTCATTGACGGCGACCGCGACAACGCCACTTATCTGATCGAGGCATCGCAACCGGAGATCCTGATCATCGATCTGCGCCTCGGCACGGAGGACCTCAAGGGGCTGGACCTGCTGCGCTGGGTCCGCCAGCATGCCGAGCTGTCGAATGTCCCGACGATCGTTTGCACGGCGGACAAGTGGGGCATCGAGCGTGTCGAGGAGGAAGTCCGCTCGATGGAGAACGTCAAGGTGCTGCTCAAGCCGTTTTCGGTCGCCGAGCTGTACTCGGTCCTGCGGGAGCTGCAGCCGGTCTAGCCGATCTCGCGCCGGACGGCGCGAACCTCGTCGCGAAGGTGCCCATCACCGGCCACGAGCGCCTCGATACGGTCCAGGATCTCGTTTGAGCGTGCCTGCACGTCGGCCAGCGCGCGTGGATCGAGGCGTGCGGCCTCCGCCCGATAGGTCACGCGAATGATCTCGAGCTGGAGCCGGATCTGGCGATCGTCCAAGGCACTCCCCCCGCTGTCCCAGCCTACTCCTCGACGCCTGGCGCTCGGTAGCCGGGCTCTTCCACCACGGGGAATTCGTCCGGAGCCGGTGGCGAGTCCGGCGGCATCTCGAGGTCCGGGTCGTTCTCCTCCGGCAGGTCTGGATCTGGAGGTGGATTCGGAATCGACATCGTCTTCCCTTTCGTGCCGGAGCGACGGGCCGGAGTCACGTGTTGGGCACCGCACCTCCGGCCCAACGGCCGATGAGTGCACCGCGCGTGCCATTGCCGGCGATGTCCCGGCCTGCACGGCCCGTGCCGCGGGTCGTTGCGCGCCATGGCCGTAACTTGTACATTGCAAGTGACCATGAACGCCGCCCCTGCCGAGCCACTCGACGCGTACTCGGCGATCGTGACCGGAGTTGCCGACCACCTGCTGCCGCGAGTTGTCCAGCTCGACGTTGCACGACGAGGCCGCGGGTCGGCGGTCGTCATCACGCCCGACGGGTATCTCCTCACCTCGG
>DATADC010000007.1:0-6785 GCA_036258735.1 Candidatus Limnocylindria bacterium
AGCCGACGGCGAGTTCCTGGTCCTGGTGGGTCCCTCGGGATGCGGCAAGACCACCGCGCTGCGCTGTGTCGCCGGCCTCGAGACCGTCAGCGAGGGCAAGCTCTACATCGGCGACCGCGTGGTGAACGACGTGGCTCCCAAGGACCGCGACATCGCCATGGTCTTCCAGAGTTACGCCCTCTATCCCCACATGTCGGTCTACGACAACCTCGCCTTCGGTCTCAAGCTGCGCAAGACGCCCAAGGCCGATATCGACCGGCGCGTCAAGGAGGCGGCCGGCATCCTTGGGCTGGAACGCTTCCTGGACCGCAAGCCCAAGGCGCTGTCCGGCGGCCAGCGGCAGCGCGTGGCGTTGGGCCGCGCCATCGTGCGCGAGCCCGCGGTCTTCCTGATGGACGAGCCGCTGTCCAACCTGGACGCCAAGCTGCGGGTCCAGACCCGCGCTGAGATCGCGCGACTGCACCAGCGCCTCGGCACCACCACGATCTACGTCACCCACGACCAGGTCGAGGCCATGACCATGGGCGACCGCATCGCGGTCATGAAGGACGGCCTCCTGCAGCAGGTCGGCACGCCGCAGGAGCTGTACGACCACCCGAACAACGTGTTCGTGGCCGGGTTCATCGGTTCGCCGGCCATGAACTTCGCGACGGTCAAGGCCACCGAAGGCCAGGACCTGATGCTGGGCAACGCGAAGCTCAACCTGTCCGGCGCGGCCGCCAAGGCGGCAGCTGATCGCCCGCAGGGAGCGGACCTGATGATCGGCTTCCGACCCGAGCACCTCGACATCGCGAACGGTCAGGACGGCATCGTGCGCATCCCGGCGCGCGTGGACGTGGTTGAGTTCCTCGGTAACGAGGAGCTGATCCACGCGCAGGCCGAGGGCAACGAGATCGTGGCCCTCATCCCCTCCGATCGCAAGGTCAAGGCCGGGGACAACATTGAGCTCGGAGTGCCGCTCGATAAGCTGCATATGTTCGATCCCGAAACGGAGAACTCTCTGGTTGCATAACGACCGCTCGCCCGAGCGAACCCGCCAGGCATCATGCTGCGGGCCGCACGTTTTGCTCATGGGAAGTAACGCCCGATCAGACTCGGGCCCGCAGATCGCCCGGCGCTGGTTCGCGCCTGACGCACAGGTGTTGGAGGAGGATGCATGACCCGTTGGATGAAACCCGCTGCGGTGCTCACGAGCCTGATGCTCGTGCTGGTCGCATGCACCCAGACCGAAGATCAGGACGGGAACGGACAAACGTCGTACGTGTTCGGCGGACCAAACCAGGCGCTGAACACACAGTTCGGGAACGGCGGCGACTGCCTATTCACCGATCCTCCTGGCTGCTACCTACACCACCAGGCCAGCTTCATGGCCGGGGAGGCCGGGTTCTTCGAGCAGAACTTCCCCGACGTCGCGGTAGCCGGCGAGACGTACGACTTCTTCCCAATGCCGGCCATCGAGTTCAACGCCGTGGAGACTGCGGGAGACCTGTTCGGCATGTTCAACGACACCCCGCAGGCCGCCTCGCTAATGCGCTACCTGGTGAGCGCCGAGGCACAGGCGATCTGGCCGGAGCGCGGCGGTGCCCTGACCGCCAATTCGGCGGTGCCGCTCGACGTGTACCCCGACGACACATCCCGCCGGCTGGCCGAGGTGATGGTCGAGGCGGAGACCGTTCGGTTCGACGCGTCCGACAAGATGCCGGCCGAGATGGAGGCCGCCTTCCGGTCCGCCATCCTCGAGTACGTTCAGAACCCCGGCAACCTGGATTCGATCCTCTCGAACCTCGAGACCACTCGCGAGTCCGCCTACGCCGGCATCGAGCAAGCCGACCCGCCGGCGGCGAGCGCGCCGCCCGAGGATGACACTGGCCTCGGTGGCGAGATCAACATCCTGGCGGTGTGGGCGGACGCCGAGCAGGAGTCCTTCGAGGCGGTGATCGCCCCCTGGGTCGAACGCACCGGCGTTACGGTGAACTACGAGTCCACCCGGGACATCAACGCCACGCTCACGACCCGTATTGAGGGCGGCAATCCACCGGACGTGGCGGGGCTGCCGGGCCCCGGCGCCATGGCCACCTTCGCGCGGAACGGAGACCTGTTTTCGCTCGAGAACGTTATCGACCCCGACGCCATGGCCGAGGAGTACAACGAGGGATGGATCGCCGACGGCAGCGTCGACGGCCACCTGGTAGGGATCTTCATCAAGGCCACCGCCAAGGGATTCATCTGGTACAACCCCGCAGAATTCGAGGAGCGCGGGTACGAGGTCCCGGAGGACTGGGACGGCTTGGTCGCGCTCGCCGATCAGATCCGCGAGGACGGATTCACCCCGTGGGGCATCGGCCTGAACAGCGGCGCTGGCTCGGAGGGTTGGCCGGGTACGGACTGGATCGAGGACTTCGTGCTCCGCCAGTCGGGAGCCGAGGTCTACGACGCGTGGTGGCAGGGCACGCACCCATGGAACTCGGAGGAGATTCGCATGGCATTCGAAGCCTTCGGAAAGTGGGCCGCCAACGCCGAGACTTCTGACTCTGCCACGCCTTCGGGCTAGGCCTCTGGATGCGGGCCGCGTCATGCGCGGCCCGCATCTGAACGTCCAGACGCATCGGTAGACACGCCTCGTAGGAGGAGAGGAGTGGATTTCGGGAACCTCGGCATGGCCGTCGTGGTTGTCGTCGGCGTGCCCGCCATTACGGCTGGCTATGCGCTGGTCGCGGAGCGCGCGCTCGGGTTCCTGCCCGCGAAACGGCGGCCCGCCTTTCGGCCCTGGCTGTGGCTCGCTCCGGGGTTCGCCTTCCTCATCGCCTATCTCATCTACCCGACGGTCGCCACATTCTTTTTGAGCCTGCAGAACGCGCGCTCAACCGAGTTCATCGGCGTCGATAACTACTCGCGGCTGGTAGGGCAGTCCGGCTTCTGGCAGATCATCCTCAACACGGCGCTGTGGATCGCGTTCTTCGCCGGCGTCGTGGTCGTCATCGGGCTGCTGATCGCGGTGCTTGCCGATCGCGTTCGGTATGAGACGGTCGTCAAGGCCCTCGTCTTCCTGCCGCTGGCCGTCAGCTTCGTGGCGGCGGGCGTCATCTGGAACTTCATGTACGACTTCAACCCGGCGCGCGGCACGGTGAATGCGGCCTTGGGGCTGGTCGGTAGCGACCCGCAGTCGTGGCTGACGGAGTGGCCTCGGAACACCTTCATGCTCATCATCGTGGGCATCTGGATGTGGGTCGGGTTCGCGACCGTCATCCTCTCAGCCGGGCTCAAAGGCATCTCGACCGAGCTGCTGGAGGCGGCTCGCATGGACGGCGCCGGCGAGCTTCAGGTCTTTGCACGCATCATCCTGCCGCTCCTGGCACCAACGATCTCCGTGGTCGCCACCACCATCGTCATCACCGCTCTGAAGACCTTCGACATCGTCTTCGTCATGACCAACGGCCAGTACGGGACGGAGGTCATCGGTACGGCGTTCTACCACGAGCGCTTCACGAATCAGAACGCGGGCACCGCGGCCGCCATCGCGATCATCCTTCTGCTCACCATCATCCCGGTCATGCTCATCAACATCCGCCGTTTCCAGGCGCAGGAGGCGATTCGATGACCGTGCTCGACGCCGAAGCCACCACGACGACCGCCCCCACCGTCCGCGAGCAGGCCGGCGGAGGGCCGCGATGGATCAGCCGTGCCGGCCTCCATACCATCCTGATCGCGGTCACGATCATCTGGCTTCTCCCAACCGTAGCGCTGTTCGTCAGCTCGCTCCGGCCCGCAAACGAGGTCCTGACGAACGGCTGGTGGAACGCCTTTCAGTTGCCGTTCGAGTTCACGCTCGAGAACTACAGCAGCGTGCTGGGCCGCAACAACATGGCCCAGGCATTCATGAACAGCCTCTTCATCACCATCCCGGCCACGGTCATCCCCATTCTGGTCGCGGCCTTCGCGGCCTATGCCTTTGCGTGGATGGAGTTTCCCGGTCGAAACCTGCTGTTCATCATCGTCGTGGGACTGCTCGTCATCCCGCTCCAGTCCGCGCTGATTCCCGTCCTGCAGTTCACGACCAACCTGGGCCTCACCGGAAGCTTCCCCGCCGTCTGGCTGGCCCACACCGGTTTCGGACTGCCGTTCGCCATCTTCCTGCTGCGCAACTTCTTCGGCGCGCTCCCGCGGGAGATGTTCGAATCCGCCTACCTGGATGGGGCCAGCCCTACCACGGCGTTCTTCCGCCTCGTGCTCCCGCTCTCGGTACCGGCGATCGCCTCGCTGGTCATCTTCCAGTTCATGTTCGTATGGAACGACCTCCTGGTCGCACTCATCCTGGTCGGAGGCACGCCACAGGTGGCGCCCATGACGGTACAGATCGCGAACCTGGTGAACTCGCTGGGACAGGGCTACCACCTGCTCACGGCAGCCGCGTTCATCAGCATGGCGTTGCCGCTGGTTGTGTTCTTTGGCCTGCAGCGCTACTTCGTGCGCGGCATCCTGGGTGGCGCCGTAAAGGGCTGAGCCGCGACCAGCTGGCCCACAACCTGCACCATTCCGCTCGGGGAGGCCGGCGACACGTCCGGCCCGGGAGGCTGAGACATGACCGATCGAGACTTCACGCAACAGTCCGAGCACGAGGAGCGGGTCGCGCAGGTCGAGGAGCGCGGGACCGAGCCGGCGCACACCGGGCCGCCCGGCTCGGCGGACCGAGTCGTCGGAGATCCCGGCGCTCCGTCCTATGCCGAGGAGGTCGAGGCCGAGCACCGCGGCGAAACCGCCGAGGACCTTCAGCCCGCCGACGACAGCGACGCGCCGCTGGACTCTGCCTACAAGCCACGGACGGGCTGAGGCGTAACGCCGCCTGGCCCTATGCCAAGCGGCCCAGGATCTG
This sequence comes from Candidatus Limnocylindria bacterium, assembly GCA_036258735.1. Taxonomy (GTDB): domain Bacteria; phylum Chloroflexota; class Limnocylindria; order QHBO01; family QHBO01; genus JAPSGM01. The sequence continues at coordinate 4,871 of DATADC010000007.1, forward strand.
CTCGCGGTCGAAGGCCCACGAGCCGACGACCAGCGTGACGCCGATCAAGGCGGCGACCACGAGGTCGCCGATGATGACCTGCTCCATGGTGAAGGTGGCCTGGCCACCGAAGAACTGCGCGACGGCGACGGCGATGATGGGGATTACCACGAAGCCGCCGATCTGCTGGGCGGTGCGTGGGTCGCCCACGCGGGCGCTGACCACGATGCCCAGCAGCACGCTGAAGATGCAGATCAGCGGCACCAGCGTGATCATGGCCACCTGCCAGACGTCGATGAACACGAAGCGGGCGAGCCGCGGGTCGGCGATGGCGCCGTTTACCTCCCCGTACAGCCAGTAGACCGCCCAGGTGGCGGTGACGGCCGGGATGGCGGCCGCGAGCGTCTTCCCAGCCAGCAGCTCCGGGACCTCCAGCGGGGTGGCGAGCTGCGGCTCCAGCGACCGACCGACCTTCTCGCCGATGACCGACTGCGTGGCGATGGCCATCGGCACCATGGCGGGGATGATCAGGAAGTAGGCCATGAAGTTGGAGACGATGAAGCCCTGGATCGCCAGCTTCTCCGGCACGTTGGGGAATTCGTCGATGTAGTTGCGGACGATGCCGATCTGGTCCATGTTGAGCTCGCTGACCTGGATGAACGCGACCAGCCCGGTGGGGATCGAGGCGAACACCAAGGCGGGGAAGACCACCGCTCCGAGCAGCAGGCGATTGCTGACCAGGTCCCGCCACTCCTTGACGAAGACGGCCCACACGTATCCCGGCCTCACGCCGCCGCTCCCTCCCGGCCCGCCGGGACCGTTGCCGGCACGTCCCGCTCTCCCGCCTCGCCGACCAAGTTGAGGTACACCTCCTCCAGCGTGGCGGCCTCCTCGCGCACGCCGCTGATCCGCGCGCCGGCGCCGACCAGCGCCGCCACCAGGTCCGGCGTCTCCGTCGCTGGGTCGCGCAGCTCGACCAGCAGGGAGCGGTCCTCGTCGCTGCCCCGCGCCCCGAGCACGTACGGCAGCGCCTCGAGCAGGACGAGGAACGACTCCGGTCCGCGGGCGCCGTTGAGCTCCACACGCACCGTGGCGTTGCGGCCGTGGCGGCGGATGCCGGCTGGGGTGTCAACGCGCAGCAGCGTGCCGCGCATGATGCCGATGCGGTCGCACAGCCGCTCGGCCTCGTCAAGGTTGTGGGTGCAGACCACGATCGAGCGGCCCCGGCCGCGCAGGCTCGCCACGAAGTCGCGCACCGTCTTGGCCGCCGACGGATCGAGGCCGCTGGTCGGCTCGTCGAGGTAGATGACCTCGGGCTCGTGCAGCAGGGCGCGCGCTATGGCTATCTTCTGGCGCATTCCCTTGCTGAAGCCGCCCACGCGCCGGTCGGCATGCTCCCCCATGCCGACCACGCCGAGGTATCGGTCTACGTGCGAAGCCAGCCGAGCGCCGGTCAGCCCGTAGAGGCGCCCGTAGAAGGCCAGGTTCTGACGCGCGGTCAGCTTGTCGTGCAGGCCGGGCGACTCGGTAAGGATGCCGGTCAGGCCGCGGATCCGCTGGGAGTCCTGGCCCAGTGCATGCCCGTTGACGGTCGCGGTCCCACCCGTCGGGCGGATGAGGCCGGCCAGCATGCGGACGGTGGTCGTCTTGCCCGCCCCGTTCGGGCCGAGCAGGCCGAAGATCTCGCCGTCGGCCACGCTGAACGACAGGTCGTGCACGGCGACCACGCGCCCGAAGTCGCGACGCAGCCCCTCGACGACGATCACGGCAGCTCCTCGTCCTCAGCGGCGCGCGCCGGCGGCGCGCAACCGGTTGAGCATGGCACCCAGCCGCGCGAATGCTCGGCGCTCGGGCGCTCCGGCGCCGTTGCGGGCCGGCCCCACGGCATCGTGCCAGCCGGGCTCCTCGCGACGCACGTCGGCGACCACTTTTCCGT
>DATADC010000008.1:0-63373 GCA_036258735.1 Candidatus Limnocylindria bacterium
AACACCATCAAGCTCAAGCTCAACCACGACCTGGAGATCCTGGGCTTGCTGGCGACGTTCTACGACGGCCGCACGGTGCTCGCCCGGGAGATGCTCGAGAACCTGCGAGAGCTCGGGGACCATCGGGTCTTCAACACGATGATCAAGAACACCGTGAAGCTGGGGGAGGCGCCGTTGACCGGAAAGCCGGTGACCGAGTACGCGACCAACTCCGCGGCGGCGCGCGCGTTCCGCGAGCTGGCCCGAGAGGTGGTGGAGCTTGGGTAGCAAACGTCCCGCCTTCCGCGAGAACATCCACCGCCTGTTCGACGAGGCGCAGCGGACCGACCTTGGGCCTGGCCTCGTCTCGCTGATCGAGTCACGCGCCACGAAAGCGACCATGCGCGAGGTGCAGCTGGATCGCATCCTGCCTAACCCGGCGCAGCCAAGGCTGTCGTACGAGGAGGAGTCTCTCACCGAGCTCGCCGATTCCATCCGCGAGCATGGCGTCCTGCAGCCCATCCTGGTGCGCCCGGTCGGCTCGCAGTTCGAGCTCATCGCCGGCGAGCGCCGCTGGCGCGCGTCGCGCCTGGCCAAGCGGGACAGCATTCCGGCCATCGTGGTCGAGTTCGACGACCAGACGGCGCTGGAGGTGTCGATCATCGAGAACCTACAGCGCGAGGACGTATCACCGCTCGAGGAGGCGGCCATGTTCCGCAAGATGACGGACCTCGGCTACTCGGTCCGCCAACTGGCGCAGCGGATCGGCAAGGACAAGGGCTATGTCGAGAACCGAATGCGCCTGTCCGATGCGCCTCCCGACATCCGCGAGCTGGTGTCCGTGCGCAAAGACACCATCAGCCACGCCTACGAGCTGATGAAGATCGGCGACGAGCGGCTCCGCCGCCGCCTGGCCAAGAAGGTCGCGGCCGGAGAGCTGCCGCTGGCGAGGCTGCGCGCCATGACCGGCACGGACGGAGACGGCGAGAATGGCGAGCGCCCCCGTCGCCGCGGCCGAACGACCGCCGGCGAGGTGGCGGTAGCGAGGGCCGCTCGGGCCACCGACGACGCGCTGATGGTCAATCGAGCCAGGCTGGCCGATGCCATCGAAGAACTGGTGAGCCTGCTTCGGCAGCCCGAGGTCATCGAACAGATTCCCGATACGAACCGGGACAACCTGGCGCGCAACCTGACCGTGACGAAACTCAAGCTCGAGAACGCCATCGCCATCATTCGTGCCACCCGAGAGCCGGCGTAGGCACGCGGTGAGGCGGCCTCAGGCCGTGTAGCTCATCACCTCTCGCTGGGCGACGAGGAAGTCGACCAGGCGCGCACGGGCGTTCGGGTCGATCCGGCGCAGGCCGCGGACCGCCTTGGGCAGCTCAAAGATCGGCGCCGCCAGCTGGCCGGCGGTGTCGATGCCGACCACGTGGTCCGGCCCTCCACCGACCAGGAATGCCCGCTGGAAGCCGCGCCCGTCCAGGCCGGTGATGTCGCAGAAGGCGGCGATGGCGGTGCCCACGCCCATGCGCTTGGCGAAGTCCATGAACAGGTCGCCCGCCCAATGGTCGATCTGCTCGTCGGACTGCGACGAGACCATCGCCCGGTACTCGCCCGCTTCCCGCTCGCTCACGCGCCTCCTCCAGCTGGTCTCGACCGCCCGATTCTAGCCGAGCGCGGCCGCCGATCCGCCGCGCTCGGCATGCCGGCGCGGGCTCGTCGTTCCGCTATTCTGCGCGCGATGACCGAGCGTCCCACAGATCCGCGCACCGAGGACACGATCACCTACGAGCTGGTACGCACGCTTCGGCCCAGCGGGCAGTCCGAGGTGGTGGGTAGCGTCACCTTCAAGGACGGCCGCTCCACGGTGAACGCGCCAGAGCCGGTCGCCGTGGCCGTGCGTGAGCTGCTGGGCCGAGCGTTCGTCGATCGCGTCCAAGCGGACGAGCGGCCGCGCGGCTACCGACGCAGCGGGCAAGGCGGCGTTGACATGCTGGTCCCCGGCATGCCCGAGCACTTCATGGCTCGCCTGCGCGGCCTGTGGCTCCCCTACCCCGATGGCACGGTCGTCACGGCGCGGGAGGCTGCCCTTGGACCGACTCGCGCTCCGGCTCTTGCCGAGGTTTACGAGCCGGGTGCCACGGTGACCGACCCGGCCGTCCGCCGCATGACGCTGGCTGAGAGCGAACGGGTCCTCGATACGCGCCCGATCGTCCAGGCCAATCCGCCGGCGACTGGCCTGCGGCCGCCGGCCGAGCGGCCGCGCGAGGTCAATCGCACCGACTGCGGCTGGATCGCCTGATCAAGCTGCGTCATAGATTTACCTACATTCGGCTCTGCGCGGGACCTCGTCCCGTCGGGCCACTCGACCGTTCAACTATCATCCGCGGCATGTCGGTCTGGAAGTACATGGCGCTGCCGCTGCTCATCGCCGGCGTGGGCGTCGTTTACTGGATCGCCAGCTACGAGTGGATCGGCACGGTGCTGCTCATCGTGTTCGCGCTCGCCATGGCCGTGATGGGATGGGTCCTGATCCCCACCCTCGACAACGTCGGACCCACGGCACCGGTCGACCCCGATTTCGAGGATCCCGGTCGCTGACCCGGCGGTGACAGCACGATGCCGGGCAACTGCGGCTGCCCTAGCGGTCGTGCCGCTAACACAGTTGCCCGGCGCAGAAGTACTAACGGCGGCGAGGGCTCGGCGTTAGTCCCATCGGCACAGCACTGGGTGTCAAATTGACGACACCCCTTGGCGACCGGATACCGGAATGGATGGGTGGCCTGTTGCTGGCGTTTGCTGCGGTGGTAGCGATGTGGGCCGTGCTCGTCGCGATCATCTGGCTGCATCGGCCTTCTCGGCACCTGGCCGGCGCGGCCATGCGCCTGCTCCCCGACCTCCTTGGCTTGCTCCGCACCGTGATCGCCGACCCGGCCACGCCTCGCCGCGAGCGTTGGCTGCTGGTGGGCCTGCTCGCCTGGCTGGCCAGCCCGGTCGACCTGATACCGGAATTCCTGCCCGGCATCGGACCGCTCGACGACATCGTCGTGGCCGCGGTGGTGCTGCGGTGGGTGGCCCGCCGCCTGGGGCGCGACTACCTTCGTGAGCGGTGGCCGGGCAGCCAGGACGGATTCGCCCTGGTCGAGCGGCTCCTTTAGGTCTGGGGTCGCCGTATCGCGGCCGGGCCCTGCGGTCCATCGGTCGATCCGGCAATATCGGCGAGATGACCAACGGCCAGGGCGGTGCCGCCTGGGGCACGATCCAGGTGCGTGGCGCGCGGGAGAACGACCTGCGCGACGTCAGCCTCGACATCCCGAAACGGCGGCTGACGGTGTTCACCGGCGTCAGCGGCTCGGGCAAGAGCTCGCTCGTGTCCGAAACTATCGCCGCCGAGTCTCGCCGCCTCATCAACGAGACGTACAGCGCGTTCGTGCAGGGCTTCATGCCCCAGCAGGCGCGGCAATCGTCATCGAGCACAACCTCGACATCGTGGCTCGCGCCGACTGGGTGATCGACCTCGGTCCCGGTACCGGCCACGATGGGGGCCGGATCGTGTTCGAGGGTCCGCCGGCCGAGTTGGCCCGGGCGGAGGGCACCCTGACCGGCGAGCACCTTCGGCGCCGCCTCGAGGCAGCGCTCGCGACCGTCTGAACCGTTCAGCCTGATCCCTTCAGCCCACGGCCTTCTTCACGAGCGCGGTGATCTTGGCCTCGTCCGCGGCGGTCAGCTTCGTCAGCGCCCACGAGGTCGGCCACATGGTGCCGTCGTCGAGCTTCGCTTCGGCGTTGAAGCCGAGCGTCGCGTAGCGCTCCTTGAACTTCGCCGCGGGCGTGAAGAAGCAGATGACCTTGCCGTCCTGGCTGGCATAGGCGGGCATCCCGTACCAGGTTCGCGGAACGAGGTCGGGTGCGGTGTCCTTGACGATGGCATGGATGCGCTCCGCCATGGCGCGATCCGACGGCGGCATCTCGGCGATCTTGGCGAGCACGTCGGCTTCGCCCTGCGCCGCCTTGTCCGCGCTCTTGCCCCGGCGCGCAGAGGACTTCATCTCGCGGGCGTGCTCCTGCATCGCAGCCCGCTCCTCGTCCGTCCAGACCGCTGCTGTCGTGTCACGCGATGTCGTGCGCTTGGTCGCCTTCTTCGTGTCACTCATTGCAGGTTTCTCCTCGGTTACGGGTGTCGGTCAGCCGCGTGCCTGGCTGACGCGAATCAGGTTCCCGGCCGGATCGCGGAAGGCGCAGTCGCGGTCTCCCCACGGCTGGTCCATCGGCTCCTGGATCACGTCGGCGCCGGTGGCCTGCACGCGGTCGAACGTCGCCTCGATGTCCGAGGTCGAGAAGTTCACGCCCCGCAGCAGGCCCTTGGCGAGCAGGTCGGCAATCGTCTCGCGATCAGCAGCCGAGATGCCGGGATCGGCCGCGGGAGGCTCCAGCACGATGTTGACGTCGGGCTGGGAGGCCGCTCCCAGGGTGACCCAGCGCATGCCCTTGGCCGCGACGTCGTTGCGCACCTCGAGCCCCAGCGCGTCGCGGTAGAAGGCGATCGCCGTGTCGTGGTCGTCCACCAAGAGGAAGCAGGTATGCAGTTTCACGTCCATGGAGGCGAGCCTATCGGCTGGCGGTGGAAACCGCTTCTCGATTCCTGACCGGTCGCAGCGCCGCCCGCACCAGGCAGGCGGGCAGTGGCTCCGTCCACGAGTGATCCCGCGCTCGATATGCGCTGGGGCTCTCGCCCACGAGCTCGGTGAACCGGGTGCTGAAGGTGCCCAGGGATGAGCAGCCGACCTCCAAGCAGACCTCGGTCACCGACAGGTCGCCGCGCCGCAGCAGGGCCATGGCGCGCTCGATGCGCCGCGTCATGAGGTAGCTGTACGGGGTCTCGCCGTAGGCGGCGCGAAAGCTCCGTGAGAAGTGACCGGACGACATGCACGCGGTCCGGGCCAGGGCCTCCACGTCAAGCGGGAGCGCGTACTCTCGATCCATCTGGTCTCGCGCGCGCCGCAGACGTACCAGGTCGTCCCGATCCATGTCCCGCACCATACCATCGGCTGGGGACGCCCCCACGGATATTCCTCTGCGCCTCCGGTAATGGCGTGGCGCGCACCGTGCATGTCCCGGCGATCAACCGTGGAAGCCCGGACAACCCCACCTCGTGTCGTGCGCCTGAGCGCGGCACGCCTGCCGACGCGCCTTGGCGCCTTCGAGGCGCTCGTCTTCGCCGACCACCTCGACGGCAGCGAACCGGTCGCCCTGGTTCACGGCGACGTTGCGTCGGCTGATGCGCCGCTGGTGAGGCTCCATTCCGAGTGCTGGACCGGCGACGTGGTCGGCTCGCTGCGCTGTGACTGCGGCGACCAGCTCGGACGCGCGCTGACAGAGATCACGTCGGAGGGTGCGGGCGTCCTGCTGTACCTGCGCCAGGAAGGCCGGGGCATCGGTCTAGCCAACAAGCTGCGCGCGTATGGGCTGCAGGACAGCGGCCTGGACACGGTCGACGCCAACGCCGCGATGGGACTCCCGGTCGACGCGAGAAATTACGGCGGCGCCGCAGCGATCCTGCTCGAGCTGGGCCTCACCCGCATTCGGCTCATGACCAACAACCCTGCAAAAGTTGCTGCGCTGGAGGCGGCCGGCATCACCGTGGTCGAGCGCGTCCCGGTGACCGCGCTCCCCAACCTCGTGAACACCGGGTACCTCGAGGCCAAGATCGCCAGGCTGGGTCATGCGGTGCCGAAGCGTCCGCCCAGGCCATCGGTCACGATTCACTACGCCCAGACGCTCGACGGGCGGCTCGCGACGCGGACTGGGGAATCCCAATGGATCAGCGCGGAGGCCTCGTCCAGGTTCGCTCATCGGCTTCGAGCGTCGCACGCGGCGATCATGGTCGGCGCCGGCACCGTCATGGCCGACGACCCTCGGCTCACCACCCGCCTGGTGGACGGCCCGTCCCCAGTTCGCGTCGTGGTGGACAGCACACTCCGGCTGTCGCCATTGTCGAAGGTCGTCAACGATGGCGGTGCGCCCACGATCCTGGCCACCACCGAGAGAGCCACGTGGGAGCGCAGGAGCGCCTTCCTGCGCTCCGACGTCGAGATCGTCGTCCTGCCGGCGACCGAAGACGGCCGGGTCGATCTGGGGGCGCTGCTCGACGAGCTCGGCCGGCGCGGGCTGGGCTCGGTCCTGGTCGAGGGCGGCGCAGGACTGATCACGGCGCTGCTGCGCGAGCACCGGGTGGGGCGCCTGGTCGTCACCATCGCCCCGATCGTCGTGGGAACCGGGATCGAGGCTGTCGGAGACCTCGACATCGTCCGGCTGCGCGATGCGCTCGCCTTCCGGCGGGCCTCGTTCTCGCAGGCCGGACCGGACGTCATCTTCGACGGCGAGCTCGAGCCATGGAGCGAGGCACGTGCCTGACGCGGTTTGGTTTCCCGCCGCGGGCGCGGTCGAGATCCGCAGCGAGCCGCCCCGCCCCCTGGGGTCCAGCGACGTCCGAGTTCATGCTCTCGTATCCGGCGTGAGCGCCGGGAGCGAGCTCCTCGTGTTTCGCGGACTAGCTCCGGACGACGTCGCGCCCGACCTGCCTACGGTCGAGGGGGACTTCCGCCTTCCGATCAAGTTCGGCTATGCCAGCGTCGGCAGGGTGGCGGAGGTGGGCCGTGACGTGACGAGCCTGGGGGCCGACGACCTGGTCTTCGTCCATCACCCACATCAGACCGACTATGTCGTGCCGGCTGACTTCCCGATCCGGCTGCCGAACGGCCTGCCGGTCGAGCGCGGGGTCTTTGCCGCAAACCTCGAGACTGCGGCAACCATTGCGCTGGACGCTCATCCTCGGCTGGCGGAGGCAGTGCTGGTCATGGGCCAGGGCATCGTGGGCCTGCTCGTGACGATGCTGCTCAAGCGAGTCGGCGCGCGGCCGGTCATCGCCGTGGACCTGTACGCACGCCGCCGGTACACGGCCGTGCAGGCGGGAGCAGACCACGCGCTCTCACCGGACGACGAGCTGGTGCCGCGAATCCTCGAACTGACCGGTGGACGGGGCGTGGACGTAGCCATCGAGGCGAGCGGGAGTGCTGCCGCCCTTCAGTCATGCGTGGACGCGGCCGCCTTCGGCGGGACGGTCGTCGTCGCGTCGTGGTACGGAAGCCGCCCTGTGGAGCTGGCGCTCGGAGCTGCCTTCCATCGGCGACGGCTGCGGCTCCTCAGCTCGCAGGTGTCGACGCTGGACCCGAGCCTGGGGCCCCGATGGAACCGCGAGCGCCGCACGGAACTGGTGACGGCACTTCTACTGGACTTGCCGCTGGACGACCTCATCAGCCACCGATTCCCATTCAATGCAGCGGCATCGGCCTACGAGCTGCTCGAGAGCAATCCCCAGGAGTGCCTGCAGGTGGTGCTGGAATATGTATGAGGTCGGTGTCGCCCGCTCATTCCACGCCGGGCACCAGCTGGACGAGTCGCCGTCCGCCGGCGATCACCACGAGCACGACTACCGCGTCGAGGCGATCGTGCGCGGCGAGTCGCTGGACTCCAACGGCATGCTGCTCGACCTCGACGCGCTGGGAGACTCGTTGACCAGGTGTCTGCGCGAGCTCGAGTCGGTTGACCTGCAATCGCTTGAGACGTTTGAGGGCGAGAGCACGACCGTGGAGAACGTGGCCCGGCACATCTGGAACCACGTGTGTGAGCTGGTCGATCCGGCGCCGCAGCTCGCGTCGCTGCGAGTGACCGTCCACGAGTCACCCGACGCGTGGGCAGCGCTCGACCAACGCCTCGGCGCCTGACGTGCGGGCGACTCCGCCGCTAGCCTTCAGGCGAGAGTCGCTGATCCGGGGGAGGTGGCGAGCCTGGTGCTGCGTCAAGGACTTGCGCCACGACGCCGAAGAAGCGCTCAGCCGTATGGTCCCAGGTCGGGCGGGACGCAGCCCTTGCGCGAGCCGCCTGCCCCATTGCCTCGCGGAGGTCGGGCTCGACCGCCACTCGCTCCAGCGCTCGGCCAAGCGCCGCCACGTCTCCGACGGGCGCCAGCAGGCCCTCGCGCTCGTCATCGGCCAGGAAGGGCAGGTTGCCCGCCCGCCAACCGACGACCGGAAGGCCGGCCGCCATGGCCTCTCCCCAGACCGTTCCGTACGGTTCCTCGAAGCTCGGGAGCACGAACGCGTCCATGCCTCGGTACATGCGGGCGACCGCGCTTGCCGGGATCAGCCCATGGACCATGACGCGTCCGACAAGGTCCGGCTGGGCCAGCCGACGCCGGACGCGGGAGGCGTACCGGCCGGTCGCCGCATCGCCCACGAGGTGGAGCGTGACGAGCTCGTCCGGCAATCCCGCCAACGCCTCCAGCAGATCGAGGATGCCCTTGCGGGGCAGCCAATTGGCCACGCACAGCGCCGCGATTCGGCGGCCGTGGCGGAAGTCGGGCCGCGGGAAGGTCACGCCGCCGTCAGTGGCCGCCTCCGCTGGAGCCGGGTCCTTCCCGGGCGGCACGACCACGAGCCGGCGTCTCGGCACCCCGGCACCAGCCAGCTGCTCGGCCAGCCATTCGCTCGCCACCATCAGCAGCGCGGCACGCCGATACGCCCAGCGATCCAGCCTCGCGCGCACGGAGCGCGCCACAGAGCCCGCGTCCATGCCGCCCGGCGGCTGGTGCAGCATCCCCAGGATCGGCACTCGCACGCCGGCCAGCCATGGAGCAGCTGGAGCGGCGGCGATGCTGTCCAGGATGAGCGCATCCGCCCACTGGAGGGCTGGGTCTCTCATCCAGATTGGGCCGCTCAACATGGCCCACGGGAGCGGCACATCCGGCAGCGAGATGAACTGGATTTGCATGCCATGCAGATGCGCCCGATCGGCGAGGCGCCGGTGGAAGAGATAACCGCCCGTCACGCGGGTGGGGTCACCGAGCGTTAGGAGCGCGAGCCGGGTGCGGGTCATTCATGTCGCTCCGACGGCATTCGGTTCGGGCGGTCTGTTCGGCGGCGGCGAGCGGTATCCGCTGGAGCTGGCGCGGGCCTTGGCGGCGCACATCGGCTGCGAGCTCGTCACCTTCGGAGCGGTACCGGCTGCCTGGAGCGAAGGCGAACTTCGGATGCGGGTTCTCCGTCCCCTCGCCCTCGTCCGAGGCCATCCGGGGCGCCCGATCGTACCATCGCTTCCGCGGGCCATCGGCCGAGCCGACATCATCCACCTTCACCAGATGCGGAGCCCGGCCAGCGTCCTGGCGGCCCTCACGGCCCGCGTTCGCGGCCGCCGCGCCGTCGTCACCGACCACGGACTTGCCGGCAGCGATTGGGGCGGGCTGGTGCCGCGGCTGTACGACCGCTTCCTCACGGTATCGCGGTACTCGGCCGCCGACATCCGAGCGCCAATGGCCAAGACCCGCGTCATCTACGGCGGTGTCGATCCCGACCGCTTTCGGCCGGAGGCGGACGTGCAACGCGCCGGCCTGCTGTTCGTCGGTCGGCTGACCCCCCACAAGGGCGTCGACGTCCTGATCCGTGCCCTGCCACCGGGCGCCGAGCTGACGGTCGTCGGCAGCGAGGGACACGACCGGACGCTCCCCGAGCGCGGGTACCCCAAATTGCTGCGCTCGCTGGCCGCGGGCCGGCGGGTTCGGTTCGCCGGCGCAGTCGACGATGCGCAGCTGGCCGGCCTCTATCGGCGGGCCGTCGCCCTGGTGCTGCCCTCCGTGGAGCGCACGTGCTACGGGCGCACCATTGCCGTCTCCGAGCTGCTGGGCTTGGTCGCCCTCGAGGCGATGGCCAGCGGCACGCCGGTCATCGCCAGCCGCCTGGGCGGGCTCCCCGAGGTCGTCGAGGACGGCGAGACCGGGTTCCTGGTGCCGCCCGGGGAAGAGGCCGCCCTGCGCCAGCGCATGGAAACGCTGCTTCAGGACCCAGCTCTCGCGGCCGATATGGGCGCACAGGCTCGCCAGCGGGTGCTCGCCAGATGGACGTGGGCGCATTGTGCCGAGCGGTGCCGAGCCGCCTACGCGGAGCTGCTGGCAGAGTGACGCCGCTTCGAGGTTAACCGGTCGCCGGCCGCACGTACGAGCTGCCGGCGGTGAGCCCGTAGACGTTGCCATCGGGCGCGCGGAAGTGGAGCCAACCCTCCGTGCCGCGGACCTCTGGCTGGCCGAGGACCTCGACGCCTGCCGCGCGCAGCTCGGCAAGGGCCGCGGGCAGGTCGTCGACCAGGAATTCGGGGACCGGCCCGGTCGAGAAGTGCAGATGATCCTCGTCCGAGGGTCCAAAGACTTCCACCAGCGACGAGTCGGGCATCCGGCCCTCTGCGAAGTCCGGCCCCAGCTCCTCCATCGGCACACCCAGGACGTCGCGGAAGAAGGCGACCGTCTCCTCGAAAGCGGCCGTCCGCGTTCCAACCCACACCACGCCCAACACGCGCATGCTCTAGGATCGCAGCCGGAGCAAGTGGTCGGCGCCGGTCAATGGGTTAGCCCTGCTCGTTCAGGAGTGCCCCGCGACGACTCGCTATGCTCGAGCCAGGCTCGCGGCGCGGCCAGAGGTGCTAAGCTCCGGCTGTCGGCGGCTGGCGCCTCATGGCAGATCCACGCCCAGCTTAGTCGCCGCGTTGCGTGGATCGGAGGTGCCCCGAATGACCCAGGTTTCCCAGGCCCAGCTTCGGGTCGTCGTCGAACAGCCCACCAGGGGCAAGCGCTGGGTCGCCGTGGCGGCGGACTGGCCGGGCCTCGAACGCGGTGGCAAGTCGGAGGACGAGGCAGTCCATCGGCTGAGTCGCTACCTGCCGCGTTACCTCCCGGTCGCGAAGCGCGCCCGGCTAGGCGCCGAGCTCGCGACCCAGACCGACCTCGCCATCATCGCCCGGTACCCGGGGGTGGGCTCGACCGACTTCTGGGGCGTCTCCTTTGCGCCCTCGCCGCTCGACCGCGAGCCGTTCGACGCGCCGCTCTTCGACCGGCAGGTGCGGCTGCTGCGCGCGGCGTGGGCCGAGTTCGACGAGACGGCAGCCCGCGTCTCCGCGGAGCTCAGGCCGGGCGTCCGGGGCGGCGGTCGGTCCCGCGACCAGATCGTTCGGCATGTGTTGGCCAACGAGGGCGGCGACTTCTCGAAGCGCGTGAACGCTGATTCGGAGCTGGAGGACCTGCTTACGCCGGCTGGGCTCGCCCACCATCGAGACCGCTACGTCAAGGCCATGCGCGCCTGGTACGCGGAGGGCAAGCCGCTCGGCAAGTGGACGATCCCCTACCTGCTGCGCCACACGGCGTATCACGCGCTGGATCACGCGTGGGAAATGCAGGACCGCGACCTGACGGATGATGCCTCAGCGCGATGACGGCTACACCGCACTGTCGGTCCGTTTCCGACGGGGGTGTTAACCGCTCGGATTCAGTACAGAGTGGCTCCGGCGGTAGGATTCGAACCTACGACCAAGCGGTTAACAGCCGCCCGCTCTACCACTGAGCTACGCCGGAACGCATGCGGGCTCCATGGCGGAACCCCCGAGGACCGGCCGATGATACCGGCCTCTCACCCGCTGGGTCAAAGACCGATGCACCCCTCTGCGGGAGTACGATCGCACCCGATGACTGACTTCCTGCGCGAGACCACCGACCTCCTGCGACGCACCCCTGAGCTTCTTCGCGCTCTGCTCGCCGGCCTGCCCGCGTCGTGGGCCGATACCCCGGACACCGACGGCGGTTGGTGTCCCCGCGACGTGGTGGGCCACCTCATCACCGGCGAGCAGACCGACTGGATCGCGCGGACCCAGCGCATTCTCGAGCACGGTACCTCGCTGCCGTTCGAGCGGTTCGATCGTTTCGCGCACGTCGAGCGGGACATGGACGTGACGCTGGACGAGCTGCTGGACCGCTTCGCGCGGCTCCGCGCCGAGAACCTCCAGAAGCTCGCCGAGATCGTTACCCACGCCGACCTCGACCGGCGTGGCATGCACCCGGCGCTCGGCGTGGTGACGCTGCGCGAGCTGCTGGCCACGTGGGCGGTCCACGACCTGGACCACGTCTCGCAGATCTTCGCGGGCATGGCGGGCTCTCGCGACGCCGACGTCGGGCCGTGGAAGGCGTACCTCGGCATCCTGCTGCGCCGCGACGACCCGGCCGCCGTCGCCGGCTGACGACGACGTCGGGCGCAATCTACTCCAGGTAGTCCTTCAGCTTGCGGCTGCGGCTCGGGTGGCGCAGCTTGCGCAGCGCCTTGGCCTCGATCTGCCGGATCCGCTCACGGGTCACGTTGAAGTCGCGGCCCACCTCCTCGAGCGTGCGCGAGCGACCGTCCTCCAACCCGAAGCGAAGCTGGAGCACGCGGCGCTCGCGTGGCGTGAGCGAGTCGAGCACGCCCTCCACCTGCTCCTTCAGCAGCTGGTGGCTGGCGGCATCCGCGGGCGCGACCGAGGCCAGGTCCGGGATGAAGTCACCCAGGTGCGAGTCCTCCTCCTCGCCGATGGGCGTCTCCAAGCTGACTGGCTCCTGGCTGACCTTCATGATCTCGCGCACCTTCTCCGGTGAGACCGTCTGCGGGCCGATGGCCTCGCGGTCGTCGACCTCGCCCTCGGTCGGCTCGCGCTGGAGCTTGTCGCGCAGCTCGCGGATGATCTCGTCGCGGCTCATGCGCCGGGCGATCTCCTCCACCGTCGGCTCGCGGCCGAGCTCCTGGAGCAGGGTGCGGCTGACCCGGATGAGGCGGTTGATGGTCTCGACCATGTGGACCGGGATGCGGATCGTCCGCGCCTGGTCGGCGATGGCGCGGGTGATGGCCTGCCGGATCCACCACGTGGCATAGGTGCTGAACTTGAAGCCCTTCTCGTAGTCGAACTTCTCGACCGCGCGGATCAGGCCGATGTTGCCTTCCTGAATGAGGTCCAGGAAGCTCATGCCGCGCCCGATGTACTTCTTGGCGATGCTGACCACCAGCCGCAGGTTGGCCTCGGTCAGCCGCTTGCGGGCGTCGACCGACTGCTCCACCAGCCGGCCGGCGCGCCGCTCCAGCGGCACGTCGGGCTCGATGGTCGGGTCATAGCCAAGCTCGTTGAGGTAGGCGGCGTCGTTGCCGTCCTCGATGTAGCGCCGCACGATCTCCTGGGTCGTCTCGCGCGCCCAGCGCTCGAACTCGATCAGCTCCGCCGCGCCGGCGTGGTCCAACGCCTTGAACCGATAGGTATGCCCAAAAAGCACTGCCTGCTTGAGCGCCTCGGCCGGGTCCTCGGCGAAGAGCTTAAGCAGCGCCTCGGCGTGCATGATCCGCTCGCGCGCCTCGTCGTTGAGGTCGGACGACCGGCGCGCCTTGGAGAACTTCACGGCGGGCGGCTCGATCTGCTCTCCGCGCTTCACCCACCAGTCGATGGCGTCCCGCGTGACTCGCGGCGACTCCTTGGGCAGGTCGAACGCGCGCATGGCAGCCATGGACCGCGCCTTCGGCTCCGAGTTGCTCAGGATCCAGGTGTAGAGGTCGACCAGGGCGCGGGCCGGATTCTCGACGACGTTCTCGCCGAGCTCGATGGCCTTCGCCAGCACGACCTCCTCCTCGGCCGTCAGCAGCGCGACCTTGCCGATCTCCTTGAGGTACATGCGGACCGGGTCGTCGATCCCGATCAGGTCGGCGGCGAGGGCCTCGAGGTCCTCCTCGGCCGGCTCGACGCGCGCGGCGCCTGGCTGGGCCTCTGCCTCCACCTCGTCGGGCTCGGCGATGAGCGTGGGCTGGTTGTCGGCGTCGAGTACCTCCACGCCGCTCTCCTCCGCGGCGGCGTAGAGCTCCTCGATCTGGCCGAGGTTGGCTTCCGGCTGGGGCACCACCTCGAGGATCTGGTCGTGGGTGATGAAGCCCTCTTCGCGGCCCTTGTCCAGCAGTCCCTCGATCAGGCGGTTGTCCGCTCGAGCCTCCGGCTCCTCCACCGCCGCCGCGCGGGCCGCGGGCTTGGCCTTCGGGTTCCCCTCCTTGCTAACCGATGCGGCGGCCTGCTTGGGGGACGCAGCCTTGCCGACCGGCCGATTCGTCTCTGCCTTCGACGGAGCCTTCGTCGGCGGGCCGACCTTGGCCGAGGCCTTCTGCTTCTTCTCGTCCGTGGCAGCGGCCTTGGCCGCGGATCCACCCTTCTTACTGATGACTGCCACGCTCAGCTCCTCCTGGCGCCCGCCACGTCCGCGGGCTCATGCATCTCTCGGGTTGCCTCGGCCTTCTCGTGGCCGAGCTGGATCAGTCGTTGCTCAATGGCGTCCAGGCGCGCCCGGTCGCCGTCCCGCTGCGCCTCCTCGAGGAGGAGACGGCCGTCGCGGAGGTCCTCTTCCAGTCGCTGGATGCGCAGCCGCAGCAGCGCCTCCCTGAGGACGCGCGCCGCAGTCTCCGAGTCAAGGCTGGCCTCGAACTCGGAGGCCGCCACCCGTGCCAGCAGGTCGCGCGCCAGCTCGCCGGTCGCAGGATCCAGGGACGCGACGAAGCGCTCCAGCGCGGCGGCGCCAACGGCGTTGCCGTTCGAGGCGGCCACGTGCGCGCGCCACGCATCCGCCAGCGCAGCGGCCGTGGCGTCACGGACGGGCAGCGAGCGATCGTGGGGCAGCTCCCTCGCCAGCCCGGGGTAGCGCATCAGCAGCATGAGCGCCTCGCGCTCCAGCGGACCCAACTGGGCACGCGCCTCGGCTTGCGGCGCGGCCTGTCGCTCCTTCAGTCCCAGGCCGTGAGCGCCGCGGCGAACCGGCTGGCGCTGGAGTGCCTCATGCAGGATGCGCTCCTCCACGCCCACCAGCTGGGCAAGCCGCTGGACGTACAGGTTCCGCTCGATCGGGTCGCCGACCCGCTTCAGGACAGCGAGCACCCGCCCGGTCACATCGCGCTTGCCCGCCACGCTGTCGAGGCCCACCTCGTTCGCGGTGCGCTCGATGAAGTATTCGATCGCCGGCTTGGCGTTTGCGACGGCCGTGCGCCAGGCGCCCGGATCGGTCCTGATCAGCTCGTCTGGATCCTTGCCGGCCGGGATGCGGACCACGCGCACCTTGGAAACGCTCTGGTCGGGGCCGAGCTCCTCCAGCAGGCCGCGCTGTGTGGCGACCTCGCCGGCCAGGTCCACGTCGTAGGCCAGCGCAACCGCATCGGCATAGCGCGTCGCAAGCTCGACCTGGCCCGCGGTCAGCGCGGTACCCAGGCTGGCGACCACGTTGGCGAATCCGGCCTGGTGGGCGGCCATCACATCGGTGTAGCCCTCCACGATGACGGCCAGCTTCTCGCGCCGAATTGCGTTCTTGGCGAGGTCGATGCCGAACAGGGTGCGGCTCTTGTCGAAGAGCGGGCCCGCCGGCGAGTTCAGGTACTTCGGGCCGTCCGCACCGGGCATGATCCGTCCGCCGAGTCCAACAGCCCGTCCGGACGCGTCGCGGATCGGAATGATGATCCGGCCGCGGAACTTGTCGACGACTCCGCCGCGGTTCGACGGCGAGGCAAGCCCGGCACCGATGAGCTCCTCGTTCGTGAAGCCCCGGCCGATCAAGCGGCGGGTCATCGCGTCCCAGGTGTTTGGCGCATAACCGATGGCGAAGCGCTCCAGCGTCTCGACGCTCAAGCCACGTTCGGCCAGGTAGTCCCGAGCACGTTGCGCCTGGTGCGCCTGCAGGAAGACCTCGCGATACCAGGCCACGGCCGCCTCGAGTGCCTCCCGCAGGCGTCGCTTGCGGCGGTCCTCCTTGGCGGTGCGCTCCGACAGCTCGACTCCCGCCCTCTCGGCCAGCCGGGCCAACGCGTCGCGGAAGTCAACGCCATCGCGGCGCATGAGGAAGGTGAAGATATCGCCGCCCTCGCCGCAGCCGAAGCAGTGCCACGTCTCGCGGTCGGGGCTGACGACGAACGACGGCGTCTTCTCGGAGTGGAACGGGCACAGGCCCTTGTAGGCGGAGCCGGCACGCTTCAGCGCGACCGTCTCGCCCACGACGTCGATGACGGGCAGTTTGGACTTGATTTCGGCGGCGAGCCCAGACGAGGTCATGTGCTCGGGGTCCGGCGGCCTGGGCCGCTTGTCAATAGCTTTGTCAAGAGGTACGAGGTAATTCTAGCGCATTGTCAACAGCGGCGTCCAGCCGATCGCGCAGTCGGCTCGCTCGACAGGCTCCCGTAAACTCGACGGTCCGACCGCACCAGACCGGCCACCACCGCACCGGAGGGTACCTATCACCAGCCTCACCGTCCCGGCAGCCCTGCCGCCCGAGGCAGGCCCGCGCGCCGCGCTCGAAGCCCAGTTTCGCGAGCTGCACGCTCGGCGGCTGAACGGGTTCGCGCTGCTGGTGACCCTCGGCGACCGGGGCTCGGCGGCGGCTGCCACTTCGTCGGCCCTCGCCGAGGCGGCAGGCCACATTTCGGAGCTGAGGCACCCCGAACGCGCCGCGGCCTGGTTGCGTGCCCGGGCCATGGTGCGCCTGGCGCGCGCGAGGCGTTCCAAGCTTGCCGAGGATGCCCGTCGCGACGCGTTGCGGCCGTTGGGCGTCGACCGCCTCGTGTACGACCGCCTGGCGCGGTTGACGCTGGCACAGCGGGCCGCCCTGGTTGCAGCATCGGTCGAGCGCTTCGAGCCACTCGACGTGGAGCAGATCCTGGGACGCGACGCCGCGGCCACGCGCCGGCTGCTGGAGCGGGCACGGTCACGGTACCTGGCTGATGCGACGGGCCGTGACCCAGCCACGACCGCGCCGCTGCCGGCGACGGCCCGCCACGTGCCCGGAGGAGTGACCGAGCGCGTTAATGGCGTTGCGGCGCGCACGGTGGGCGCATCGTGGAGATCGGCATGACCCGATCCCAGCCGGACGCGTCCGCGGATCTTCACCAGCGCTTCCACGACTGGCTGATGGGCGGCTCGTCAGGCGAGCCGCCACGCGACGTCGCCCTCCACGCCGCGTTCTGCGCGGAGTGCGGCCACGCCATGGCGGCCGTGGATCTGCTCTCGCTCGTCGACACCGGCCAAGCGCCGATGCCTCCGGTCAACGCGGAGGCGCGCGGGCCGCGCAGCATCTCACCGGCGATGCGCGCCGGCTTGGCCGCCGCGGCCGGAATCGTGCTGGGCGTGGCCGCCTGGGCGGCGGTGCCGGCAGACCTTCGGCCCCCGGGACTCGTGGCCCCATCCTCCGAGCAGCCGACCCAGGGAGTCCTGGGCGGGATCGGGATCGGCGGCGTACTTCTGACGCCGGGTCCCGAGGCGACCGACGAGGCGACCGCGGCATCGGCCGACGAGCCACCATCCAGCACCGCCGCACCGCCGTCATCCGCTCCGGGCATACCGGGCAGCGTCGCGCCGAGCGTTACTCCCCAGGTGGGCAGCGAGACCCGGCAACCCGAAGTGAGCGAGATTCCGGCTCCCAGCTTCTCGCGGCCCCCAACTGCCCGCCCGACCAGGTCGCCGTCGCCGCGGCCGTCGTCAGCTCCGCCATCCCCCACCCAGCCGACGACGCCGGAGCCGACCCCGTCGCCCATCGTCGACGACTGCGAGGACGGGCTGGACAATGACGGCGATCTTCTGGTCGACCTCGCCGATCCCGGCTGCCTGCTCGACGGCAACGAGCCGTCCGCCTGAGGGCTACTTGTCGCGCAGCTCGGTCGCGGTGATAGCCGCCTGCGCCGCCGCAAGGCGCGCCACCGGGACACGGAACGGCGAGCAGGAGACGTAGTCCAGCCCCACTTCGTGGCAGAAGGCGATGCTCGACGGGTCGCCGCCGTGCTCGCCGCAGATGCCGACCTTGAGCTTCTTGCGCGTCTTGCGCCCTTCCTCGGTGGCCACGCGCACGAGTCGCCCGACGCCTTCCCGATCCAGGACCTGGAACGGGTTGTCGGGGAGGATCTTGCGGTCCACGTACTGGAGCAGGAACTTGCCCTCCGCGTCGTCGCGCGAGAACCCGAAGGTCATCTGGGTCAGGTCGTTGGTGCCGAAGCTGAAGAACTCGGCGTGCTCGGCGATCTCGCCGGCGGTCAGCGCGCCGCGCGGCACCTCGATCATGGTGCCGAACTTGTAGTCGACTTGCTGGCCGGAGCGCTCGACGATCTCACGCACCTCTGCCTCCAGGACGCTGCGCGTCTCCGACAGCTCGTTCACGTGTCCGACCAGCGGGATCATGATCTCCGGCAGCGGGGTGCGCCCCTCGGCCGCCACGCGCGCCGCACCGGCGAGGATGGCGCGCGTCTGCATGCGCACGATGTCCGGGATGAGCAGCCCCAGCCGGATGCCGCGCATGCCCAGCATCGGGTTCTGCTCGCGCATGGCTTCGACGGCCGCCAACAGCTCCTCCGCTTCGGCCAGGTCCACTTGCATGCCGGCCCGATCCGCGTCGGCCGACACGGGGCCCGCCCTACCCTCACGGCCGATCAGCCTCATGGCGCGCGTGGCGTCCTTCTCGCCGAAGATGCGCGCCAGCCCCTTCTCGAGCGCCGGCGTCATCCGGTCGGCGACGGCATCGGTCACGCCGTCGGACGACTCGAGCAGGGTGCGGAGGCGGGTCACCTTCTCCAGCAGCTCGTCGTGCGAGGGCAGGAACTCGTGCAGCGGCGGGTCGATGAGGCGGATGACCACCGGCAGGCCGTCCATGGCCCGGAAGAGGCCGGCGAAGTCATCGGTCTGGGCGACCTCCAGCTCGGCCAGCGCCGAGTCGAAGATCTCGATCGCCTCTCGGTCCTCGGCGGGCAGCTCGCCCCCCGCGTCGCGGCGGCGCTTGGCCTCGGTGGCGCGTTGCGCGTTGAGGATCATGCGGCGCACGGTCGGCAGCCGCTCCTCCTCGAAGAACATGTGCTCGGTGCGGCACAGCCCGATGCCCTCGGCCCCGAAGGCCCGCGCCCGCTCGGCGTCGCGCGGGTAGTCGGCGTTGGCCCAGACCTGGAGGCGCCGGGCGGCATCGGCCCAGCCGAGGAGCGTCGCCAGGTCGCGCTCGTCCTCGAAGCGCGCCTCGATGGTCGGCAGCTCGCCGGCGTAGATCTCGCCGGTGGTGCCGTCGATGCTGATCATCTCGTCCTCGCCCACGGTGACGGAGCCGGCGCGCATCTGGCGCCTGCCGTAGTCGATCTTCAGCGCCTCGGCGCCGGCCACGCAGGGCAGGCCCATGGAGCGCGCCACCACGGCTGCGTGGGAGGTGGCCCCGCCGCGAGCGGTCAGCACGCCGCGCGCGGCCAGCATGCCATGCACGTCGTCGGGGCTGGTCTCGATGCGCACCAGGATCACCGGGTCACCGGCGGCCTTGGCCTCCACCGCGCGGTCGGGGTCGAAGACGGCCTTGCCGGTGGCGGCACCCGGCGAGGCGTTCAGGCCCTTGGCGACGAATCGGTCCTTGGCCCCTTCCTTGGCCGCCTCGTCGAAGCGCGGCAGGAGCAGCTGCACGATCTGGCCCGGATCCACCCGCTGGAGCGCCTCGTCGCGGGTGATGAGGCCCTCGTTGGCCATGTCGACCGCGATCTTCACCGCGGCCGGGGCGGTTCGCTTCCCCGAGCGCGTCTGGAGCATGTACAGCGTTCCGCGCTCGATGGTGAACTCCAGGTCCTGCATGTCACGGTAGTGGCTCTCCAGCCGCTGCGCGATCTCCTCGAATTGGGTATAGACGTCGGGCATCAGGCGCTGCATCTCGCTGATCTTCAGCGGGGTGCGGATGCCGGCCACCACGTCCTCGCCCTGGGCGTTGGTCAGGAACTCGCCGTAGAGCTGCTTGTCGCCGGTGTTCGGGTCACGGGTGAACGCCACGCCGGTGCCCGAGTCCTCGCCCATGTTGCCGAAGACCATGGTCACGACGTTGACCGCCGTGCCGAGGTCGTGCGGGATCTTGTTGTACTCGCGGTAGTCATGCGCCCGCTTGCCGAACCAGGAGTCGAAGACGGCGCGGGTGGCCAGCTCCAGCTGCCGATATGGATCGGTCGGAAACGGCTGGCCGGTCTTCCCTTCCACGAGCGTCGTGTACCGCTCGCCGATGTCGCGTAGCTGGTCCGCCGTAAGGTCGGTATCGGCCTTGGCACCGACGGCGCGCTTGAGCTCCTCGAAGGGCTCGTCGAACTCCTCAGCGCCCAGGTCCAGCACGATGCGGCCGAACATGGCCACGAAGCGTCGCCACGCGTCCCACGCGAAGCGCTCGTTGCCGGTCAGCCGGATGAGGCCCTGGACCGTCTCGGGGTTGAGGCCCAGGTTGAGGACGGTGTCCATCATGCCCGGCATCGAGAAGGCGGCGCCGGAGCGCACGCTGACCAGCAGCGGGTTGTCCGGGTCGCCGAAGCCCTTTCCCGTCTGCTGCTCCAGCTGGTGCATGTGCGCCACCACGTCGTCCCACAGGCCCGGCGGCAGCTCCTTCCCGGCGGCGTAGTAGGCGTTGCAGGCCTCGGTGGTGATGGTGAAGCCCGGTGGGACCGGTAGCCCCGCGTTCGTCATCTCGGCCAGGCCGGCACCCTTGCCGCCGAGTAGGGCCCGCAGGGTCGCGTTGCCCTCGCTGAAGGTGTACACCAGCTTTCCGCTGGTTGGCTCGGTCTCGCGCTTGGTGGCGGTGCGGCTGCTGCGCTTGCGGGTCGTGCCCGTGGGGCTGGCCATGCGCGACGGCTCCTGTCAGGACTTCGGTGGGGAGGCTCGATTGTAGCCGCGGCGCCACGCCGTTGACACGCGATGGCATGTTCGACCGGACACATCTGGCACGGGCGTTGGAGTCAGCGCGCTAGCGGGATCGCTTCAACCGGCGACGGCCGGGCTGGCGGTATCTGACTTCGATCAGCGGCCACAAATCGTCGACGCGGATGCGGTAATCGCCCCGGACCCGCCGCGCCCGCAGGCGGCCGGTACGGACCAAGCGCCGGACGTGCTCGGGGTGGAATCCGAGGACGATGCCCGCTTCCCGCGTCCCGAGATCGAGCGCGGCGAGGTCGACCTCGGCCTCATCGGCAAGGCCGGCCAGTGCGACGGCCATGGCCTTGGTGCGGTCCGCGGTGAGGGCGATGGCCTGGGCGTCGGGGCGCCGCATGGCGCGGGCCAGGGCCGAGGCCAGGTGGTCGCGCAGCTCGCCGGCGGTCGTGCCGCGCGGCTGGGTCAGCGGACGTTCAGCCACCCGCGCTCCAACGCAGCCTCGAAGAGGCCCGGGATGGCAAGCACGATCCGGCCACCAAGGCCGGCGTGCTGCGCGTAGAGCGCCCGGGCCTTGGCAACGACCCGGTCGCGCGAGGCGCCCGAGAGCTCCTGCGCCAGGCGCCGGAACTGCGCGAAGGCCGCGGCGTCCCGATTCGAGAGCCATTCGGCGTCGGCCAGCGCCTCGCGCGCCTGCGCATCTTCCGGCTGCAGCTCAGCGGCCGTGGCGGCCGCGCGCAACGCCCCGCCGGGTTCTCCGGTGCGCAGAAGCGCCCGCGCAAGCGCCAGCTGCGCGTCGAAGTCGGACGGGTTGAGACGCACCGCGCGGCGGGCGGCGTCGGCCGCCCGCGCGGCCTCGTCCGCGTCGAGCCGCTCCCCCGCCTCGGCCAGCGTCCAGGCCCGCTGTCGCGGGTCGCCGCGAGCCAGCCGCGCGTACTCGGTGGCGGCTTCGCGGTGGGCGCCCTCCGCCGAAAGCACCTCGGCCATCAGCTCGCGGTAGCGCACCTCGTCGGGATCCAGGCGCACTGCGTCGGCGGCATGCTGCTGCGCCTCATCGGTCCGGCCCAGGGCGAGCAGCGCTCGCGCCCGCAGCTCGTGCGCTGCGTCGTCGCCGGGGCGCTCGGCCAGGATGGCATCGGTCAGGCGCAGGACCTCCTCGTGGTCCGCGCGATCGAGGGCGGCCTGCACCGATGCGAGCTCCTGCATCGGCTAGGCGCTCGCCTCCCAGGCGGCGGTGCCCGCCAGCAGCGAGGCGAGCCGATCCGGTATGGCGTCCAGGGCGACGCGCTCCTGCGTCATGCTGTCCCGCTCCCGGATAGTGGCCTTGCCGTCGTCGAGCGTGTCCACGTCCACGGTCACGCAGAACGGGGTGCCGATCTCGTCCTGCCGCCGGTACAGCTTGCCAATGGAGGCGGTGTCGTCGTAGACGGCGGCCATCCGCGGCCGCAGGTCGGCGGCCAGGCGGCGCGCCCGTTCGACGAGCTCGGGGCGGTTGCGCAGCAACGGCATGACCGCCGCCTTGACCGGCGCCAGCTGCGGTCGGATGTGCAGCACCACTCGCCTTTCCTTGTCAAGCTGCTGCTCGTCGTAGGCGTCGAGCAGCACGGTCAGCACGGCACGATCCACCCCCATGGCCGGCTCGATGACGTAGGGGATCACGTGCTCGCCGCTGGCCTCGTCGAAGATGCGCAGCGTCTTGCCCGAGCCGGCGGAGTGCGCTGACAGGTCGTAGTCGGTGCGGTCGGCAACGCCCTCGAGCTCGGACCAGCCCATCGGGAAGGCGTACTCGATGTCGGTGGTCTGCTTCGAGTAGTGGCTCAGCTCGTCCTCGTCGTGCGGCCGCAGGCGCAGGCGCTCGCGCGCGATTCCGACCTCATCGGTCCACCAGCCCATGCGCTCCTCCACCCAGTAGGCGAACCAGCGGTCCTCCTCGGACGGGTCGACGAAGAACTCCATCTCCATCTGCTCGAACTCTCGGTCGCGGAAGATGAAGTTGCCCGGCGTGATCTCGTTGCGGAAGCTCTTTCCGATCTGGGCGATGCCGAAGGGCAGCTTCTTCCGGGTGGTCGTGGCCACGTTGTCGAAGTTGACGAAGATGCCCTGGGCCGTCTCGGGGCGCAGGTACGCCACGCTGGCGGTGTCCTCCACCGGTCCGACGTGGGTCTTGAATATGAGGTTGAACTGGCGCGGCTCGGTCAGCGTGCCCCGGCTCCCGCAGTTGGGGCACGCGATCTCGGCGGGCGGGCCCTTGAGGTCCTCGGCGCGGAAGCGAAGCTTGCAGTTGCGGCAGTCGACCATGGGGTCGCTGAAACCACCGACATGGCCCGATACCTCCCACACGCGCGGGTTCATGACGATGGCCGCGTCCAGGCCGACGATCTCGTCGCGCAGCTGGACCATGGAGCGCCACCAGGCCGCCTTGACGTTGTTCTTGAGCTCCACGCCCAGCGGGCCGTAGTCCCAGAAGCCGCCCATGCCGCCGTAGATCTCGCTCGACGGGAAGACGAAGCCGCGGCGCTTGGCGAGGCTGACGATGGCCTCCATGTTCGGGGCAGGCACGTTCGGCGTTCGGCTCCGCTGCGGGTCGTGCCGGGTTCGGCGTTCCGAGTCTAGCGCAGGGCGCCGGCCACCATGCCGGTCGTGATCGCGTTGCGGACGCGCCGATCGCGCTCCGCCACGACCGCACGGGCCAGTGACCAGTAGGCGTCCGGAGGGCCTATTCGATCAGCCCGTAGCCGGTCGGCTTGGTGAAGTCGGCGTCACGGTAGAAGAAGGTAAACGACGCGTTGCCCGAGATGCTCAGGTCCCACGCGATGAACTGGAGCGTGAGGTTGACCGCTCCGCCCGAGCCGCCCGATCCACCGCCCATCTCGACCGCTGCCGACGGCGCGTAGACGGTGCCACTGACGGTGACCGAGCCGCCGCCGCTGAGGCGGACCACGGGCTGCTCGTAGGTGCTGGCCGGCGCCGGCGTGGCGTCCTGCCACAGCAGCAGGTTGAGGTAGTCGGCGTACTGGTGGCCGAGCGCCGCGTCCGCATCGGGGTAGTAGGATCGAAGCCGGAGCGTTGCGCCGGCCGCCACCGACACCTGGCCCATGGTCCCCGTGCTGCCGACCGTGTTGAAGAGCAGCACGCCGCAGGTGGTGCGCGGGCAGTCCCCCTCCCAGGTGGCATCGCTCGTCACGCTGAGCGCCGCGGGGATCGAGAACACCTTGGCCTGTGCCCCGATCTCCAGGCCGCCGCCCTGGAAGACGTAGATGCCCGGCCGCAGGAACGCCTGTGACGAGTTGCGCAGCTCGATGCCGCCCTGGTAGATCCCCGGGTCCAGCACCTGGGTGGCGTTGCTGAGCACCAGCCGCGTGGTCCTGCGCACGGGGAGGGAAGCCTGGTCTATCGGAGGGAGCCCGGCCAGTGGATCGGCTATGGGCGTCTGGTGCTCGAGCGGCGCGGGGCTGATGGTCAACGCCTGCGGCTTGTACTCGCCCACGATGCGCAGCCGCGCGCCGTTCGTGACGTTCAGGGTGGTGGCGTTGCCGTTCGTGCTCAGCGCGCCGCCGTTGGCCTCGGTGCAGGTCGAGTTGACCTGGAGGGAGCCCTCGAACGTGACCGACGGTCCGCCCGACAGCAGGAACGATGGGCAACCGCGGCGGCCGTTGGGCCACGACGGGTTGCCCGGGTCAAGCAGTACCACCGAGTAGGTCGTCCCGAAGATCTGGCCGTTCACCGCGGCGCTGACGGTCTGGATGTCCGTCTCCGGCGCGCCGATCACGCTCGCGAAGAAGGTCCTGGTCCGATACGACAGCACCACGCGAACGGCGTCATTGTCCCGGTCGGGAGGGCAGGTGATGACCACGTCGTCCGCGTCGAGCGCCGGTGCGTTCTGCGCAAGGCTGTCCATGACGGCCTGGACCACGTCGGCGCGCGGGGCGCCCGGCGGGGGGCCGACGGTGTCGCTGCATCCGCGGCTGGTGCCGGCGGTCTTGATGCGGTTCGCGCCCGCGATGGCGGCGGCATCCCCGGCATCCTGCAGGTCGCGGCGGTAGCTGAGCCCTACCCCGCCGTCGATGACGAGGGCGGCCAGGGCGACGATCACCGTGAACAGGAAGGCGGTGATGACCACGATCTGGCCCCGCTCCGAAGCTGGCCGGGCAGCGCGCACCCGTGAACGGACTGAGGCGCCGATCGGCAAGGAAGCTGCCCTGCGCATCAGTGGTTCACCACCATGGTGTGCTCGGAGTGGATGGCCATCTCGCCGAAGCCGAGCACCGACATCAGCGTGAGTGAGACGGAGCTGCTGACTCCGACGGTGACCGGCGTGCCCCGCACGTTGGTCTCTTCGGTATTCGTGTCGCCCGTGCATTCGTCCCCGTAGCACACCGTCACCACGATCGGACGCCCGCCCGCGATGGCGTAGTGCTTCGCCTGCTCGCGGATGCTGTCCTTGGAGGGCGAGGGATGCGGGCAGTCGTCGCTGGCCGCGGGGATGACGGTCTCGGGGCCGGGCGGTCCAACGGGGCAGGCGTTATCGGGCGAGCCGCCGTGCACGATCGCGTAGCGAGCCGCCTCTCGGGCGGCATTGGTGACGGCGCTGGTCGCCCAGACCACCCGTCCGAAGTCGAGGATGCCGACCACGATCAGCAGGAAGACCGGCAGGATGATGGCGAACTCGACCAGCGACTGGCCGCGATGCCCGGGACGCCGAAGGCGGTTCCTCATCGTCATCGCCCCTGGAGGACCTGGAATGACTCGGTGGCGCTGAGCTGCCAGCTACCGCGATCCAGCCACGGCCACGGCATGAGCATCCGGAACGGCAGCCGAGCCTGGAGGGTGACCGAGCCCAGCGGATAGAAGGCAGTGGCGCCGGGGGCGGTCGAGCTGCGCGAGTACGAGAGGACCTCGACCTCGGGTTGGTCGCACGCCTCGGGCGTGTCCCCCTGCTCGTAGCCGATGACGCTCTCCAGCTCGCCGCAGATGTGCGAGCGGGCCTCCGTCAGCGCGCTGTCCTCGTCGGTGGCGTTGCCCGCCG
This sequence comes from Candidatus Limnocylindria bacterium, assembly GCA_036258735.1. Lineage (GTDB taxonomy): Bacteria > Chloroflexota > Limnocylindria > QHBO01 > QHBO01 > JAPSGM01. Next base: position 25,543 of record DATADC010000008.1, read on the forward strand.
CGTATTCGGCGGCGGTTCGCGTGGCCGACTCGAGAGCGATCTGGGCGGCGTAGGCGCGACCGAAGTCGACGATGATGCCGGCGAAGGCGAGCAGCATCGGCATGACGATGGCGAGCTCGACGAGTGCCTGGCCCCGTGGCGCGCTGCGGAATGGGTTGGCCGCCCGGTTCATCGCTCACTCCTGAAGGAAGGTGTGCGACGCTCTTCCGGCGGCTGGGCCGTCTCCCCGCGGGTGGGAGATCCCTGGCTTTGCGTCCCCGTCTCGCGGCGGGTTTGCCCTTGTCGATTGATAGCGCCAGGACGCAGCTGCCTGCGTACCTGCCGCCAAGTCTCCGGGCAGTCGCCTCCGAGCGATACCAGCCAGAGGTACCGGTGCCGCTAGTTCCCCGGTCCTAGTGGCGACTCCCCCGGAACGGTCGCGACACCCCCACGCCTGTCCCGACCGCCCCGCGGCACCGAGGCCGGCGCCGAGAGCTTCATGGGACGAGGACCGCTCCGCGGGCCGCGTGGCGGGCGGCCACCTCCTCCAGGAAGTCGCGGCTGCGCAGCTCGCGTTCGAGCACCGCCGACACGGTGGCGTGCAGCAACCGCTCGACCTCGCGTTGAATGGGTGGCCGCAGCTGGAAGCGGAGGATGTCGGTCAAGGCGCTGCGCTGCAGGTGGCGCATGACCTTCAGCGCATCGGGCCCGATGGACCGACCGCCCAGCGCGGCGTGCGCGCACTCCGGACCGAGCACGCCTCCGCCGCTGGCCGAGTACACGTTGTCCTGCGGCTCGATCTCGTCGCCGCATTCCAGGCAGCGCGTCAGCTCGGGGCGGAACCCCATGGCGTCGAGGAGGGCCAGCTCGAACCATCGGGCCACCACCTCGCGGCCGACCTCGCTGGGCGCGGCGTCCAGGGCCGAAAGCCCCTGCGCCAGCAGCAGGAACGCGCCACGCGAGTCCGAGGCCCCTTCGCAGAAGCGGTCGGCGAGCTCCACGAGGTACCAGGCTGCGGCGGTGGAGTGCAGGTCGTCGCGCAGGCCGAGGTGCGGCTCCTCGAGCGCGACCTGCGTGACGATGTCGAAGGTACGGCCCACCGCCAGCACCAGGTGCACGTCGCTGAACGGCTCCAGTCCCCCGCCCAGCCGGGAGCGGGGCCGGCGAATGCCCTTGGCCACCACCCGCAGCTTCCCGTGGTGCGGCGTCAGGACGGTGAGCACCCGATCGGCCTCGCCCAGGTCCATGCTGCGCAGCACGATCGCCTCGGTCTTGTAGAGGCGCGCCCTTGGGCTCATTGGCTCGGGTACGCTTCCGCCGTGGACATCAGGACCGAGTTTAACGACCTCCTCGGCGACATCGAGGACGAGATGCGGGACGTCCTGCGCCAGGGCCACGACCACGCCCGTCCCCTGTACGAGATGCTCTCCTACCACCTCGGCCTCGACCAGACCGATGGCGTCCGCGGCAAGCGCATGCGTCCGCTGCTGGGCCTGCTGGCCTACCAGTCCCTGTCGGGCGACTACAGGCGGGCGCTGCCCGGCGCCGCCGCGGTGGAGCTGGGACACAACTTCAGCCTGGTCCACGACGACATCGAGGACGCGGACCGTGAGCGGCGGCATCGGCCCACCCTGTGGGCCATCTGGGGCATCCCGCTGGCCATCAACGCCGGCGACGCGCTGTTCGCGCTGAGCCGGCTGGCGTTGTATCGGTTCATGGAGGACCCGGAATACGAGCCGGGCCGGCTGCTGGACATGATGCGCATCTACGACGAGACCTGCCTGGCCCTGTGCGAGGGGCAGTTCCTGGACATCAGCTTCGAGCGGCGCACCGACGTCACCGTGGACGAGTACATGGAGATGATCGGCCGCAAGACCGCCGCGCTGGTGGCCGCCTCGGTGCAGGCCGGCGCAATGATGGCCACCGACGATACCGACGTCGTCGACGCCTACCGCCGCTTCGGCTACACCCTCGGCCTGGCCTTCCAGATGGCCGATGACGTGAAGGGCAGCTTTTGGACCTCGGCCGCTTCGGGCAAGCCGGAGGCCGGCGATATCCGCAAGCGCAAGAAGACGCTCCCGCTGGTGTGGGCGCTCCAGAATGCCTCCGACGCCGATGTGGCCCGCCTGCGCGAGATCTACGCGCCGAAGGCCGGGACATCCGATGGACCGATGAGCCCCGATCTCGTGGACGAGGTGCTGGCCATCCTGGAACGCGCCGGAGCGCGCGACTTCGCGCTCGGCGAGGCGCGCCGCTACCGGGACCTGGCCCTGGCCGGCGTGGCGGAGCTCCCGGCCGCGGAGCAACCTCGCGCCGAGCTCGAGGCGCTGGTCCAGTCCGTCATCGCGCTGTAAGCGCTCCGCCCTGCGACCTCGCTGGGGAGACGCCTACTCCGCGACACCGTTGTCAGGCTCGTCGTCGGGGCCGTTGGGGCGCGAGGCGATGACCTTGGCCACGCGGCGCGGCTCGGCCACCTCCACGGTGAGGGTCACGTCCCCGAACAGGACCACGGTGCCGGGCAGGGGTATGCGACCCTCGCGGTGGACCACGAAGCCGCCGACGGTGTCGTAGGCCTCCTCATCGGCCTCCTCGGCATCGGGCAGGTCGAACAGGTCGCGCAGGTCGTCCATGCTGACCCGGCCGTCCAGGCGGTAGGCGGTCTCGCCGTCGAGCTCCACCGGCTCGACCAGGGACTCCTCGGTGTCGTACTCGTCCTGGATCTCGCCCACGATCTCCTCGACCACGTCCTCCATGGTGATCAGGCCGGCCGTGCCGCCGTACTCGTCGACCACTACCGCCAGGTGGCGCTTGGCGGCCTGCATCTCGTGCAGCAGCTCGTCCACGCGCTTGGTCTCGGGCACGTACACGGCTGGGCGGGCGAGGGTGCGGATGTTCATCTCGCCGGCTTCCTGGCCGTTGCGCTTCAGGTACGGCAGCAGGTCCTTGGCGTAGAGGATGCCGATGATGTTGTCCAGGCTCTCCTCGTAGACCGGCACGCGCGAATGGCCGGCGCGCACGATGAGGTCCAGCACCTCGTCGATGGGCGCGCTGACCTCCACGGCACGGATGCCGATACGCGGGATCATCACCTCGTGCACCTGCTTCTCGCCGAGCTCGATGACCCCGTGGATCATCTCCTTCTCGTCCTCCTCGATCCCGCCCGTCTCGGAGCCGGTCTCGACCAGCATCTTCAGCTCCTCGGTGGACAGGTACCCCGCCTGCGGCCGCTCGCGGCCGCCGAGCGCGCGGACCAGCACGTTGGACACCGATGCGACCAGCCAGACCACCGGGCGCAGGAGGGCGTCGAGCCAGCCGATGGGCCGCGCCACGAACAGCGCGAAGCGCTCCGCGAAGGTCAGCGCCAGGGTCTTGGGCACCAGCTCGCCGATGATGATCGAGGCCAGCGCGATGAGCAGCGTGACGAGCACGAAGCTGATCTCTTCCGCGGCGTTCTCCAGTGGTCTTACCAGCGCAATCAGGTCGGCCAGCGAGCCGGAAAGCGAGATGGCGCCCACCGCCGAGGCCAGGAAGCCCAGGAAGGTGATGGCGATCTGGATAGTGGCCAGGAAGCGGCTGGGGTCGTCCGTCAGGCGCTGGGCCACGCGAGCCGCGCCGTTGCCCTCCACCACCAGCTGGTTGAGCCGATGGCGCTTGACGGTGATGAGCGCGATCTCGCTGGACGCGAAGAAGCCGCCGATCAGGATGAGCCCCAGCACCGCGGCCAGGTCGAGGAACCAGTTTGGGCTCATCGGCCGGTCACGGGCGCCGGGCGCCGTTGGCCGGCGGCGCCGCTACTGCTGCCTTCAGGCATCGGAAGGGTCGCCAGGACCTCCCTGCTGCGGCTTCCGATCCGCGACGCGGCCCGCCGCCTGCGGGCTCTCGTCGTGCCGGCGCCGTCGGAGCTCGATCGGCCGTGCCGGCATGCCGACCACCGTCTTGCCCGGCGCCACGTCGCGCGTCACGACCGCGCCTGCGCCGGTCTTGGCGCCCGGCCCAATCGTCACCGGCGCGCGCAACATGGTGTCGACGCCGATGAAGGCGCCGTCACCGATGACGGTGGCGTACTTGCGCTCGCCGTCGAAGTTTGCGGTGACCGCCCCCGCGCCGATGTTGACCCCCTCTCCAACCTCGGCGTCGCCGAGGTAGCTGAAGTGATGCTGCTGCGTCCCGGCCCCCACCGCCGTCTTCTTGAGCTCGGCGTAGTTGCCGATTCGCGACCGCGGCCCGATGCGACAGCCCGGCCGCACGTGGCTGTACGGACCGATCTGCACGTCCTCGGCCACCTCCGACTCCTCGATCACGCTGGCCCACACGCTGGATCGCGGGCCGATGCGCGAGTCGCGCACCTGGGCGTTGGGGCCGATGACCGCGTCCTGCGCCACCACGGTGCTCCCCGCCAGGACGGTCCACGGCTCGATACGCGCGTCCTGCCCGATCTCGACGCCGGGGTCGATGAAGGTGCTGGCCGGGTCGACGATGGTCACGCCGTTGCGCATGTGGCGCTCGGCGATAAGCGAGCGCATCAGCCGCTCGGCGGCGGCCAGCGCCACGCGGTCGTTGATGCCGGCCGTGAGCTCGGGACGCGGCGCCTCGACCACCGCCACGCGGCGGCCGCCGCCCACGGCGAGGGCCACCAGGTCGGTGAGGTAGAACTCTCCCTTGCCGGACGCGGGAACGTTGCCGACATTGGCGCGCAGCCACGCGGCCTCGAAGCAGTAGCTGCCGACATTGACCTCGTCCAGGCCGCGCGTCGGCTCGTCTGCGTCGGCCTCCTCGACGACGGCGACGGCATTGCCCCGCGCGTCACGCACCACGCGGCCGTATCCTGCTGGATCGGCCACGCGCGCGGAAAGCAGCGCGATGGTGGCCTCTCCCTCCGCCTGCTCGCGCAGCAGCCGCTGAAACAGCTCGGCGGGCAGCAGCGGCGCGTCGCCCATGGTCACGACCACGTGTCGCACCCCGGCCGGCACGCGGCTCAGCCCACAGCGCACCGCATCGGCCGTGCCCAGCTGGGGGTCCTGGCGGACGGTGGGGACGCGGTCGCCGAGGACCGCTTCGACCGCATCGGCCCCATAGCCGGTGACCACCACACGATGCTCAATGCCGGCAACGGCCAGGGCGTCGAGGACGTGCGAGAGCATTGGGCGACCGGCGAGCGGATGGAGCACCTTGGGGACCCGCGAGCGCATGCGCGTCCCGTGGCCGGCGGCCAGGACGATGGCCGCGGATGCTTGCAACTGGGGTTGGCTCCTCACGGGGGCGGCAAGTGGCGCCGATGGTATGCGTGGCGCGCGAGCACGGTCAAACGGGCTCAGGCCCCGTCGCCGGCCAGCGCGATGGCCTCGATCTCGACCAGCGCCCCCTTCGGCAGCGCGGCCACCGCAACCGTGGAGCGCGCGGGGTAGGGCGGCGAAAAGTGGCGCGCGTAGATCTCGTTGACCGCCGCGAAGTCGTCCATGTCGGTGAGGAAGACCGTCGTCTTGACGACGCGCTCGGGGGTCGTGCCGGCGGCGTCCAGCACCGCGGTCAGGTTTCGGAGCACGCGCTCGGCCTGCCCTGCCACGCCGCCGTCCACCAGCTCGCCGGTGGCCGGGTCGATGCCGACCTGTCCGGCCGTCAGCACCAGCTCGCCGCTCCGGATGGCCTGGCTGTAGGGGCCGATCGCGGCCGGGGCGAGGTTGGTCTTGACCACGGTGCGCACCGCCCTACCCTCCTTCCTCGTCGTTCACGGGCTCGATCGTAGCCGGTTCGCGCCGCAGCCGGGTGCGCGTGGCCCGCACCCCGTTCGACACCAGGCGGGCGGCAGCCGCGTCGGCTCGCTCGGCGTCGTCCGTGCGGGCGAAGAGGGTCGGGCCCGAACCGGTGAGCTGTGGCCGAAGGCCGGTCGCCGCGAGCTCGTCGGCGATGCGGTCGAGCTCGGGGCGCAGCCGGCGGGCGGGACGCATCAGGTCGTTGCCTTCGGCGTCCGCGGCACTCCAGTCGCTCGGTCGGAGCTCGGCGTACACCGCGGCAGTGGACAGCGAGAACGGCGGGTGCGCCAGCACGACATCATCGCCGCCGGGCGGGTGGGGCCGTGGCGTCACGGCCTCGCCGATACCGGCCACCGCGGCCGCGGGAACGGCGGCAGCGAAGAACGGCACGTCCGCCCCGATCTCGGCGAGCCGGCGCAGGGTTTCCTCGTCGGGCGTGACGTCCTGCGGGTCGCCGCGCCAGCAGCGGCCGAGCCGCCAGGCGGCCGCCGCGTCCGATGACCCGCCGCCCAGGCCCGCCGCGGTCGGGATCCGCTTCTCGAGCGCCAGGCAGGCGAGCTGCGGCTCCTCCCCCAACCCGGCCACCAGCCCGCGCCAAGCGAGGTTGGCGCTGGGGCTGCGTGGAACATCCTCGTCGAAGGCGGCCTCGACCCGCAGCCCGCTGCACCCGGGCATGATCAGCAGGCGGTCGGCCAGCTCCAGCAGGACCATCTCGCTGATCAGCTCGTGGTACCCGTTCGGGCGCCGGCCGACGACGTGGAGCCAAAGGTTGAGCTTGGCCGGTGCGTCCAGGCGGAGCGGGGTCACGGCGCTGCCTCCAGCGGCCGGCGGCCACGCCGGTCCGCGCCCAGCCGCGGAGCGAGGTGCGCCGCCAGGCGTGCCCACTCGTCGACGGATAGGGTTTGCGGCCGGCGCTCGGGGTCAATGCCGCAGGCCTTGAGCGCCTCGTCCAGCGCGCCAGGCGGCAGCGGCAGCTCCCGGCCGAGCCCGTTATGCAGCTGTTTGCGCCTCTGCCTGAACCCGGCCTGCACGATCCGGTAGAACGGCTCGCGCCCCGGGCCGGGGGGCACCGGCGGATCGGCGCGACGCCGCAGCCGCAGCACCGCGGAATCGACTTTGGGAGCCGGCTCGAACGCCTCGGCCGGTACGCGCGCCACGACCTCGGCGAGCGTGACGTTCTGGACGAAGACCGACAGGTAGCTCATCCGGCCCGGCGGCGAGGCTACGCGCTCGGCGACCTCCAGCTGCACGAGCAGGACGGCAACCTGTGGCGCCCGGTCACCCTCCAGGAAGGCGTGCAGCAGCGGGCTGGTGATGTGGTACGGGATGTTGGCGACCAGCCGGTAGTCGTGGCCGGCGAACAGCTGGTCGGGCCGCAGCTCGAGGGCGTCGGCCTCGATCAGCTCGAAGCTCGGGACGCCGTGCAGCTCACGGCGCAGGAACGCCGCCAGCCGCGCGTCCAGCTCGACCGCCATGACCGATGCGCCCGCCGCCAGCAGCCGCCGGGTCAGCACGCCGAGCCCGGGTCCCACCTCGACCACTCGGTCACCAGGTGCGAGCTCGGCAGCCGCCACGATGGCGTCGAGCGCGGCGGCATCGGTCAGGAAGTTCTGGGACAGGCTGCGACGCGGACGCAGGCGTTCGGCGGCAAGCAGGCGGCGAAGCTGCCCCGGCGTCGGTGGCGCCAGGCGGTCCGGCGCCAGCGGATCGGTCATCGGTCGAGCCAGGGCAGGGCCAGGTTGGGGATCGCCTCCAGATCGGGGCCCGCCCGGTCGCCTGCCGCGTAGCGGAAGCCGGCCGCGGCGCCGATCATGGCGCCGTTGTCAGTGCACCACTCCGGCGGCGGTACGAGCAGCGGCAAACCGAGCGGGTCGATGCGGCGGCGAAGCTCGGCGCGGAGGGCGCGGTTGGCAGCGACGCCCCCGCCGAGGGCCACGGCGGCCACGCCGAAGTCCTGGGCAGCGGCGGCGGTCTTGGTAACGAGCGCGTCGACGACCGCCTCCTCGAAGGCGGCCGCCAGGGCGTCGACCGGAATCGGCTCGCCGCGCTCGCGGTAGCCCGCCACCTCGCGCAGCACCGCAGTCTTCAGCCCGGAGAACGAGAAGTCGTACGGGCCGTCGGTGCGCGCCCGCGGAAAGCGCGTGGCCGGCTTCGCGCCCGCGGCTGCCGCGGAGACGGCCGGCCCGCCCGGGTAGGGCAGGCCCAGCAGGCGCCCGACCTTGTCGAAGGCCTCGCCGGCAGCGTCGTCCGCCGTCTGTCCCAGCAGCCGATATCGCCCGTGGTCCCCCATCAGCACCAGCTGCGTATGGCCGCCGCTGACGACCAGGCACAGCAGCGGGAACGGCGGCTCGTCCGGCTCCGGTTCGCCGCGCCGCGCCTCGGTGAGCCAGTTGGCGTAGATATGGCCCTCGATGTGGTTGACACCGACCAGCGGGAGTCCGCGGGCTTCGGCCACTGCCTTGGCGGCATTGACGCCCACCAGCAGCGAGCCTATGAGCCCGGGCCCGTAGGTGACGGCCACCGCGTCGAGGTCCGACCAGTCCACCGCTGCCTGTGCCATCGCCGCGCGCAGCGTCGGAACGATCCAGCGCAGCTGCTGGCGCGCCGCCACCTCCGGCACGATGCCGCCCGTCTGCGCGTGGAGCGCGATCTGGGTCGCCACCTGGTTGGCCTCGACCCGGCGCCCGCCGCTGACGACGGCAACCCCCGTTTCGTCGCAGCTGGTCTCGATCGCAAGGATGCGCGGTCCGGTCACCGCTCGGCCTCGTCCGTGACGAGGCTTCGCGCGCGGGCCAGCACGGAGCGCATCCCCGGCTCGGCCAGCGGCGGCGTGCTCATGACCAGGGCGTCCTCGCCGTCGTCGGAGTAGTAGTGCGGGCGGCGGCCCACCACCTCGAACCCGAACTCGCGATACAGCGCCTGCGCGGGGTCGTTGCCGCTGCGGACCTCCAGCGTCAGGCGCGTCGCCCGGAGCTCGAGCGCGAGGTCCAGCAGCCGGACCATGAGGCGGCGGCCGACCCCCTGCCGGCGGAACTCGGGATGGACGGCGAAGGTCGTGATGTGGGCCTCGTCCACCATCAGCCACACGCCGGCGAAAGCGACCACCCGGTCGTCTGGCCTCGGGCCGAGCCGGGCGACCACATAGCGCGCCAGCCGGTTCCCGGTGATCTCCTGCTCGAAGGCGTACGACGGCCACGGCGTGGCGAAGCTGAGGCGCTCCACCTCCTGGACCTGCGCGATGTCGGCGGTGCGCATGTCGTCCACGGTGATCGCCAGCCCGATCGCCATCAGGACGCCCCCACGCCGTTCCTCGTCGGTCCCCCGGGTGCAATGACCTCGGCCACGCCGCGCGGCGCGCGGAGGTACGCCGGCTCCACCCGCTCCAGGTCGTCCCCTCCGGGGATGTTGCGTAGCCGCTCGGCCGCCAGGCGCGCGACCGCCGCCGCCGCGCGACGGGGCGGACGCGACGCGGCCAGCCCGAACGCCTCCGCCAGCTCGGCCGGCGCCGAAACGACGCCGCCGACAAGGTCCGCCGGCAAGGCGTGGCGGTCCACGATCTCGGCCGCGTCTGCGCCGCGGCGCAGCAGGTAGGCGTCGCGGGCGCCGGCCCTCGCCAGCGCCGCCACCGCGTCCGGCTCGGCGGCGAGCCAGGCGACCAGGCTCGGAACCCCGACCAGCGGCTTGTCCAGGGCCATGGCCAGCCCTTTGGCCAGGCTCATGCCGACCCGCAGGCCGGTGAACGAGCCGGGCCCGGTGCCGACCGCAATGGCCTCGGCGCCCGCAAGGCCGGCGCCGCGCTCGGCGGCGAGCTCCAGCAGGCGCGGCAGCACGTCGTGCCCCTGCCGGCGGTCGGACGTCCAGCCCGCGACGGCCAGCGGCGAGCCGTCCGCCGCGGCGAGCGCCACCGACGGGTCGGTGGACGCGGTCTCGAGGGCGACGATCACGCTTCCAGCGCCCGCTGGGCGAGGCGCACGTGGTGCGGGCCGACGGCGCGCCAGCGGATGGTGCGGCGGTCCGCCACGGCGCCCGCGTCGAGCCCGATGTCGAGCTCGAGCCGCTCGTCGGGGAGCCACCCGGCCAGGCGGTCCGCCCACTCGACCACGGTCACGCCGTCGAGCTGCCGCTCATCCAGAAGGCCGGCGGCGTGCGCCTCCTCCGGGGCATCGAGGCGGTAGGCGTCGATGTGGAACAGCCGCAGCCGGCCGGGATGCTCATTCATCAGCACGAAGGTGGGGCTGTTGACGACGCTCGTCACGCCGAGCCCGTCGGCCACCCCCTTTGCCAGCTGTGTCTTGCCGGCGCCCAGCGGACCGACCAGGGCCAGCAGCGTGCCCGGCGCGGACGCGGCGCCCAGCGCGGCACCCACGGCGCGCGTCTCGGCCGGCGACGCGGTCTGCAGGCTGCCGGCGGCGACGGGCAACGTGGCGGATCGATCCATGCTCAGCAAGAGGATAGGCGGACGCTCAGGACGCGGCTGGTCCTGCCAGGGTCGCCTCCAGGTTGGCCATCGGCACCGGCGCCAGGCGCCCGTCCTCGAACCGGACCAGGCCCATCCGGGTCGGGATGCCCGATGGCGCCGCGTGCAGCTCGTCAAGGGCGGCGACAAGCACGCCGGCGCGGCCCTGGAACGGACGCCGGTGCGCGACCACCCGCTCGCCGACGCGCGGGAGCGTGCGTCGCGCGGGTGGCGTCGACGCGCCATGCACGAAGAGCAGGCCGTCGGCTCCGAACAGGCTGGCGGTGCGCCCGGCGTGCGACCGAAGCCACGCGAACCGCTGGGGGTCGATGCCGACCTTGCCGAAGCCCTCAAGCAGCAGGACGCCGAACGACCCGGTCAGGCCCCCGATCTCGCGCCGGCGCTGCTGGATGGCCTCGAAGTCGCGCAGCTCCTTGTCGAGCACGCCGCCGAGGACGATGCCGGCCACGCCCATGGCCCTCGCCCGGGTCAGCGTCTCGGCGGACGCGCGCGAGCCGCCCACCACGATGCGCCCAGTGGCTCCGACGTCGATGGCGCCGGCGCGCAGCTCCTCCTCGGCAGCATGGACGGCGACCACCAGCTCGCCGTGTACGGCGTCGCCGGTGCCGCCCACGCCCCGCAGCACGACGCCGGGGACCTCGAGCACGATGGCTCCGGGCTCGACAGCCTGCACCTTCCCGTGGACGTGGCCGATGACCGGCTCTTCCTCGCCCAGCGGCGCGACCAGGGCGCTGCCGTCCGCGGGCGAGACCGTGAGCAGCATTCCGGTGAAGGGCATCGCCACCTCGCGCCCGTGCGCGTCCCGCGCGAGCGCCTCCCCGGCATCCAGGAGCGTACCGGGCCGCGAACGCAGGACCGCCAGCAGCTGTCCGGGTGGCCGGCCGAGCAGGTCGGTGACTCGAACGTGCCGCGCCGGCCCGGCGCGGCGTCGAATGGCCAGCACCTGCTCCGGACGCACCTCCTCGCCGACCTCCACCACGGGCGTCGCGCCGCGCGGGATGCGAACCCGGTGGAGCGTGGCTCCGCTCATCGCTCCCCCACCAGCGATGGATCCAGCGTCATGACGGCTGGCTCACGTACCACGGCGTCGCGCCAGGCGGCCAGCACGGCGCGCCGGTCGTCCGGCCGGCGTGGTACCGGCAGCGGCACGCCACGGGCGTCGAGCACGAGGCCCACCGCGCCGCCCATCGCCATCGCGGTCATGCGCCGGGCGCGACGCGCGCCGCCCAGCGACGCGCCCTGGAGCAGTTCGATCTCCAGCTCCGCCTCGTGACCACGAGCCAGCGGCACGACCTGGAGCTGCCCGGTCCGCACGTCCAGCGGCCCGATTGGCGGCCACCCTGTGCGGTGAACCGTGACCCGCATCACGACCTGCCCCGGGCGGCCGCCGCGAGTCACGACTGACGTCCCGAGCGGGACCAGCAGGTCGTCACGCAGGACGCCCATGCCCTCCGCGATCTCGCTGTCGTCCAGGGCGCCGAGCGGGGGGAGCACGCCCGAGCTGTCGAGGGCCAGCTGGGTCACCCCCACCGGCCGCACGCCGTCCAGCAGCAGCTGCACCGCGTGCGAGGGCCGCGGCGCGGCAGCCAGGCTGCGGCCGGCGCCGATCAGCAGGTCGATGCCCTCCTCCATCTCGCCGCGCTCCGAGTCGGCCGCGGCCGCCAGCTGGTGTCGTACGGCGGCCTGCATGATGGCCAGCTCGTCCTCCGTCTGGGGCAGCGTCGCCGGTCGAGCGTGCAGGTTCTGGAGGCCGTCGGCCACTGCCATCTCGTCGATGAGCATCGGGATCCAGCGCGCCAGCCGACCCGGGCCACCGCCCGCCAGCCGGGCACCGGCCAGCCCTCCGGCGGCGAAGACACGGCTCTCGGCGCTTCCGGACTCGTCGGCCTGCGCCCACGTCAGGTAGCGCGCGCCGACATCCACGCCCACGATGCGTCGCCCCGCGCTCGCCGCCAGCTGCGACACCGAGCGCCGAAAGGCGACCGGCGTGTGCTGCCGGGTGCCGGCGGGCTCGACGACCCGCTGGAGCAGGTCCTCCAGCGCGTGACGCAGTGGCACCGGGTTCTCGCGGGTGGGTGCCGGCCGCGGGTTGTCGACCACCGTCACCGCTCCCTGCTCGAACAGCAGCGCGACGTCATCGGCCAGGGACGCAGCACCGGCCCAGATGACTGGAGCGTCGGAACTGCCGCGGGCAGCGGCGACGAGGCTCGCCATCTCCAGCGCCTGGTCGGCGCCGGCCGCGTCGAAGCCGCCGCACAGCAGCCAGGCGTCGACCTCGGCGTCCTGGAGGGCGGCGACGCGATCGACCAGCGAGCGCCCGTCGTCGGCGGTGGCACTCACCTCGACGGTCCAGCCTGCCGACTCGGCGGCGCGGCGGGCCGACGCCCCTGACAGCTCGGCGGACACGGCCCCCAGCGCCAGGCGCCCGGCCCGGCGCGGCGTGTGGCACGAGATGCGCGGCGCGACCGCGAGGAGTTCGGGCAGGCGATCAGCCACGCGCCGGTCGACGACGCCCACCAGCCGCGCGACGAGCGAGGACCGCAGCTCCGCCTCTCCCCAGGCGGTCGGCTGCGCGACGTGGGCTGCCAGGCGCCACCTGCCGCGTGACCTGGCCACGACCGCCGCCTTGGTCCACGCCGATCCCGCGTCGACCAGCAGCGTCATCTCGGCGGCCACGCGCGGCCGCTCCTCGACGGCATCCCGCGCTACCGGCCGCTCGTTCACCGTACGATCCCGAGCCAGTCGCCAAGCAGGAACCGCACCCGATCGAGGAGCAGGGCGAGGCGGCTCACCAGCAGGAACCCCAGCCAGCCGCCGATGCCGCCGAGCAGCAGCCACTGGCCGGCGCCGGCGGCTGCCGCGGCGACGCGCCCGCGCCGCACGCCGTGCAGGAAGGTGAACAGCACCAGGCCGGTGATGGCCAGCCCGAGCAGCGCGCTGGCGAGGTCGGCACCGGCCGCAGACGCCGGCAGCACGGTGGCACCCAGCTGCGGCAGCAGGGTTCCGACCACGGCTCCGCCAAGAGCGAACGCCGCGGTGGCCGCCACCAGGAGCGATACGGGCACCGACGCAGCGAGCGGGGGCAGCCAGCGCCCGGCCACCAGCAGCGCCACCAGCGCCAGGCCAAGCCACGACAGCGGCACGCCGCCAGGGTCGGCCGCGAGCGGCAGCAACAGCCGCGGCACCAGCACCTCGCGGACGGAGACCACGACGAGGTAGCCTGTCGCCAGCCCGGCGAGCAGGTACTGGGCCAGGCGGAAGATGCGGGCGCCGCCCGCGAAGTAGGACCATACGCCCACCGTGACCGCGGCCGCGACCCAGGTCGCCGCCGTGCCGGCCGCGTCGGTCCCGGCAAAGCCGTTCATGCCTGCTCGTCCGGCTCACGGCGACCAGGCGTCGCATCCGGCCGGCGCACGACGTACAGGGCGCGCCCGATCACGCCCAGCGCGACGAGCATGCCTGCCAGCATGGGGAGCGCGGCCGGCTGGGCCTCGCCATCGCCCACGCCGCTCGCGAAGGTGGCGCCGTCGCGCACCGTGGCCAGCAGCCCGGCCAGCTGCCCCGTGCGCAGGTAGGGAGCCACCTCCGGCTGGAGGAAGGTAGGCACGACGGCCAGCACCGGCATGTCGGGAACCCGGGTGACAACCTGCTCGACCCAGGTTCGCGGGCCGATGTCGAGGCCGCCAACCACGAGCGTCATGTCGAACGCCGCGATCCCGGCGGCCGCATCCGCGAAGGCCGCGGGGAACGAGGCCCCGGCAGCCCCGAACTGCGTCACCGACAGGACCAGGCCCGCCTCGGCGCCGGCCACGAAGCCGAGGTCCAGCACGCGCCCGGCGTCCGCACCGCCGGCGATCAGGCGTTCGACCTCCGCCGCCGCCGCGGCTCGGCCTTCCGGGGTGTAGCTCACGAAGGCGATCCGCGCGCCGCGCTCCAGCAGCTCGGAGAGCGCGGCACGAACCGTGGCCCGGATCTCCGGGTACGTGCCGAGGTCGGGATCCATGCCGACCAGGACCATGGCGTCGTCGGGGAGGCCGTCGAGCGCGGCCGTGACCTCGGTGGCGCGCGCCGGATCCGGGTTGGCGACCTGCAGCCAGCTACCCGCCGCGTCGCTCAGCAGCAGCGCAGCCGCCACCACCGCCAGCAATGCGGCAGGCCACAGCCACGGCCGGGCTGCGACACGCTCAATCATCGGCGCTGCCGACGGCCAGCAGGACGCGTGCGGCATATGTCGCGGCGACGATTGCGACCCCGATCAGGAGCCCACGAAAGACGGCACCCACCGGGACGGCAAGCGCCCAGGCCGATGTCCCCGCCAGCCACGCCCCCAGCGTCCCGCCCAGGGGCAGCAGCAGGATGACGGCTGCGGCCGCTGCCAGCAGCATGACGACCATCTGGCGTGAGCGAAGCGCCATGCCGCGCTGCATGGCGGCCAGCAGGAAGACGAAGAGCATGGCGAACAGCGCGGCAATGAGGGGTGCCAGGAGGGCCGCCACGAGCCAGCGCACGGCGGGGTCGGCCGAACCGGCCGATCCGGGGTAGAAGCCCGCCAGCAGCATGGCGGCCATGCCGGCCAGCAGCACACCCGACCCCAGCCGGTCACCTCCGGTTCGTGCCAGCTGCCCGCCGTGGTGGACCAGGAGCGTGGCCCCGCCCAGGACAGCCGCTCCGGCGGCCAGGACAACCACGAGCTCCAGCACGCCCTGGGCGACGCCCGCCACCAGCGGGTTGATGACGACGAAGTTGACGAGCAGCAGCAGCCCAATCAGGACCACGATCGTGGCCGGAAGGGACCTGCGCACGTCAGGCCCCCGCCAGGACCGTGGTGACGTCCACTCCTGCAACCCAGGCCAGCAGTGAGCCGAGGGCGATCACCGCCAGCGCCACCAGCAGCAGGCGGTTGGCGGCGAGCACGCCGGTTCGATCCGCCCGGCCGCGGATGTCGCTGGTCGCCTGGAAGAGCTCGGGACCGATCATGGTCCCCTCGCCGGTCAGCAGCACCGACGACGCCTGTGACGGCGCCGCGGTGCCGAAGCTGGACGAGGCCGCGCCCCGGCTGGCGCCGTACAGCAGAAGCAGCCCCTCCTCGGCCAGCCCTCCGGCCGCGAAGCTGGCTGCCGGCGACCCGCCGCGCGCCAGGGCGGTCGCGGCGGCCGTGGCTCGACCCTCGCCGAGGTACTCGGCCGACGACCGCGAGCGCCGCTCGAGCGTCTCGGTGCGCCGGTGCGCGTCGTCGAGGACGGCACGAGCCATGCCCGCCGCCACGGCGTCGTTGGACGTCACTCGCAGCGGAACGCCGCTGCGGGCAGCGGCGCGGGCCACGACGCTCAGGACGCCGATCCCGGCCAGGGTCTGGAGGCGATCCAGCGACGAGGTGGCGCGCGCCACGCCGGCCGTGCCCAGCGAGAAGGCGGCCACGCCTCCGGACTCGGCCGCCAGCGCCATGGCCCGCCCAACCGATGCCAACCGGCCGAGATCGCGCACCGTCCAGCGGGTCGACGGCCTGGCCACCAGCGAAAGGATCACCAGCATCACCGTGAGCAGCGTCACCGTGGCGATCGGCCCCAGGCGCAGGGAGGAGGCTCCCACCTGCTCGCCGATGAACGCGACCAGGCCCCCGAGCAGGCTGCCCAGGTCGGGCATCAGCCGCCGGCCCCCGCGCGCAGGCGTGCCAGCAGGCGGTCGTACTCGGCCTCGTCGAGCAGCGTGCGCTCCAGCGCCTCGGCGCCCTCACGCCACAAGGGCCGTGTCACCGGCAGGAGGAACGTGGCTCCCACGGACAGCAGCGGGCGGAGCGGCCGGTGCGCCTCGAGCAGGAGCAGCGCCGGGGCCGCCAGTCCGCGGCGCTCGAGCTCGCCGACGGCCCGCTCCAGCGGGGAATCGCTCACGCGGTGGCCCGCATCGCCGCCAGTGCGGATCCGTAGGCGACCGCCTCCGCCGGACCGCTCACCGCAACGACCAGCGAGGCCGGCAGCGGCGCGCCGAACGTCGCTCGATCGGTGAGCACGCGGGCAAGCACACTGGCGGCGGCGGCCGGGTCGAACACCCCGCGTTCGACGCCGACGGGTGCCACCGCCAGGCGTGCGAGCCCCAGGCGAGCGGCGAGCTCGAGGCCGGCGTCCAGGGCGCGTCGCAGACGCGCGGCGTCGGGCTGCAGGTCGTGGCCCACGCCCACCACGTGGATCACGTACGGGGCCGCCAGCTCTCCGCCGCCGGTGACGACCGCTGTGCCCGCCTCCACGGGTCCCTGCTGGACGGCGTCCCGCTCGACCGCCTCCCCGGCGCGCAGCCGCAGGGCGCGCGCCACGGGCGCGGTCATGAACAGGCTCTCGTTGGCCGGAACCAGGATCGCGTCGACCTCAAGCTCGGCGATCTCCCCCTGCCACACGTCGATCTCGATCGGGACTGCCATCTTGCTCGCTCGGTGCAGCGCCAGCCGGATTGGGGAACGGCTATGCGCCGTGGTGCAGGCGCGGTAGCCGTCGCCGGAGGGCGGTGGTGACTTCGTAGTTGATGGTGCGACGCTCGGCGGCCACCTCGTCGGCCGAGATCTGGGCCCCCTGCTGCTCGCCGATCAGGACGAACTCGTCGGCGTAGGTTACATCATCGATCTGGCCCACATCGACGGTGATGCCGTCCATGCTGACCGTGCCCACGATCGGGGCGTGGCGCCCTCGCACCAGCACCGTGCCGTTGTTGGTATGCAGCCGGGGCCACCCGTCGCCGTAACCGATGCCGAGGGTTGCGATCCGGGTCGCGCGCTCGGCGCGGAAGCGCAGCCCGTAGCTGATGGCCGCGCCGGCCGGCAGGTCGAAGATGCGCAGCGGCAGCGCCTTGAGGCTGAGGACGGGCCGCAGGCCGTGGTCGCGTTCGGCCGCCCAGGCGGGCGCCAGGCCGTAGAGGCCGATGCCCGGGCGCACGGCATCGGCGTACGACCCTGCACCGGCCAGGATGCCTCCGGTGGCCGCCAGGTGCACGAGCCCTGGGTCGACCCCTGCCGAGCGCATGGCGTCCAGCGTCTGTGCCAGGCGCAGCTGCTGCACCTCGGTGTAGGCGTCGTCCTCGCCGGCCGAGGCCAGGTGGCTGAACGTGCCGGCCAGCCGCAGGCTTCGGCTGCGCGCGATCCGGGCGCCTAGCGAGAGTGCCTCCTCCGGCAGCGCCCCCTGGCGGCCGAGGCCGGTGTCGACCTTGAGGTGCACCGGCACGCGCCGGCCCGCGAGCGCGGCAGCGGCCTCCAGCAGGCCGATGGCCCGCTCGTCGTAGACGACCGCCTCTAGCTCGCGCTCGACGACCGCGGCCGCCTCCGGCGGACCGATGCCCCACAGCACGAGGATCGGCAGCTCGATCCCGCCGTCGCGCAGCTCGAGTGCCTCGCCCGCGGTCGCGACCGCCAGCCGCTCCACGCCGGCGCGCGCCAGCGTGCGCGAGACCTCCAGCGCGCCGTGTCCGTAGGCGTCCGCCTTGACCACCGCGACGACCTGCTTGTCGGCGCCCGCCAGCCCACGCAGCTGCGCCAGGTTGGCTCGCAGGGCAGCGTGGTCGACCTCGAGCCAGGCCCGATGCGGGCTGCGCGGCGTCTCGGCGTGGGGCATGCCGCTCACCGGCGCTCACCGCGGAGCTGCGATTGCGCCTCCGGCAGCAGGGCCGCCACGTCTCGGGCGATGACCCCTGCTCGACCGATGCGCTCCTCGGCCAGCAGGCCGGCGGCGCCGTGCACCGCCACCCCGCAGCCCGCGGCGGCGACCGGGTCGCAGCCGGCGGCCATGAGGGCCGCGATGCAGCCGGCGAGCACGTCGCCGCTGCCGGCGGTGGCGAGCGCAGGCGTCGCGACGTCTGAGCGCAGCGTCTCGCCGTCGGGCGTGGCGATCACGGTGCGGGCGCCCTTGAGCACCACGACCTTTCCCCAGCGGACCGCCGCCTCGCCGGCGGCTGCGGCCCGCGCATCGTCGTCGTCGGCGGCCACCACGTCACGTTCGCCGGCGCCGCTGAGCCGCGCGAACTCGCGCGGGTGTGGCGTGAGCACCGCCCAATGCGGCAGCTGGCGCCACCAGCCGCGGGCGTCGGACAGGGAGTTGAGGGCGTCGGCGTCGATCACCACCGGCCGATCCAGGTCCGCCAGGAAGCTGCGCGTCCGCCGCTGCGTGGCCGGATGCCGGCCCAGGCCGGGACCCACGACCACGGCGTCATACGCCGCCGCCTCCGCCGCCAGGCGGCGCCAGCCGGGCGGTGCCACCACGCCGGGCCCCTCCTCGGGCAGCAGCATGGCGGTCAGCTCGGGCATGGCACCAAGGAGCCGCAGGCCGACCGACTCGGCCGTGGCCAGGCAAACGAGGCCGGCGCCGGCCCGCGCGGCGCCCATGCCGGTCAGCAGCGCGGCGCCGGCGTACTCGTGCGAGCCGGCCACCACCAGCACGCGACCGAACGTGCCCTTGTGGGAGCGCGACGGCCGCTGGGGCAGCCGGTCGGCGACCCACCGCTGCGTCAGCGAGCGGACCGCCGCCGGCATCAACCCCGCTCGGACCGATGGGCGACCGCTACGGCCACCGCCTGCTTGCGCTCGTGCGTGATGGAGACAGACACCTCCTCGAGGCCCATCCATTGCGCCCGGGCCAGCGCCCGCGCGTGGAGGTAGACCTGTGGCGCGCCGGCCCGGTTTGGCAGGATCTCGATCTCGCGCCAGCCGACCCCGCGGACCCCTAGGCCCAGCACCTTGCTGATGGCCTCCTTGGCCGCCCAGCGCCCCGCGATGCGCTCAATTCGGCCGCGACAGTAGGCTGCCTCGGCATCGGTCAGGACGCGCGTGGTGAAGCGCTGCGGGAAGCGGTCGAGCACGCGCACGATCCGCTCGATGTCGACCAGGTCGACGCCGATCTCGTGCCGGCTCATGCGGGACGCGCTACTCGACGGTGACCGATTTGGCCAGGTTCCGTGGCTGGTCCACGTCCGTGCCGCGCGCCACGGCCACCTCGTAGGCGAGCAGTTGCAGCGGCAGGATGGCGATCACCGGCGCCAGCTCCTCGAGGGTGCGCGGCACGTACACGACGTCGCCGGCATAGCGGGCGATGTCCTCGTCGCCCTCAGTGGCGACGGCCACGACCGGCGCCTCCCGCGCACGGACCTCGGCGATGTTGCTGACCACCTTCTCGTACGTGGCCCCCTGCGTGGCGACCGCGACCAGCGGGGTGTCCGGGTCCAGCAGGGCGATCGGCCCGTGCTTGAGCTCGCCGGCGGCGTAGCCCTCGGCGTGCACGTACGACAGCTCCTTGAGCTTGAGGGCGCCTTCCATGGCGATCGGGAAGCCGAGCGCGCGGCCGATGTACATGACGTCAGTCACGTCCGCCCAGCCCCTGGCCAGCTTCTTGATCTGCGGCGCGAGGCCCAGCGCCTCGGCGGCCAGCCGCGGCAGCTCGCGAAGGCCGACGCCGTAGGTTCGCAGCTGATGATCGGTCAAGCGGCCGTGGAGCCGGGCCAGGTACAGCGCGATCAGCTCCAGCACCACGACCTGGGTCACGAAGGCCTTCGTCGAGGCGACCGCGATCTCCGGCCCGGCCTGGAGGTAGCAGACGGCGTCCGCCTCGCGGGTGATGGCCGACCCGACCACGTTGGTCACGACCACGATCGTGGCGCCGCGCTCCACCGCCAGCTTCTGGGGCGCCAGGGTATCGGCCGTCTCGCCCGACTGGCTCACGCTGATCACCAGTGTCCGCTCGTCGATGGGCGGCGGGGAATAGCGCATCTCGGAGCCGATCTGGCCCGCCGCCGGCAGGCCGGCCCAGTGCTGGACCAAGTGCGCTCCCACGGCGGCCGCGTAGTACGCAGTGCCGCAGCCGACGACGTACACGCGCTCGGCGGCGAGCAGCTTGTCGTGGATGGCGTCGAGCTCGCGGAGCGTGATGTCACCGGTGGGCGCCACCCGGCCGCGTAGGGCCTCCTGGATGGCGTGCGGCTGCTCGTAGATCTCCTTGAGCGTGAAGTGCGGGAAGCCGCCCTTCTCGGCGGCCTCGATGCTCCAGCGGATGGTGGTGACGTCGCGCTCCACCTCGCTGCCGTCCAGCTGGTAGATGCGCACGCCGGTCGGCGTGACATCGGCCACGTCGCCCTCGCCCAGGATCACGACCCGCTTGGTGTGCTCCAGGATGGCCGGCACGTCGCTCGCCAGGAAGCTCTCGCCGTCGCCCAGGCCCACGATGAGCGGCACGTTCATGCGCGCGCCCACGATCCGATCGGGGTGGTCCAGGTGCATGACGCCCACGGCGTACGCGCCGCGCACCTCGCGCAGGGCCGAGCGCACCGCGGCCACCAGGTCGCCGTCGTAGCGCTCCTCGATGAGGTGCACCAGCACTTCGGTATCGGTCTCGGACTTGAACCGATGGCCCGTGGCCTGGAGCCGCTCCTTGATCTCGAGGTAGTTCTCGATGATGCCGTTGTGGATCAGCGCCAGCCGGCCGCCGCAGTCGGTATGCGGGTGGGCGTTCGTGTCGTTCGGGCGGCCGTGGGTCGCCCATCGGGTATGCGCGATCCCGGGCTGGCCGGCGGGGGCGTCGCCGTTGAGACGCTCGGTCAGGTTGGTGAGCTTGCCGGCGCGCTTCTCGACGAATACGTTGCCGTCACTCGTGCGCAGCGCGATGCCAGCCGAGTCGTAGCCACGGTACTCGAGGCGGCGCAGTCCCTCCAGCAGGATGGGCGCAGCGTCACGCGGCCCTACGTAGCCGACGATGCCGCACACGGCGTCCCTCCTTCCTCCTCAGTTCAGGCGCGCCCTGGCCAGCTGGTCGAGCTCCTGGGCGATTCCGCCGATCTCGTCGAGGTCCTCGCCCTCGACCATGATCCTGATCTTGGGCTCCGTGCCGGACGGGCGGACCAGGATCCGCCCGCGCGAGCCGAGACGCTCCTCGGCCCTCGCCACCGCCGCCCCGAACTCCGGGTCGACCTGCCACGCGTCCTTGTGGCGGACAGCAGAGTTTATCACCACCTGCGGCAGCCTCGGGATCCGGGCGGCGAGCTCAGACAGCGGCGGGCTCCCTGCCGCGCGGACCGCCTTGACCAGCTCGATGGCCGTCAGCATCCCGTCACCCGTGGTCGAGCGATCGCGAAAGATGACGTGTCCCGACTGCTCCCCGCCGAGGACCGCGTCGACGCGCTCCATCGCCTCGAGCACGTGCCGGTCGCCGACCGGGGTGCGCAGCAGTAGGCCGCCGGCGGCCTCGATCGCGCGCTGCAGGCCGCCGTTGCTCATGACGGTCGCGACCAGCACGCCGTTTCGCAGCGTGCCGGCGGCGAGGCGCTGCAGGGCGCAGATGCCCATCACCGCGTCGCCGTCCACCACGCCGCCGCGCTCGTCGACGGCAATAAGCCTGTCCGCATCGCCGTCGAACGCGAACCCGAGGTCCAGGCCTTCCTCCGCCACGGTTCGCGCGAGCGTCTGGGGATGGGTGGAGCCGCAGTCCAGGTTGATGTTGGCGCCATCGGGCCGGTCAAACAGGACGGTGGCCTCGGCGCCGAGCTCGCCGAAGAGCGCCGGCGCGATCGCCGACGCGGACCCGTTGGCGCAGTCCAGCCCGATGCGCAGGCCGCGCAGGTCCTCTCCGGCGACCTGCACCAGCCGGTGCCGATATCCCTCCACCGCCGAGGCGTCGGGCACGACGCGGCCCAGCTCCTCGTTCGGCGGCGCCGGCAGAGCATGGGGGCCGAGGATCAGCCGCTCCAGCTCCTGCTCCACCGTATCGTCGACCTTGCGCCCGCCCGAGACGACCTTCAGCCCGTTGTCCGCGGCGGGATTGTGCGACGCCGAGACCATGATCCCCGCGGCGTGCTGGCCGCTGGCCGCGACGTGGATCAGGCAAGGGGTGGTGACCGTGCCGAGCAGCACGGCATCGGTGCCCACGGCGGCGAGGCCCGCCGCAACGGCCGAGACCAGCATGTCGCCGGACCGACGCGTGTCCTGGCCGACGACCACGCTGCGGCCGCGGCCATCGAGCAAGTGCCCCACCGCTCGGCCCAGGTCGAAGGCCAGGCTGGGGGTCAGGTCAGCGTTGGCGACGCCACGGATGCCGTCCGTCCCAAAGAGGCGTCCCATCAACCGGGGCTGGGCGACGGGGTGGCCGGCTCGCGGAGCGTGACCGGCACGTTCGCGGGCGAGACGGCGAGAAGCGTCACATCGTCCGGCAGTGCAAGCGTGGGGGCCACCTGGTGCTGGCCAACTTCCAGCCCGGAGACCTCGAGCACCGGCGTCACGTCGCCGGCATCCATCTCGGCGAGGAGGGCGGCTGGTCCCTCCACCACCACGGAGACCTGCTCCTGCTGCGGAAGGCAGGCGAAGCCCTCCGGCGCACCCTCACACACGATGCCGACCACGAACGTCCGGGTGGCGACCGCCGCTGCGACCTCCACGGTCACGGTCAGCGACCGGTTGCCGGCGCCGACGCGCGTGCCATCGGGCAACGCCAGCTGGGCCTCGAGGGTTGCCGACTGGCTCAGCGCCGTGATGCTCAACGGCTGCGTCCGCACCTCGTCAATCGGCCCCAGGACGTCGGGCAGGCCGAAGATGGTCACCACCGCCGGCTCCGCGCTCACGGACGTGATCTCGAAGCCCTCCGCCGGCGAGCCGTCCAGCTGGGGACGGATCGGGACCGTCTTCGAGGTCTCCACCGCCCGCACGTCGATCTCGACCAGCACGGTTGCCGGCTCCAGCTCCACCGAACTCACCTCGGCGCCGTCCACGTCCACCGGCACGAGGTCCACCTGGCGCTCCACGTCGATGGCCGACTCGAAGATCTGGACGCGGGCCACGGCGCGTTCGACGCGACCGAGCTGGCTCTCGGGGCCGACCGCCACGACCGTTTGGTCCGACAGCCGCGGCGTGCCGATGGCGAGCCCGTCCGGCACGGCCCCGCGCTCGACCACGACCGGGACCTCCCGCTGCCCGAGGCGGTCCAGCTCCACGGCCACGGTGGTCGGCGAGTAGCTGATCACCTCAACGCCCGGTGTCAGGGCAGTGACCTCGACCTCCAGCGCCTGCGGCTCGGGGGCCAGGTCCATGTCGTAATCGCGCAGGTCCACCGTTGCCGCGAAGGACTCGACGGTGACCCGCGAGACGGCGTCCGCAGATAGCCGATAGTGGACGTCCACCGTCCCCAGCTGCTGCGTCAGCGGGTACGCCGCTGCGGGGAGGCCCACGGCCTCGACCGGGACGCCGGGGAAGGTCTCCTCGCTGAACGAGCCGGAATAGACGAACCCGGTGTACAGCACCGTCGCCAGCGCCAGCGCACCGAGCTTCAGGTGCCAATTGCGGACCAGCCAGCTCACCGTGGCCGGCCCTCGCGGCCGACGGGTCCGAGCTCGGGGCGCGGGGCGCGGGGCGGCGGCGCGCCGTCGACCACGCGCTCGTCAGGGTCGATCGGCAGGCGCTGCGCGGGCTCGCGCCCCACTTGCCAGCGCCCCTCGATTGTGCGCGTCAGGAACGGCATGCGCTGGCGCGGCGCCTGGGGCCGGATCAGGTTGAAGATCCGCCGCCGCAGCTGTTCCTCGGTGAGGTTGCGCTCGATCCGCCCACGGAGGACGAGGCTGATGGACCCGGTCTCCTCGCTGATGACGATCACGATCGCATCGGTCTGCTCGCTGATCCCGATCGCCGCGCGGTGACGCGTCCCGTACCGCTCGCTGTCGAGCACGTTCTGCGATAGCGGGAGCAGCACGCCAGCCGCCAGGATGCGCTCGCCGGAGATGATCACCGCACCGTCGTGCAGGGCGGTGCCGTGGTAGAAGATGGTGGCCAGCAGCTCGGCCCGCAGGTCGGCGTGGACCTGGACGCCGGACTCGGCGGCGAGATCGTACAGGCCCGTCTCGCGCTCCAGCACGATCAGGGCACCGTGACGCGAGCCGGAGATCAGGCGCGCCGCGCGGCTGACCTCGCGCGCCACCCGCTCCGCGGCCGAGATGTCGCTCGAGACGAAGAAGCGGTTGAAGGACCCGAACCGCCCGATCTGCTCGAGCGCGCGACGCAATTCGGGCTGGAAGACCACCACGATCGCGAACAGCCCGACCACGGCGCCCGCCTGCAGCAGCGTGGAGAGCAGGCGCAGGTCGAAGGCTTCGGCGGCCAGATAGAACAGGTAGACGAAGGTCAGGCCGATGACGATGCGGACCGCCCGAGTGCCGCGCAGCAGGATGAAGATCCAGTACACGACGACCGCCACCAGGAGGATGTCGACCAGCGTCGTCCAGCTACCGCGAAGGTAGGTGTCAAGGAATTCGCGGATCGCGTCGAGCACCAGGTTTCGATCATAGCAAGGGCCCCGGCGATTCCGCCGGGGCCCATCGGTCCTGGGACTGAGTGCGCGTCAGCGCTTGGTGAACTGCGGCGCCTTGCGCGCGCGCTTGAGTCCGTACTTCTTGCGCTCCTTGGCCCGCGGGTCGCGGGTCAGCAGGCCGGCCTCGCGCAGCGCGGGACGGGCGGTGGGATGCGCGCTGAGAAGGGCACGCGCGATCCCGTGGCGGATGGCACCTGCCTGTCCGCTGAAGCCGCCACCGGCCACCAAGACCGACGCCGAGTAGCGGCCCTCCGTCTCGGTCACCCGGAACGGCAGGCGCACCTGGTTGAGGTTTGCGCCGGCGCCGAAGTACTCGGCCGCGTCCTTTCCGTTGACGATCATTTCGCCGTTCCCCGGCAGCAGGCGCACGCGCGCCACCGAGGTCTTGCGTCGCCCCGTGCCGTAGATGTAGCTCGTGCTCATGCGCTCGCTCCCTGGTTACAGGTCGGCAGCCGCGGGCTGCTGCGCCTGGTGGGGGTGGTTCGGCCCGCCGTAAACCTTCAGCTTTCTGAACATGGCGCGGCCCAGGCGGTTCTGCGGAAGCATGCCCTTCACCGCGCGCTCGATGACCAGCTCCGGCTTGCGCGCCAGCAGCGCCTGGAGGCTCTCCTCCTTGAGGCCGCCGGGGTAGCCAGAGTGGCGGTAGTAGCGCTTCTGGACCAGCTTGTTGCCCGTGACCTTGACCCGCGCGGCGTTGATGACCACCACGTGGTCGCCGGTGTCGAGGTGCGGCGAGTAGGTGGGCTTGTGCTTGCCCTCAAGCAGGGTCGCGATGCGCGTGGCCAGCCGCCCGAGCGTCTGGTCGGCAGCGTCAACCACCCACCAGGCTCGCTCGATGTCGTCCGCCTTGACTGCGTAGGTCTTCACGTCTCCTGCTCTCTCGTGATGGTTTGCTTCGTTATCCGGTTGTAGACCACCCGCTCGAGGGTGAGGCCCCTCGCCGCAGCGGCGCGCCCGTCCAGGGCCCGCCCGCCGGCGTCGAGGATCCGCGGCACGTCCTCCGGCGCCAGCTTGCCGCGACCGACCTCCAGGAGGAGGGCCACGATGCTGCGCACCATGCGCCGCAGGAACGCGTTCGCCGTCACGACCACCTCCACCGAGGTGCCCCGAGACAGCACCCGCACCCGCGACACTCGCCGCACGGTTCGGCCCTTCGCGTCGCTGCCGAGGGCAGCGAAGTCGCGCTCCCCGTGCAGCTTGTCGGCGGCGGCCCGCATGGCCGCCACGTCGAGGCCTTCCCCGATCTCGAGCGTCCGATGCCGTTCGGCCGGACGGCGGCTCCCCGCCGTCCGGATCCGGTAGCGGTACACCCGCCAGGCCGCGTCCCGCCGCGGGTCGAAGCCGTGCGGTGCGGCCCGCAAGGAGCGGACCGCGAGGTCCGGCGGCAGCACGGCGTTGAGCCGCCGTCGGAGCTCCTCCCACCCGAAATCGGCGCCGCGCCCGCGACGCGGCAGGCAGAAGGCCGCGACCTGACCGGTGGCATGCACCCCGGCATCGGTTCGCCCGGCGAGGCGGACTCGGACCCGCTCGCCGGTCAGTCTGTTAAGCGCCCCCTCCAGCTCCCCCTGCACCGTCCGAGCGTTCGGCTGGTACTGGGAGCCGGCGAAGTCGGTCCCGTCGTACTCGATGACCGCCCGCGCGCATCGCTGCGGCGGAGGCATCGGTCCGTCTGCGGTTGTATTGACGATCCAGCCCGCTCCCTCAGACGAGCTCGATCTGGACCATGGAAGCGGCATCCCCAAGCCGCTCCCCGAGCTTGGTGATGCGCGTGTAGCCTGAGCTGCGGTCTGCGTACTTCTCCGCCAGCTCGCCCATCAGCTTGTCGACGATGAGGGGCTCGTGGGGCATCTGCGCCGCCAGCGCCCGCCGCGCGGCGAGGTCACCGCGCTTCGCGGTGGCGATCATGCCGTCAACGATGCCCCGCACCTCCTTGGCTTTGGCCTCGGTGGTCTTGACGCGCTCGTAGCGGACCACCGCCACCGCAAGGTTGGACAGCATGCTCAGCCGATGGCTGCCCGTGCGGCCGAGCTTGCGGCCGGCGACGCGGTGCGGCATCTAGCCCTCCCGGTCGAGCTCGGCGGCCACCGCCTCGTCCAGCTCCGCCGATGCCGGCAGGTCGGACTCGTCGGCGGTGGACGCGGCTGCCTCCTCGGGGCTAATGAAGCCGCGGAGCGCGAGCCGCTCCTTGAGCTCGTCGAGGCTCTTGCGGCCGAAGTTGCGCATGCGCAGGAACTCGTCGTCCGAGAGCGCCAGCACCTGGCCCACCTTGGTGATGTTGTTGCGCTTGAGGCTGTTGTAGGCGCGCATCGGCAGGTCGAGCTCCTCGATGGGCGCGTCGAGCAGGTTGGCGGAGATTGGAGCAGGCGCCTCCTCCTCACCGGCCACCGGACGCCTCCCGATCTCGGCGAAGCGGCCGAACTCGCGGACCAGGATCTCGGCCGCCTGGGAGAGCGCCGCCTTGGGCGTCGTCGTCCCATCGGTCTCGATCTCGAGCGTCAGGCGGTCGAAGTTCGTCATCTGGCCGACGCGCGTGTCGCTTACCACGAAGTTGACGCGCTGGACCGGCGAGAAGATGGCGTCCACCGGGATGATGCCGATCGGCATGTCCTCGGTGTGCTCCGCCGGCCGGTACCCCACGCCGGTCTCCACGGTGAGGTCCATCTCGATGGATCCCGCATCGCTGTCGAGCGTCAGAAGGAGCAGGTCGGGATTGACGATCTCGACGTCCGCGGACTCGGTGATGTCGCCCGCCGTCACGGCTCCGGCCCCGTGCTTCACGAGCTTGAGCGTGACGGGATGCCGCGCGAATGAGCGCAGGCGCAGCTTCTTGATGTTCAGCACGATCTGCGTGACGTCCTCCTTGACGTTCGGCAGGGTGCTGAACTCGTGGAAGACGTTGGCGATCTGGATCGAGGTCACCGCCGCCCCCTCCAGCGAGTTGAGCAGGACGCGACGCAGGGCGTTGCCCAGTGTCACGCCGTACCCATCGGCCAGCGGGTTCACCTCGAAGACCGAGCGGTTTCCGTCTGACTCGATCTCCTCGATGCGCGGCGCGGGGGTGGTCGTCTCTAGTTCGATCATGAAGGTGCTTTCGACTCCTGCTGCTATCGCGAGTAGAACTCCACGACCAGCTGTTCGTTGAACTCCAGCGGCATCTGCTCACGCTCCGGCTCGGCCAGGATGGTGCCGGACAGCTTCGCCGGGTCGACACTGACCCACGAGGGGACCTGCGCCGACTTCATGAACTCGCCGATGGTCTTGAAGTGCTCCCGCCCGCGGCGGCTGTCACGCACGTCGATTCGGTCGCCGACCTTGGTCCCGAAGCTCGGGATGTTCGTCGGCCGGCCGTTGACGGTGAAATGCCCATGGCTGACCAGCTGGCGCGCCTCGGGACGCGAGCGAGCGAAGCCCATGCGGTACACGACGTTGTCCAGCCGCATCTCCAGCAGGCGCAGCAGGTTCTCGCCGGTCATGCCCTTGTGCTTCGAGGCCTTCTCGAAGTAGTTGCGGAACTGCCTCTCCATGATGGAGTAGCTCTTGCGGACCTTCTGCTTCTCGCGCAGCTGGAGGCCGAACTCGCTGACCTTGCGGCGTCGCTGGATGTTCATCCCCGGCGGGGTGGCGCGGCGCTCGAAGGCGCACTTCTTGGTGTAGCAGCGCGTGCCCTTCAGGAAGAGCTTCAGCCCCTCGCGACGACAGATGCGGCAGACCGGATCGGTGTAGCGTGCCATCTCGTCGTGCCTACACGCGGCGCCGCTTGGGCGGGCGGCAGCCGTTATGCGGAATGGGCGTCACGTCGGTGATGGCGCTCACCTCCAGGCCGGCGGCCTGGAGCGAGCGGATGGCCTGCTCGCGCCCCGCGCCCGGACCCTTGACGAACACCTCGATCTGGCGCATGCCGTGCTCCATGGCGCGGCGTGCGGCGCCGTCCGCCGTCTGGGCAGCGGCGTAGGGGGTGCTCTTGCGCGATCCCTTGAACCCGACCAGCCCGGCACTTCCCCAGCTGATGACGTTCCCGCTCGTGTCGGTGATGGTCACGATGGTGTTGTTGAACGTCGACTGGACGTGGGCATGCCCCACCGGGACGTTCTTGCGTTCGCGCTTCTTGGCGCGGGAGGCTCGCTTTCGCTCGGCCATGGAACTCCTGTGTCGCTACTTCTTGCGCCGCACGCCCACGGTCCTGCGCGAGCCACGCCGCTGACGGGCGTTGGTCTTGGTGCGCTGGCCGCGGACGGGCAGGTTGCGCCGATGTCGCACGCCCCGGTAGGAGCCGATCTCCATCAGGCGCTTCACGTTCATGCTCACTTCGCGGCGGAGGTCGCCCTCGACCTTGTAGCCGCCGCCGTCGATCATCGCCCGCAGGCGGTTGACCTCGTCCTCGGTCAGGTCCCGGACACGCGTGTCCGGCGAGACCTTGGCGGACTCGATGATGCGCTGGGCCGAGGTTGGCCCGATGCCGTGGATGTAGGTCAGCGAAACGATCACGCGCTTCTCGCGCGGGATGTCGACGCCGGCGATACGTGCCACTGGTGCCTAGCCCTGCCGCTGCTTGTGCTTGGGGATGACGCAGATGACCATCACCACGCCGGAGCGCTTGATGACCTTGCAGCGCTCGCAGCGCGGCTTCACGGACGCAGAAACCTTCATCTCATCCTGTACGTGATTCGACCCCGGGTGAGGTCGTAAGGACTCAGCTCGACGCGGACGGTGTCGCCAGGCAGGATGCGGATGAAGTTCTGGCGAAGCTTCCCGGAGATGTGGGCGAGGACCTCGTGACCGTTCTCCAGGCGCACCTTGAACATCGCGTTCGGCAGGGGCAGGACGACCTCGCCCTCTACCTCGATTGCATCCTTCTTCGGCAAGCGCTACGCACCCTCGTCTGCTGCATGGCTACTTGGTGGGGTTTGAACACACGGAAAGGCCGCCGCTCAGGGCGACCCACGGAATGGAGAGTATACCTCCGTACCGTGCCGGGCGCAAGGCACCCGACGGCTTATCGGAGGCTCACTCGGTGAGGACCTCGGGGCCCGATTCGCGGACCGCCACAGTGTTCTCGAAATGGGCGGACAGGCTGCGGTCGGCGGTGACCACGGTCCAGTTGTCGGGCAGCACGCGGACGTCGTCGCCGCCCAGGGTGAACATCGGCTCGATGGCGAAGCACATCCCCGCATCGATGCGGAGCCCGGTTCCGGGGCGGCCGTAGTTGGGCACCTGTGGGTCCTCGTGCATGGCCTGGCCGATGCCGTGGCCCACGAAGGGCCGCACGATCCCGTAGCGGTGCTCGCGGGCGACGGCCTCGATGGCCGCGCCCACGTCCCCCAGCCGGTTCCCCGGCACCGCGGCGGCGATGCCGGCTTCCATCCCGCGGCGCGTGGCGTCGATCAGGTCACGGACCTCGCGCGGCGGCATGCCAACGAACCAGCTACGGGCGCAGTCGGCATGCCAGCCCTCCCAGATGCAGCCCACGTCCAGGCTGACCAGGTCCCCGTCCTCGACCCGCCGACGACGCGACGGGATGCCGTGTACCACCTCCTCGTTGATGGAGGCGCATATCGAGCCGGGAAACGGCGGGTTCGACCCGTACCCCAGGAAGGACGGCACGGCGCCGGCATCGCGGATGATCTCTTCCGCGATAGCGTCGAGTGCCCCCGTCGTGACGCCGGGCAGCAGCTCGCGCTCCAGCGCCTCCAGGACGCGGACCAGGATCTGGCCGGAGTGACGCATGCGAGCGATCTCCTCGGGTCGCTTGAGGGTGACCGTCGAGGCGCGCGATGGCATGCCCATCAGCGCAGCACCGTCAAAAGATCCGCCGTGACCCGCTCGATGGGGGCATCCCCGTTCACGCGAGTCAGGACGCCGGCGTCGGTGTAGTGGTCCACGACCTCGAGCATCGGCGGTACCTGCTTGTCGAGGCGCGCCCGCACGACGTCCGCGCGGTCATCATCGCGCTGCTCGAGCGGCGTGCCGTCCTTGTCGCACATACCGGGCTCCGCGGGCGGGTCGGTACGCAGGTGGTAGGGCGTGCCGCACGAGGGGCATACCCAGCGGTCGCTGACACGCGCCACCAGCTCCTCGGTCGGGACGTCGATGTACGCGGCGCGCCAGATTCGCTCGCCCTGGGCGGCGAGCGTCTCGTCCAGCGCTCGCGCCTGGCCCACGGTCCGCGGAAAGCCGTCCAGGATCGCGCCGCGGGCCGCGGACGGCTTGGCCAGCTCGTCGGTGAACATGGCGATGGTCACGTCGTCGGGCACCAGGTCGCCGCGATCCATGTACTCGCGCGCCTGCTTGCCCAGCGCGGTGCCTCGGCGGAGCGCATCGCGAAAGAGGTTACCCGACGCCAGGTGCGCCAGCCCCAGCTCGCGCGAGAGAATCTCCGCCTGGGTCCCCTTGCCGGCGCCGACCGCGCCGATCAGCAGGATCAGCTTGCGCCGCTCGGGCGCGGCATCGCCGGCGCCCGCATCGGTCACCGGATGAAGCCCTCGTAGTGGCGCATCAGCATCTGGGCCTCCAGTTGCTTCATGGTCTCGACCACCACGCTGACGACGATCAGGATGCTGGTGCCGCCCAGCTGGAGCGCATCGGTGCCGGGGATGGCCGCGGACACGAGCAGCGGAAGGACTGCGATGGATGCCAGGAAGAGGGCACCGCCCAGGGTGATCCGGTTCGTGACGCGGGTGAGGAACTCCTCGGTCGGCCGTCCCGGCCGGATGCCTGGGATGAAGCCGCCGTTCTTGCGCAGGTAGTCGGCCGTCTGATCGGGCCTGAACTGGAAGGCGGTGTAGAAGTAGGTGAAGAAGACGACCAGGACGAAGTAGAAGACGCCGTAGACGAGCACGTTGTTGGCGCTCAGGTTGTTCACGATCCAGTTCGCGGCGCCCTGTACCCAGTCGATGTCGCTCGCGGTGAAGTACTGGGCGATCTGCGCGGGGAAGAGCAGGATGCTGATGGCGAAGATGATTGGGATCACGCCCGCCATCGTGACCTTGAGGGGCAGGTAGCTGGACTGGCGCTGCAGCATGCGCCGCCCGCGCATCTGCGTGGCGTACTGGACCGGGATGCGGCGCTGGCCCTCGTTGATGAAGACCACCCCGGCGATCACCACGATGGCTATCAAGAGGAACGGAATGATGCGCACCAGGCCGTCCGGGCCGGTGACGATGGGGGCCGCCTGGTCCGGGATGCGTCCCACGATGCCGGCGAAGATGATGAAGCTGATGCCGTTGCCCAGTCCGCGCTCGCTGATGAGCTCGCCGAGCCACATGAGCAGGATGGTGCCCGCCGTGAAGCTGGTCAGCAGCGCCAGCTTCTCGAAGCTGAACAGGTCCGACTGCGGGATGACGCCGTTCGCCTCCAGCAGCACGCTGAAGCCGTAGCCCTGCGCGAAGGCCAGCGGCACGGTCAGCAGGCGGGTGTACTGGTTGATGCGGTTGCGCCCGTACTCGCCCTCGCGCGCGAGCTCCGCGAGGCTGGGGATCACCCCCTGCATCAGCTGCATGATGATGCTGGCGTTGATGTAGGGGTTCACCCCCATGCCGATGATCGAGGCCGTCGCCAGCCCACCGCCCGAGAACAGGTCCAGCAGCGGCAGCAGCTGGTTCGACTCGAACAGCTGCCGCAGCCGCTCCTGGTCCACGTTCGGGACCGGGATGTTGGTCAGCACCCGGAAGATCAGCAGGATCCCGAGCGTGAACAGGATCTTGCGGCGGATGTCCGGCGCCCGGAAGGCGGTGACCAGGGACTCGATCACCTAGGACTCGCTCTCGGCCCCGGCCGCTTCGGCCTCTCCCTCTGCCTCCGCCGTCTCAACCTCTTCTTGGCCCTCTGCCTCCGCCGTCTCAACCTGAGCCTCCGCCTGTACCGATGTCTCGGCGGGCTCGTCCTCGACCGGGTTGCCTTCCGGCCAGCTGATGCGCTGCGCCGTGCTGCCCGCCGTCGCGAGCTTCTCGAGCGCCGAGCGCGTAAAGGCGTGCGCGTGGATGGTCACGCCCTTCGGCGCGTCGCCGCCGCCCAGGATCTTGACCGGGCGCGGCGTGGTCTTCGACTGGCGCAGCAGGCCATCGTGGACGAGGACGTCGGGGGTGATGAGCGTGCCGCTCTCGGCCGCGGCCAGGCGGCCCAGATTGACCCCGGCGTACTCGACCCGGAAGCGGTTCTTGAATCCGTGCAGCTTGGGGGTGCGCACGTGGAGCGGCGTCTGGCCGCCCTCGAACCAGGCGGGGATGCCGCCACCCGAGCGCGCCTTCTGGCCCTTCGTGCCGCGCCCGGCGGTCTTGCCGCGTCCCGAGCCGTGGCCGCGCCCGACGCGCCGTGGCGGCGTGTGCGAACCGGCCGGCGGGTGCAGGTCGTGCAGCTTCACTTCGACGTTCCTTCCTCGGTCGCCGGCTCGTGGACGTCCAGCAGGAACGCCACGCGGCGGATCATGCCCCGGTTCACCGGGGTGTCGGCGATCTCGACGGTCTGGTTGAGCCGGTGCAGGCCCAGGGCGCGGATGGTGCCACGCGCGCCGGCCGTGTGCCCGATGGTGGAGCGCACCCAGGTCACGCGCAACGAGCGGCCACCGGTGTCGGGCTTACCTGCCACGGCCGCCTCCCATTGGGACGGGCGGGGCCGGACGCTCGACGTACTCGTGCGGCCGGCGGGCCGCTTCGGCGCCGCGCTTGCCGAGCAGCTCCTCGGCGGTCTTCCCGCGGGCGCCGGCGATCTCGTCGGCCGATCGCAGCGACTCCAGCGCCTGGACCGTCGCTCGCACCACGTTCACCGGGTTGGTGCTGCCCATGGCCTTGCTGAGCAGGTCGCGGATGCCGGCCGCCTCGGCCACCGAGCGCACCGAGCCGCCGGCGATCACGCCCGTGCCGGCCGATGCCGGCTTGAGGATGACTCGGCTGGCGCCGTAGTCGCTGGTGACCTCGTGCGGGATGCTGGCGCCCACCAGCGGCACGCGGATGAGGCGCTTCTTGGCGTCCTCGACACCCTTGCGGATCGCCTCCGGAACTTCATTGGCCTTGCCCAGTCCGGCGCCCACCACGCCGTTGCGGTCGCCCACGACGACCACCGCGCTGAAGCTGAAGCGTCGCCCGCCGCGCACCACCTTGGCCACGCGGTTGATCTGGACGACCTTCTCCTCGAGGTTGAGCTTGGACGGATCGATTCGTGTCATGGCGGACTCCTTGCCCTACAGGTCGAGGCCGCCCTCGCGGGCGCCCTCGGCGAGCGAGCGGACCCGCCCGTGGTACTGGTAGCCACTCCGATCGAGGACCACGCTGCTGACCCCTGCTGCGCGAGCGCGCTCGGCCAGGGCGCGGCCAACGGCCCGTGCCTGGTCCAGCTTGCCGCCGGGCGAGCGCAGGTCGCCCTCGCGGCTTGACGCGGCGGCCAGCGTGCGGCCGGTGCTGTCGTCGATCACCTGGGCGTAGATGTACTTAGCGCTGCGGAACACCGACAGGCGCGGGCGCTCCGGATCGCCGCTGATGCGCAGCCGGATGCGCTCGTGGCGCTTGCGACGCAGCGCGTCGCGGCTCTCCTTCTTGATCATCGCCTACGCGCCCCCAACCTTGCCGGCCTTGCCTGCCTTACGCAGGATGTGCTCGCCCGCGTAGCGGATGCCTTTGCCCTTGTACGGCTCCGGCTTGCGTCGGGAGCGGATGAAGGCTGCGGTCTGGCCGACCAGCTCCTTGTCGGCGCCGAACACCGACAGGCGCGTCGGAGAGTCCACGCGGAACTCGATGCCGGTCGGGGGCTCCACCTCAACCGGGTGCGAGTAGCCCAGCGCCAGGACCAGCTTCTGCCCCTGCAGCTGGGCGCGGTAGCCCACGCCGCTGATCTCCAGGGCCCGGGTGAACCCGCTCGTCACGCCGGTCACCATGTTGGCCACCAGCGTCCGGGTCAGGCCGTGCAGCGCCCGATGCCGCGGCTGGTCACTGGGGCGCAGCACCTGCAGCTGACCGTCGCCGTGCTCGACCTTCATCTCCGGATGGATCTCGCGCTCCAGGGAGCCCAGCGGCCCGGAGACCCGCAGCCGCGACCCGTCCTGGGTGACCTCCACCCCGTCA
Organism: Candidatus Limnocylindria bacterium; assembly: GCA_036258735.1. GTDB lineage: Bacteria > Chloroflexota > Limnocylindria > QHBO01 > QHBO01 > JAPSGM01. The sequence goes on from DATADC010000008.1 coordinate 60,107, forward strand.
GGGAGCGGGATCGGCATGCGACCAATTCGTGACATGTCGCTCGCTCCTTACCAGACGTAGCAGAGGACCTCGCCGCCGAGGTTCAGCTTGCGGGCCTGCGACCCGGTCATGATCCCCTGCGACGTGGAAAGGATGGCCGTCCCGAGCCCGCCAAGAACGCGCGGGATCTCGGTCTTGCGGGCATAGACCCGAAGACCCGGCTTGCTGATGCGCTTGAGGCCGCTCACCACCGGCGTGCGTCCCTCGACGTACTTGAGGCGCACGGTGAGCATCTCCTGCACGCCGTCCTGGCTGGTGGCAAAGGACTCGATGAAGCCCTCCTCGACCAGGATCCGCGCGATCTCCCGCTTGATCCGTGACGACGGCAGCGTCAGCTCTCGGTGCCGCGCCAGGCTCGCGTTGCGGATCCGCGTCAGCATGTCAGCGATGGGATCGGTGGTGTTCATGTCGTCTACGTGTCTCCTCGGCGGTGGTTCGCGCCACGCTCCCGGCGTGGTTGGCGCCTGCCGCTGATGTGGCCGCTTGCGGCGGCCCTACCGATTGGCTACCAGCTCGACTTCGTGACCCCCGGCAGCTGGCCCAGCAGGGCACGCTCCCGGAAGCAGATGCGGCACAGGGCGAAGCGGCGCATGTAGCCACGCGGCCGGCCGCAGATCGAGCAGCGGTTGTGCTGCTGGACCGCGAAGCGCGGCTTGCGCCCTGCCTTGGCGATCATTGACTTCTTGGCCAAATCCGGACTCTCCTCGCTAGCTGGCCTGGAACGGCATGCCGAGGAGCTGGAGCAGGCGACGCCCCTCCTCATCGGTCTTGGCCGTGGTGACGATGCTGATCTCCAGGCCCCGCAGCCGGTCGATCTTGTCGTAGTCGATCTCCGGGTACACCAGCTGCTCACGCAGGCCCAGGCTGAAGTTGCCTCGGCCGTCGAACGAGCGGGTCGGGATGCCCCGAAAGTCCCGGATGCGCGGCAGCGCCAGGCGCAGCGTGCGCTCCAGGAAGTCGTACATGCGCTGGCCCCGCAGCGTGACCTTGGCCCCGATGGGCATGCCGGTCCGCAGCCGGAACTGCGCGATGGAGCGCTTTGCGCGCGTCACGATCGGCTTCTGCCCGGTGATGGTGGCCAGGTCGGACACCGCGGCATCCAGCGCCTTGGCGTTCTGGATGGCCTCGCCCAACCCGATGTTGACGACCACCTTCTCCAGGCGCGGCACCTCCATCGGGTTGGCGTAGTCGAACTCGCGCTGGAGGGCGGGCACCACCTCGTCGTGGTAGCGCTGGCGCAGCCCGGTATACGCCGGTGGCGTGAAGCCGCCGGCGCCGGTGCCGTTGCCATCCGCCCCGGCCCGCCGAGCGCGGGCGGCCGGCCGGGCCTTGGTCGTGGCGGCGCTCATCGGGCGGTCACCTCGATCTGCTCGCCGCAGTGCTTGCACACCCGCGCATGGCGTCCACCCTCGAGCACCTGGTGCGCGATGCGGGTCGGCTTGTTGCAGCGCGGGCAGACGACCTGCACGTTACTCACGTGGATCGGCACCGGCAGGTCCAGGATGCCACCCTGCTGCGTACGCGACCGCGCGCGCATGTGGCGCTTGCCCATGTTGAGCCCCGGCACGACGACCGCCGGGCCGCGCTTCGTCTCCTCGACCCGCTCCACGGTCCCGCGCTTGCCGCGGTCCTTGCCGGCGATGACCATCACGGTATCGCCCTTCCTGACGTTCACTACAGCACCTCCGGCGCCAGCGACACGATCTTCATGTAGTTGCGCTCGCGCAGCTCACGCGCCACCGGGCCGAAGATGCGCGTCCCGCGCGGGCTGCCTTGGGGCGTGATCAGCACGGCCGCGTTCTCGTCGAACCGGATGTGGCTGCCATCCGGTCGCCCGTACTCCTTGGCGGTTCGCACCACCACGGCGCGCACCACGTCGCCCTTCTTGACACCGGAGTTCGGCAGCGCCTGCTTCACGCTGGCCACGATCACGTCGCCGACCTCCGCCGTGTCGGTCTGCGACCGGCCCAGGACCGTGATGCACTGCAGCGTGCGCGCCCCGGTGTTGTCGGCCACGCGCAGCCGCGTGTACTGGCGGATCATCTAGTCCACCAGCTCCTCGTAGGAGCCGCGCTGCAGGATCTCGACGACGCGCCAGCGCTTCTCCCGCGAGAGCGGGCGGCTCTCCTCGATCCGCACCGTGTCACCGACGCGCGCCCCATTCTCGTCGTGCGCCTTGAACTTGCTCGAGAGACGCACCACCCGCTTGTAGATAGGATGGCGGCGCAGCCGCTCGACGCTGACCACGACGGTCTTGTCCATCTTGTCGGACACCACGCGCCCGACCTTCGTCCTTCGCTTGCCCTGCATCAGCTGGCCTTCTCCGCGTCAGCCGCGGCCGCCGCCTCGGCGGCGTGCTGGCGCTCGGTCATCACGGTGAGGATGCGAGCGATGCGCTTCCGGGTCGCCGGCAGCCTGCTGTAGTTCTTCTCCTGGCGCGTGGCCAGGTCGAAGCGGATCTTCCACAGCTCCTGCTTCGCGTCCACCAGCGCGGTCTCCAGGTCCCGGTCCGATAGGCGACGGATCTCACTGATGTCCATGCTCGAGACCCTCCTTCACCACGAACTTGGTCGAGATCGGAAGCTTGTGGCCGGCGAGCCGCATAGCCTCGCGAGCGATCGGCTCCGGTACGCCAGACATCTCGAACATGACGCGCCCCGGCTTGACGACCGCCACCCAGTGGTCGGGTGCGCCCTTGCCGGAGCCCATCCGCACCTCGGCCGGCTTCTTGGTGACCGGCTTGTCGGGGAAGACACGGATCCAGATCCGGCCGCCGCGCTTGATGTGGTGAGTCATGGCGCGCCGCGCCGCCTCGATCTGGCGGCTCGTCAGCCAGCAGACCTCCTCGGCCATCAGGCCGTAGTCGCCGAAGCTGACCTGGGTGCCGCCCTTTGCCATCCCGGCGCGGCGTCCGCGCTGCACCTTGCGGTGCTTGACGCGCTTTGGCATCAGCATCGGTCAGGCCTCCTCGCCCTTGGCTGGCTCGGCGTCCGGCGCCGCGGCGGCCGGCGCCTCCGGCTCGGCAGCCTCGCCGGGCTGGGCCGCGATCTCCGCCTGGTTCGGCTCGGCAACGGCCTCCGGCTCGTTAGTCGCGGCCGCCTGCTCGTCGAGCGTCGCCTCGGTCCCGGCAACGTCCGCCGCCGTTTCCGGCATGGTCGCCACCGGAGCGGTCGCCACCGGAGTGGTCGCCTCCGGAGTGGTGGCCTCGTCGGGGGCCGTACGCCGGCG
>DATADC010000009.1:0-2206 GCA_036258735.1 Candidatus Limnocylindria bacterium
GTTCGAGCGTCTCGGATGCCGCCTACCGTGGCATTGCGAACGGGATCAGCGGGAAGCGGTCGCGCCATCATACGGGACTGCCAGGGCCACGAGCAATATGTGTAAAGGAGGTCATGAGGAGGCGTGGTGGGAGAGCACGAAATCGATCCGTGGGTACCGCCCGTGACCCGGCGCGCGCTGCTGCGCGGCGGGCTTGGTGGGCTCCTCGTCGCGGCAGGGTCCCTGGCCGGCTGCACCACGCCGTGGCGAGGGGTGCCGTCGCCTGCGGCACCCGATCCCGCAGCGACCTGAAGCCAACCCCGCCCGCATCGCCGACCAGCGTGCCGAGGCCGACCCTTCCGCTCACGCCGACGGTGGCCCGCCCGCCCGACCCGCCGCGGGGTCCCCGATCAGGGCGAGCAGGTGGCGCTTCGCTCACGCCGACGGTGGCCCGCGCGCCCGGCCCGCCCCCGGCAATCGGCGCGCACAGCGCGATTGTGTGGGATGCGACCAGGCGTGTCGAGCTCTATGCCAAGGCCCCGGATGATCGGGTGGTCCCTGCTAGCACCACGAAGATCGTGTCGGCGCTCCTCGTCTTGGAGCACGCGCGGCTCGATCGTCCAGTGAGGATCGACCCGGTCGATGTCGCGCTCCCCGAGGACGTATCGCGCATGGGGACCCCGCCGGGCGACGTGCTGGCCGCCGGCGACACCCTCACCTTTGCGGATCTGCTCTTCGGCATGCTCCTCGCCTCGGGTGCGGATGCAGCGCGCGCTGCCGCCAGGGCGGTCGGCGAGATGCTCCTGGGCGGCCAGCCGGGCAATCCACTCGCGCGCTTCGTGCGGGAGATGAACGCGCACGTCGCGGCCCTGGGGCTGGTCAACTCGCATTTCGTGAACCCCGACGGATACGAGGAGGCCAACCAGTACAGTAGCGCCAGGGATCTCTTGCTGCTCACCTGTCGGGCCATGGAGCGGCCGGAGTTCGCCGCGATCGTGGCGACGAAGACGGCGGTGCGCCGCACGCTCGACGGGCGCAAGACCTTCGCGCTTGAGAACACGAATCAGTTGCTGGGGACGCGCGCGGGTGTCCACGGCGTCAAGACGGGCACGGCAGGGGTCGATCTGGAGTGGGAATGCCTGATCTCCGCACAATGGACGCCTGTCGGCCGCCTCCTGGCCGTCGTCCTTGGGAGCAGCCAGGGGCAACGATACACGGATACGGTGGCGCTGCTCGATTGGGCCAATACGGGGTACCACTAGCGTAGATCGGACAGTTCAGGCTGTTGGTGGCATGGGGATCGCGCCTCCGGGTGGCAGTTGCTGCTACCGTAACCAGGAGGGCGATCCCCATGGCTGTTGTACCGCCGGCCCCCGCCGTGCTGCCCACCAACGCCCGGCAAGGCGGAGCAGGCCGTAGCCCCTGTACCCACTCTCCCGGTCGAGTGTCGCCGGAGGGGCAGGTGGCGCGGGGAAATGGCCGGGATTCGCCCAAGGCCCGCGCAGACCCGGTGCGGCGGCGAGCGCCCGCACCACTCAGATGCAGCGCGCGGCCATCCGAGCGGTCGCGCCATCATACGGGACTGCCAGGGCCACGAGCAATATGTGTAAAGGAAGTCATGAGGAGGCGTGGACCGGTAGACGCCGGTGCGATGGTCTCGCCCTTCACCCTTCGCCCCTCGGCCTCGGCCCCCGCTCCTCGCCGCTAAGGAGCCAGGCGCTCGATCAGCCAGCGCCCGTCCCCCTGCGGCGTGTAGCGCAGGCGGTCGTGCAGGCGGCTGGGGCGGCTCTGCCAGAACTCGAAGCTGTCCGGGGTGAGGCGGTAGCCGCCCCAGTAGGCCGGCAGCGGGATGTCGCGCCCCTCGTGCTCGCGCGTCAACTGGTCCACCAGCCGGTCGAGCGACTCGCGGTTGGGGAGGACACTGCTCTGCCGCGAGGCGAGCGCGCCGAGCTGGCTGCCGCGCGAGCGCGAGGCGAAGTAGCGCGCCGACTCCTCGGTCGGCACGCGCTCGACCGCGCCGGTGACGCGCACCTGCCGCCCCGGCTCGGCCCAGTGGAAGAGGAGCGCGGCGCGCGGGTTCTCGGCCAGCTCGCGCCCCTTCTGGCTCTCGTAGTTGGAGTAGAAGACGAAGCCCTGCGCGTCGACGCCCTTGAGCAGGACCATGCGCACGGAGGGGCGGCCGGCCGCCGTCGCCGTCGCCAGCGCCATCGCGGTCGGCTCGTAGACG
>DATADC010000010.1:0-1544 GCA_036258735.1 Candidatus Limnocylindria bacterium
GCAGCAGCTCGTCCTGGTGCAGCTCTGGGACGACGCGTACTTCGACGGCGCCTCCTGGGTCGGTCCCACCTGGTCGATCAGCGCGGAGTGGCTCGCCTACCTGCTCTTCCCGGTGGCCGCGCTCGTGCTGTTCCGGATGCGTCGCCTGCCCCTGGTCGTGCTGGCGGGCGGCGCGCTGGTCCTGATGCTGCCGATCACCTGGGCGTACCTGAGCGCCGGCAGCTCGTACTTCCCGTGGAGCTGGTCGGTCCGCATCCTGTGCGGGTTCGGCGCCGGCGCGCTGGCCTACCTGGTCGTGCGCAGGCTGCACTGGACGTCGAGGGCCCGGCTGGGCGCATCCGCCGTGGCGGCCGCGCTGCCGGTGGTGATGGCTGCTGGCCTGCTGCTCGGCGAGCTCGCAGGCCCCGGCCGGGGCGGCGCCGTGATCCTGCTGTTCCCGCTGCTCGTAGGGGCGCTCGCGGTGGCCGACCGGGGACCGGCCGCGCTGCTGTCCACGCCCCTGCTGACCTACGGCGGGCGGCTGTCCTACGGCCTCTACCTGGTGCACATCCCGCTCTTCGAGATCTACTGGCTGGCCATGCGGCGGTTCGCCTGGCTGGCCCCGCACACGGCGCTCGCCCACGTCATCGGCGGGTTCGTGCTGCTGGCCACGCTGGGCGCCGCGGCGTTGACCTACCACCTCGTCGAGGAGCCCAGCAGGCGGCGGCTGCGCGCCCTCACCCCGGTCGTGGAGCGGCTGCCGATGCGCACCGCGCGCAAGCTGGGGATTCTGCCCGCTCGCCAGATCACGCTGCCGGCCGTCGCCGTCACCGCGGACGACGCGCTGGCCACCGCGGCCGCCCGGTTCGCCGCCAAGCGCCAGGCCCTGGCCGCGGGACGGTCCGACGAACTGCAGCCCGAGCCGCGACACGCCGCATCGGCGCTCGCCGCCGCCCTGGTCAAGGCGCAGCAGCGGCGGGCCGCGCACCGCAGCGAGATGGACCTCTGGGCCGACTACGAGCGCGCGGAGTACATCCGCGGCGGTTACCTGCACGCGGGGAACTGACCACGCGGGGAGCTGGGGATGGTCAGCAAAGCCACTTTCAGGACGCCTCGCGTCAGGAAAGTGGCTTTGCTGACAGCCTCAGTCGGCTGGGCCCGCGGAGAAGATGATCGGGCGGACCTCGATGCCGAGGCCTTCCACCCCGGCGTCGGGGATCAGGGCGGCGAGTTCCAGCGCCCGCTCACGGGTGGCGCAGTCCACGATGTAGTAGCCGCCCATGAACTCCTTGGACTCCAGGTAGGGGCCGTCGGTGACCACCGGCACGCCGTCCCGCACGCGCACCACCGCGCTCTGGGCGGGCTCGGCGAGGGCGTGGGTCTCGACCATCTCGCCCGACGCCTTGATGGTGTCCATGAACGCGCCGTGGCCCTCCATGATCGCGTTGCGCTGCTCCTCGGTGAGCGCGTCGAAGGCGGCGGGGTTCAGCTGCATGATCAGCATGTACTTCACGTCGGTTCGTCCTTTCCAGGTCGGCTTTCGTGGAGAGGTCGGAACCGACGAG
>DATADC010000011.1:0-3841 GCA_036258735.1 Candidatus Limnocylindria bacterium
CCACGATCTTGCCCAGGTACATCACGCCGACCCGATCGCTGATGTGGCGCACCACGCTCAGGTCGTGGGCGATGAACAGGTAGGTCAGCCCGAACTGCTCGCGCAGCTCCACCAGCAGGTTGAGCACCTGGGCCTGGATCGAGACGTCGAGGGCGCTGATCGGCTCGTCGCAGACGATGAACTCTGGCTCCACCGCCAGCGAGCGAGCCACACCGATGCGCTGCCGCTGGCCGCCCGAGAACTCGTGCGGGTACCGGTTGGTGAAGTTGGGGTTGAGGCCCACCAGGGCCAGCAGCTCCTTGACCCGTTCGTGCTTCGCGCGCCCGCTGGCCAGGCCGTGCGTCTCGATCGGCTCGGCGATGATGGAGCCCACCGTCATGCGCGGGTTGAGGCTGCTGTACGGGTCCTGAAAGATGATCTGCATGCGCCGGCGCATGCGTCGCAGCTGGTCGCGCTTGAGGGTGGTCAGGTCGGTCCCGTCGAAGCGGACCACGCCATCGGTCAGCTCGCGCAGTCGGATCAGCGCGCGCCCGGTGGTGCTCTTGCCACAGCCGGACTCGCCGACCAGGCCGAGCGTCTCGCCCTTGCGGATGTCGAAGCTGATGTCGTCCACGGCCCGCACGGCCCCGACCGTGCGCTGGAACAGGCCGGCGGTGATCGGGAAGTGGACCTTGATGTGCTCGGCCTCCACCAGCCCCTGAGTCGCCGCCAGCTCGGCCTCGTACGGCTGGGGCTCTGGCCGGTAGGCCGGGGCGGTCACTGGATCCATCCCCTTCCCGGCTCGGTACCGTGGCAGCGAGCCAGGTGGTCGGGGCGGTTACGCGGGGTGAGCGCGGGCTCCTCGGCGTGGCAGACCTCGCGCGAGTACGGGCAGCGTGGCGCGAAGCGGCACTCGCCGCCCACGGTGATCAGGTCCGGCGGCATGCCCTCGATCGTCCGCAGCCGTGCGCCGCGCTGCTCGTCCAGGCGCGGCAGCGAGTCCAGCAGGCCCCAGGCGTAGGGCATCTGCGGGTTCTCGAACAGGTCGTCGACCACGCCGGTCTCCACGATCTGGCCCGCGTACATCACGTTGACGCGGTGGCACATGCCGGCCGCGATGCCGAGGTCGTGGGTGATGAGGATGACGGCGGTCCCGAACTCCTCGGACAGCGAGCGGATGAGCTCGAGGATTTGGGCCTGGATGGTGACGTCCAGGGCGGTGGTCGGCTCGTCGGCCAGCAGCAGCATGGGGTCACAGGCCAGCGCGATGGCGATCATCACCCTCTGGCGCATGCCGCCCGAGAACTGGTGGGGGTAGTCGCTCATCCGGTCGCGGGCGCGCGGGATGCCGACCTTGGAGAGCAGCTCCACAGCGCGATCGCCGGCGGCCCGGTTGGAGAGGCCCAGGTGCACGCGCGCCGACTCGGCGATCTGGAAGCCGATGGTCAGCGTGGGGTTCAGCGAGGTCATCGGGTCCTGGAAGATGAAGCCGATGCGCTTGCCGCGCAGGAGGCGCATCTCCTCGTTGGTGAGCTTCATGACGTCGACGCCGTCGAAGACGACCTCGCCCGCGGTGATCTTGCCCGGCGGGTCTGGGACCAGGCGCGTCAACGACAGGGCGGTCACGCTCTTGCCACAGCCGGACTCCCCCACCAGGCCGAGCGTCTCGCCGTAGTCGAGGTCGAAGCTCACCCCGTCGACGGCGTGCACCACGCCATCCTTGGTGAAGAACTGCGTCGAGAGGTTGCGCACCTCCAGCAGCCGGCGGGCGTGGCGCGTCTTGTCGTCGACGAGCTGGCTGGCGAGGCGCCGACCTTCCTCGGTCTCCAGCGAGACCGCTTCGGGTAGCTTCTCGGTATCCGGCAGCTCGGCGACTGCCGGCGAGCCAGACTCGACCCGCCGGTCGTCGTCAGTGGCCGTCAACTACTGCTTCCCCTTCAGCTTCGGGTCGAGGGCATCACGCAGTCCGTCGCCCAGGAAGGTGAAACTTAGCAGGGCCAGCGCAATGGCGATAGCCGGGTAAAGCAGCAGATGAGGCTCGGAGCTCATCCACCTCTGGCCGTCGGTGATGAGCGTCCCCCACGAGGCGCGCGGTGGGTTGGCGCCGATGCCGATGAAGGCCAGCAGCGACTCGGCCAGGATGGCGCCCGGAATGCCGAGCGTGACGGCCACGATGATGGGGCCGATCGAGTTTGGCAGCAGGTGCCGCGTCACGATCTTGCGGTCCGGTACGCCGATGGCGCGCGCGGCCTCTACGTACTCGGTCTCCTTGAGGCTCAGCATCTGGCCGCGGACGAGGCGTGCGACTCCCACCCACGACACGATGCCAATCGCCACGAACACCAGCAGCAGGCCGTCCACGGCGTTGCCGAACCAGGTGTCCTTGAAGACCACCGTGAGCAGGATGATGAACAGCAGGTCGGGAAAGGCGTAGGTGATGTCGGTGAAGCGCATGAGGAGGTTGTCCACCCGGCCACCGAACCAGCCGGCGAGCGCGCCGATCGGCACGCCGATGACGAGCACCGTGACCTGAACGACCAGCGCGACCGTCATGCTGATGCGCGCGCCGTCCATGATCCGCGACAGCAGGTCTCGCCCGAGGATGTCGGTCCCCAGCAGGTGGCCGCCCTGTCCTGGATTGGCCGGCCCGCGGTTCTCGCGGACGATCCGCGTGTTGGTCTCGTCATAGCCGTACGGCGTGATGAACGGCCCCACCACGGCCAGGAGCACCAGCAGCAGGACGATGATCCCGCCCACGATGGCCAGGCGGTTCTTGAGGAGACGCTCGAAGGCGTCGCGCCACAGGTTTGCCGGTGGTCGATCGGCGATCTTGCGCTCGACGGTGGTTGACTGGACCGCCATGGGAATCGTCTCCTCAGCTGTAGCGGATGCGCGGGTCGATCCATGCGTACGCGACGTCAACCACCAGGTTCATGACGGCGATGACGACGGCGTACAGCAGGGACACGCCCATGATCAGTCCGTAATCGCGTTGGAAGATCGCGTCGACGAAGAAGCGCCCGATGCCCGGGATGGCGAACACGCCCTCCACCACGAACGAGCCGGTCACCAGTCCGGCCAGCAGCGGCCCGAGGATGGTGACCACCGGGATGAAGGCATTGCGCAGCATGTGCACCGTCACGATCGTCCGCTCCTTGAGGCCCTTGCTCTGCGCGGTCCGCACGTAGTCGCGGCGGTTGACCTCGAGCATGCTGGCCCTGGTGTAGCGCGCGATCTGGGCGATGCCGAAGCCAGCGAGGGCGACGGTCGGCAGGACCCAGTACTCGGGCCCTCTCCAGCCTGAGGTGGGGAACCAGTGCAGCCCGACCGAGAAGATCAACACCAGCAGCACCGCCAATACGAAGCTCGGCGTCGCGATGCCGATGACCGAGACGAACGTCGCCGCGTAATCGGGCCACTTGTTCTGGCGTAACGCCGCGATGACGCCCAGCGGTATCCCGACCACCACCGACAGCGCGAAGGACATTACGCCGAGCTGTACCGATGCCCAGACGTTGTCGGCGATGATGTCCGACACGCCGCGGCCGCGGATGCGGTAGCTCGGCCCCAGGTCGCCCTGGAGGATGCCGCCGACCCAGTTGACGTACTGGACGTGCAGCGGCTCGTTCAGGCCGAACTGCTCCTCGAGACGCTCGATGACGGCGCGCGGCAGCGGGCGGTCCGGCCTGGTCTGGAACGGTGTCCCGGGCGCCAGGTGCATCAGCACGAAGGTGATGACCGACACAATGAAAAGCACCGGGATGAGCCACAGGAAGCGGCGGATGATGTAGGTGGTCACGCGTTCGCCTCGCTCTCCGGGTGGTGCCTGAGCCGATGTGCCGACGGCCGCGCGCCCCGAGCA
>DATADC010000012.1:0-7999 GCA_036258735.1 Candidatus Limnocylindria bacterium
GTCGACAACTACGACGGCCGCCTCCGCCAGCCGGTGGTCCTCCCCTCTCGCCTGCCGAACCTGCTGGTCAACGGCTCGTCCGGCATCGCGGTGGGCATGGCGACCAACATCCCGCCCCATAACCTGAGCGAGATCTGCGACGCCATCTCGGCGCTGATCGAGAATCCGGAGCTGACGGTGGACGACCTGTGCGAGATCGTCACCGGGCCGGACTTCCCCACCGGCGGCACGATCTTCCGCTTCGAGGACCAGCGCAACAGCATCACCGGCGAGAAGGAGCGGGTGGACGTCATCCGCCACATGTACGCCACCGGGCGCGGCCGGGTCATCATCCGCGGCCAGGTGGCCTTCGAGGAGGTGCGGCCAGGCCGCATGGCCGTGGTGGTGACCGAGCTGCCGTACCAGGTCAACAAGACCACGCTGATCGAGAAGATGGCCGACCTGGTCGCCACGAAGCGGATGAGCGACGTCAGCGACATTCGCGACGAAAGCGACAGGACAGGCATGCGGATCGTGATCGAGGTGAAGCGCGACGGGTCACCGCACACCGTCATGCAGCAGCTCTTCAAGCACACCGCCCTCCAGACCAGCTTCAGCGCCAACATGCTGGCGCTGGTCGACGGCCAGCCGCAGACGCTCGGCCTCAAGAAGCTGCTCGAGCACTACATCGGCTACCGGCGCGAGGTCATCCGGCGCCGGACCGAGTTCGACCTGGCCCGGGCGCAGGAGCGCGCCCACGTCCTCGAGGGCCTCAAGATCGCGCTCGACAACCTCGACGAGGTGATCGCAACCATCCGCGCCTCGGCCGACGCCGATGCCGCCCGTGCCGCACTCATGTCCCGCTTCGGGCTCACCGAGGTGCAGGCCAACGCCATCCTGGAGATGCAGCTTCGCCGGCTGGCCGCGCTGGAACGCAAGAAGATCGAGGACGAGTACGAGCAGATCATCCGCCTCATCGCCGAGCTGGAGGACCTGCTGGCGAACCCGCGCAAGATCCTGATCGTCATCCAGGACGAGCTCCGCGAGCTCAAGCGCAAGTACGGCGACGACCGTCGCACCCGGATCCAGGCCGATGCCAACCGCGAGCTGACTGCGGAGGACCTGGTGGCCGCCGAGGACGTGGTGGTCACCCTCAGTCAGCGCGGCTACATCAAGCGCCAGCAGATCGGCACGTTCCGCTCCCAGCGCCGCGGGGGCAAGGGCAAGCTGGCCATGATCACCCGCGAAGAGGACGCCGTCCGCTACCTGCTGGTGGCGAACACCCACGACAGCATCCTGTTCTTCACCAACCGCGGCCGCGTCTTCATCACCCGCGTCCACACGCTGCCGGAGGCGAGCCGCCAGGCGAAGGGCCTGCCGATCATCAACCTCCCCGGCGTGCAGGTGGACGCCGGCGAGTACGTCAGCGCGATCGTGACCTTCCCGCAGTTCGAGCCGGACCACTACATGGTCATGGCCACCAAGCACGGCATGGTCAAGAAGACCTCCCTCGCGGAGTACGCCAAGATCCGGGCCAACGGCCTGATCGCAATCAGCCTGGTGGACGGCGACGAGCTCCGCTGGGTGGGCCTGACCGATGGGCACGACGACATCATCCTCGCCACCCGGAAGGGCCAGGCCGCTCGATTCCACGAGAGCGAGGTACGGCCCATGGGGCGCGACACGCGCGGGGTGACCGGCATCCGGCTGCGCCCCGGCGACGAGGTGATCGGCATGGAGATCGTCCAGCCCGGCGGCGAGCTGCTGGTGGTCACCGAGCAGGGGTATGGCAAGCGCACGCCGCTGGCCGAGTTCCCGGTCAAGCATCGGGCGACCGGTGGCGTCATCGCCAACTCGCTGAACCGCGACACCGGCGACGTGGCGGCCGTCCGCGTGGTCGGCCGTGAGGACGAGGAGATGATGCTCATCACGGAGGAGGGCACCATCCTGCGCACCGTCGTGGCCAGCGTGAACCGATACCGCCGCGCCTCGCGCGGAGTGACGGTCATGAAGCCGGGCCCGGGCGACCGCATCGTCAGCATCGCGGTCTTCGTGGACGACCGCGCCCCGATGCCCATGCCCGACGCCGAGGAATAGCACAGCCCGGGGCTGCGTGATCAACCGGTAGAATCGAGGGCGCGACAGCACCTCGCGGAGAGCGCCGTGTACGCCGACGAGTTCAGCATCTACGCCGGCAACGCCAACCGGCCGCTGGCCGAGCAGATCTGCCGTTATCTGCGCACCCACATGGGCGAGGTGGAGGTGTTCCAGTTCTCCAACGAGAACATCTTCGTGCGCGTCATGGAGAACGTCCGCGAGCAGGACGTCTTCCTGGTGCAGCCGACCTCGCGCCCGGTGAACCAGTCGATCATGGAGCTGCTGATCATGATCGACGCCTTCAAGCGCGCCAGCGCGGGCCGTATCACGGCGGTCATGCCGTACTACAGCTACGGCCGCTCGGACAAGAAGGACCAGCCGCGTGTCCCGATCACAGCGCGCCTCATCGCCGACATGCTGACCGTGGCCGGGGCGGACCGCGTCCTGACCATGGACCTGCACCAGGGCCAGATCCAGGGCTTCTTCAGCATCCCGGTAGACGAGCTGACGGCGGTCGACATCCTGTGCCGCTACATCCAGGCCAAGGAGCTACCGGACGTGGTCGTGGTGTCCGAGCTCGGCTTCGCCAAGAAGGCGCGCAACTTCGCCGAGAAGCTGCGCGCCCCGCTGGCCATCGTCGAGAAGCGGCGGCTGGGCAACGAGGACCGCACGGAGCTGATGAACGTCATCGGCGAGGTGGCCGGCAAGACGGCCGTCATCATCGACGACGAGATCGACACCGCCGGCTCGCTGATGGAGGCCGTCCAGGCGCTGGTTGCCGAAGGCGCCCGAGAGATCCACGCCTGCGCGACCCACGGCGTGTTCTCGGGCGCGGCGCTGGAGCGCATCGCCGCCAGCCCGCTGCGCGAGGTGATCGTGACCGACACGATTCCGCTCCCCGACGGTGCGCCGGAGGACCGCATCACGGTACTGAGCGTGGCGCCGCTGTTCGGCGAGGCGATCAAGCGCATCCACCGCGGCGAGAGCGTGGGCGCCCTCTTCTCCTCCGAGGTGCAGCTCGTGGAGGAGATGACGTTCTGGGGCAGCCACGCCGACGAGGAGGAAGACGCCCGCGTCCCCGTCGAGGGCTGACGAGGCCGCGCTCGGCGCGACTCGGGACGGCCAGGCGGTGGAGTGGCTGCTGCGCTCCACCGAGCCGGCGATCCGCGGCATGGCCCGCCGCGACCTGCTCGGTGAGCCGGAGCCGCCCGACCTCGGGCGGGTCCTCGACGGCCCGTTAGTCCGGGGCCTGCTCGCCGATCAGCAACCCGACGGCGGATTCGGCGGACCGCCGTACAACAAGTGGACCGGCGCCCACTGGCGACTGGTGAGCCTGGTCGAGCTCGAGGTGCCTCCCCGAGAGCCGCGCGCCATGGCCGCGCTGGATACCGTGCTGGACTGGCTGACGGCCCGGAGTCGCCTGACGCGGGTGAGGACCACCCGCGGTGGACTGCCGCTGTCCGATGCCTCGATCGAGGGCAACGCGCTGGCGGTCACGTGCCGTCTCGGCGCGGCCGATGACGAGCGAGCGCAACAGCTCGCGGAGGCATTGCTGCGCTGGCAATGGCCCGATGGCGGCTGGAACTGCGATCCACGGGCCAGCGGGCGGCGATCATCGTTCCATGAGAGCCTGATCCCGATGTGGGCGCTCGCCGAGTACGGTCGCGCCACGGGCCATGGCGCCGCAGCCGATGCGTCGGCGCGCGCGGCCGAGCTGTTCCTGGAGCACCGTATCTTTCGGCGCGGCGGGTCCGGCAACCCGATCGACCGCAGCTGGGTCGCGCTGCACTACCCGCCCTACTGGCATTACGACGTGCTGCAGGCGCTGCTCCTGCTGTGGCGCGTGGGGCGCATCCGCGACGAGCGGACGGGCGATGCCCTGGACCTGCTCGCGGAGCGTCGGTTGCCTGACGGCCGATGGCGGCCGGGAGGCTCCTGGTGGCGGCCGCCTGGCTCGCCGCGCGCACCGGAGGCGGTGGACTGGGGTCGAAACGGACCGAACGAGATGATCACGCTCAACGCCCTGCGCGTCCTGCGAGCCGCGGGGAGGCCGATCTGAACGACATCCGGATCCGGCGCGTGGCGACGCCGGAATTGAGCGGGCAAGAGGTGAGCGCCATCCGGGCACTGCTGGACGCGGCCTTCGAGCACGACCAGCACGGCGGCTTCACCGATCACGACTGGCAGCACGCCCTTGGGGGCGTGCATTTCGTCGCGGATGTGGACGGCGCCATCGTCGGCCACGCCGCCGTGGTGGAGCGCGACCTTCGCGTGGCCGGGCGTCCCCTGCGCACCGGGTACGTGGAGGCGGTGGCAACCGACCCGGCCCGGCAGCGCCGTGGCATCGGCACCGCCGTGATGCGCGAAGTGGCGAAGCACATCGCGGACCGGTACGAGCTGGGCGCCCTGGGCACCGGGAGCCATCGGTTCTACGAGCGCCTGGGCTGGGTCATATGGCAGGGGCCGTCATCGGTCCGCACCACCGGCGGCGAACGGCCCACGCCGGAGGAGGACGGGTACATCCTGGTGCTGCGCACGCGGTCGACGCCGCCGCTGGACTTGACGGCGCCCATCAGCTGCGAGTGGCGTCCCGGCGACGTGTGGTGAACGGGGATCGCGGGTGCATCGGGCTATACTCGGGCCTCCCATGCTGAAGTTCCTCTCCCGGCTGACGGACACGAACGAGCGCGAGGTCCGGCGGCTGGAGCCGGTCGTCGCGCAGATCAACGCGCTCGAGCCGGAGTACACCGGCCTCTCCGACGCCGAGCTGCGCGGCCGTACCGACCAGCTGCGGGAGCGCCTGCGCGACGAGCTCGGCGAGCTGCTGACCCCCATCGAGCTGCGTACGCCGGAGCCTGGCGAGGAGGAGGAGACCGAGCTGGTCGGCGGCGACCCGGCGCGGCACAGCGAGGAGCGCAAGGAGCAGCGCCGGCGAGAGCGGAAGGAGATCGACGCCGCCTTGGACGGCGTGCTGCCGGAGGCATTCGCGGCGGTTCGCGAGGCGATGCGCCGCTCCCTGGGAAAGCGCCACTACGACGTCCAGATGATGGGCGGCATGGTCCTGCACCAGGGCGCCATCGCGGAGATGAAGACCGGCGAGGGCAAGACCTTCGTGGCGCCGCTGGCCGCCTATCTGAACGCGCTGACCGGACGTGGTGTGCACGTGGTGACCGTCAACGACTACCTCGCCAAGCGTGACGCGCAGTGGATCGGCGAGGTCTTCCACAAGCTCGGCATGCGCGTCGGCTCCATCCAGCACGACGCCGCCTACGTCTTTGACCCTGACTTCCCCCAGACCGATGAGCGCCTGCGCAACCTGCGACCCGCCTCCCGCCAGGAGGCCTACGCCGCCGACGTGACGTACGGCACCAACAACGAGTTCGGCTTCGACTACCTGCGTGACAACCTGGTGATCGATCTCGGCGCCCGCGTGCAGCGCGGCCACTTCTTCGCGATCGTGGACGAGGTCGACAACATCCTGATCGACGAGGCGCGGACCCCGCTGATCATCTCTGGCCCGGCCGAGGAGTCGGCGGACAAGTACATCCAGTTCGCGCGGCTGGTGCCGCGGCTCCAGGCCGTGGAGGACTACATCGTCGACGAGAAGTTCAAGCAGGTGGCCATCACCGAGGCTGGCACCGACAAGATGGAGCGCTGGCTGGGCGTTGACAACCTGTTCGGCAGCGACTTCAGCATGGCCCGCCACCTGGACCAGGCGCTCAAGGCGGAGGTGCTCTACAAGCGCGACCGTGACTACGTCGTCAAGGACGGCGAGGTCGTGATCGTGGACGAGTTCACCGGCCGCCTCATGCCCGGGCGGCGCTGGAGCGAGGGACTGCACCAGGCGGTGGAGGCCAAGGAAGGCGTCAAGATCCAGTCCGAGTCGCGGACGCTGGCCACGGTGACCTTCCAGAACTACTTCCGCATGTACGACAAGCTGGCGGGCATGACCGGCACGGCAGAGACCGAGGCGGAGGAGTTCGCCAAGATCTACGGCCTGGAGGTGGTGGTCATTCCCACCAACCGCCCCATGATCCGCGACGACTTCGCCGACCTGGTGTACCGGACCCAGAAGGGCAAGTGGGACGCCGTGGTCGAGGAGATCGTGGAGGAGCACGAGAAGGGGCGTCCCGTGCTGGTCGGCACGGTCAGCGTGGCCATCAGCGAGATGCTCTCGGACATGCTCAGGCGCCGCGGCATCAAGCACAACGTCCTCAATGCCAAGTTCCACGAGAAGGAGGCCGAGATCGTCGCCCAGGCGGGCCGATCGGGCGCGGTCACCATCGCCACAAACATGGCGGGTCGCGGAACCGACATCCTGCTGGGCGGCAACCCGGAGATGCTCGCTGCAGACATCCTGCACAAGCGCGGAACCAACGTCCTGGAGGCCACGCCGGAGCAGTACGCCTCCGCGCTGGCCGAGGCGGACCAGGTCTGCGCCGCGGATCGCGAGAAGGTGATCGCGGCCGGCGGCCTGCACATCGTCGGCACCGAGCGGCACGACGCGCGGCGCATCGACAACCAGCTGCGCGGCCGCGCCGGCCGCCAGGGCGACCCGGGTAGCAGCCGCTTCTACCTGTCCCTGGAGGACGACCTGATGCGGCGCTTCGCCTCGGATCGGGTGAGCGCCATCATGTCGCGCCTCGGCTTCGACGACGACACTGCGCTGGAGTCGGGGATGGTGAGCCGCACCATCGAGGGCGCGCAGACTCGGGTCGAGGGCTACAACTTCGACGCTCGCAAGCACGTGGTCCAGTACGACGACGTCATCAACCGCCAGCGCGAGACGATCTACCACGAGCGCGAGCGCATCCTGCGCGCCACGGATCTGGCGCCGACCATCATGGCCATGGTCGCCGACGAGGTGGCCTCCCTGGTCGCGGAGCACACGGTCGGCGACCGCGCCGACTGGAATCGCGAGGGCCTCAAGGCGCGCTTGCAGCAGATGGTGCCCACCCTCGAGCCGGCGCTGGTCGCCGCCGTCGAAGAGGCGAGCGACCCGGGGCAGCTCACCGAAGCCCTGATCGAGGGGGTCGAGAGCGCCTACGAGCGCAAGCGGGCGGAGACCGGTGAGGAGGGCATGCGGGTCCTGGAGCGGCTGGTGCTGCTGCGCGTCATCGACTCGCTGTGGATCGAGCATCTCACCGCGGTCGACGACATGCGGCGCGGCATCGGGCTGCGGGCCTACTCGCAGCGCGACCCGCTCAACGAGTTCAAGGTCGAGGCCTACCGCATGTTCGACGAGCTGAAGTCCACCATCCGCCACGACGTCAGCCACACCGTGTTCCGCGTCAGCGTCACGCGCGAGCCCCCGTCCGCGGCCCAGCCCCGCCGCATGACCGAGGGCCGCCTGGAGTTGGGAGGTGCCGCGGCGGCGGCAGCCGGCTCGGCGGCGGGCGGCCCGGTTGCCACGGTGACGGCAGGCGACGGCAATGGCACCGCACGGCAGCCGGCTGGTGGCCCGCAGGTGCGCACCGGCCCGAAGGTCGGGCGCAACGACCCGTGCTGGTGCGGATCGGGCAAGAAGTACAAGCGCTGCCACGGGGCATGAGCGGCGGCGGCGTCCCGCCCCTCCGCCACGAGATCACCGTCGACGCGCCGCCGGCCGATGCCTTCGCGGCCTTCGGCGAGGGCATCAACAGCTGGTGGCCGCGCGATTACACCTGGTCGGGGCGGCTGCTCGAGCGCGTGGCGATCGACCCGTGGATCGGCGGGTTCTGCCACGAGATCGGCTCTGGCGGGATGCGCCTCGACTGGGGAAGGGTGAGCGCCTGGGAACCGCCGCGGCGCGTCGCGTTCTCCTGGCAGGTCGGGCCTGACCGCGTTCCGGAGGTCAGCCCAGCGCGCGCCAGCCAGGTGGACGTCCGCTTCGATCCGGCCGGCGCCGCCGGCACGCGCGTCACGCTGGTGCACGGCGGCTGGG
>DATADC010000013.1:0-7074 GCA_036258735.1 Candidatus Limnocylindria bacterium
CCTCACCATCCTGATCGACGTGCCGGTAGAGGTGGGCCTGGGACGCAAGCGGCGCGGCCAGTGGAACCGCTTCGAGGATACCCAGAGCGTCGCCTTCTTCGAGAAGGTGCGTGCGGCGTACCTGGAGCTGGCGGCCGCGGAGCCTGACCGCTTTCGGGTGGTGGACGGCTCCGGCAGCGTGGACGAGACGGATGTTCTGGTACGGGGGGCTGTCGGGGGGCTGCTGGACGCATGAGCCATTGACCGAGGTCGCAGCCACGTGGCTCGCAGCTGAGACGGCGTTTGTGGTCACGCCTCCGGCATAATCGGTCGAAGGCCCTTCACCGGGAACCGTTCAGCGGACGGAGGTTACATGCAGCGACCCACCGGCATCACCGTCCTGGCCGTTCTCGCCGCCATCGCTGGCATCCTCGGCCTCCTCGCTTCCCTCGCCTTGTTGGGAATAGGCACGGGCGCCGGTGCGGCGGCCAGCGGCTTCCTGATGATCGCCGCCATGATTGCCCTGGCGTACTCGGTCCTGAGCCTGGCGCTCGCGTACGGCTTCTGGACGCTCAAGCCGTGGGCCTGGCCGCTGGGAGTCGGCGTGCAGGTGCTCGGGATCCTGCAGGCGGTCGTGCAGTACGTGAACAACCCCAACCAGCTCGTCTCAGCGATCATCAGCGTGGCCATCGCAGCGTTCATCCTGTGGTATCTCTTCCAGCCGCACGTCAAGGCTGCGTTCGGGAGAGCCTGACGCCACGATGAAGCTCGTCACCGCCATCGTGCACAACGAGGACGCCGGCAACCTGGTCGACGCGCTCCTTGAGCGCGAGTTCCGCGCGACGCGCCTGCACTCCTCGGGCGGCTTCCTGAAGCAGGGCAACGCCACCATCCTGGTCGGCGTGGACGACGACCAGGTGGACGCCGTGCTGGAGCTCATCAGCGCCAACTGCCACTCGCGGCGGCAGTTCGTGAACCCCATGCCCCCGATCATGGAGCCCGGCGAGTTCTACATGCCGTACCCCGTCGAGGTCGAGGTCGGCGGCGCCACCGTCTTCGTCCTCCCGGTCGAGCGCTTCGAGCGCCTCTAGGCCGATGCCTCCGCCCGCCTGGCTGGAGGCCCTCGAGCGGCGCGCGCCCGACGTGGTGGCCTGCTGGGAGATGGCAGATGAGCTTCGTCCGCTCCGCCGCGAGCTGCGCTCACGGGTCCGGCGTCTCGAGGCGATGCAGATGCTCGACCAGCAGGAGGCGCTCGGAGATGCCCTCGAGGAAGTGCTGCGCTTGATCCCCGACCAGCTGCTCCGCGCGCCCGGTGGAGAGGAGGACTGGAACGTCGCCCAGGCATTCGCGCACGCCACGGCCGCGCGGCGCTTCCTCGTCGCCTGGGCCGCACTTTCGGCCGCTGGCGAGTGGCCAGACGATGACGCGCCGGTCGTGCGCCCCTCCATCCCGGGCAGAGCCGATGCATCACGCGAGGAGCTCCTGGTCTTGCTGGACAAGAGCCGAGGCTCCCTGCGCCAATCAGCGGCGACGATCGCGGGCCACGAGCTGGACCATTGCCCCCTCGAACACCCGCTTGTCGGCCGGCTACGCTGTGGAGAGTGGTTGCTCTTCGTCGGCGTGCACGACCTCATGCACCTCGAGCAGCTCCATCGACTGCTCGCCACGGGAAGCGGCCGCGGCGACGATCTCATGGGCTGGACGCGATCTGAGACCGCCTGAGGCGGCATTGCCAGCCTCGCGCCGGGGGCGCCCGGCTCCACTGGTGGGCGTGCTGCACGTGCCGCTATCAGAGGCTACGTTTGGCTCCTATGCCGCCGCCGCATCGGCGGGTCGGGCGCTCCTGGGCGCGGAGTTGTCGCGGCGGCTGGGTTCCGCCGGCGCAGCGGTGATCCGCCTCGAACCCGAGCGCCTGCCGGACTCTGGCACCTTTCACTGGGGCCGCTGGTTCGTCGGCGCGATTCGCGGCCAGCTGCGCCCTGGCGCGGTGGACGCCGTGGGCTACGCTGGCCCGGGATCGCTGGCATTACTCGACCACGATGGGCTGGACGAGCTCCTCTCTCCGATTGCCGGCGAGGTGGTCGCCAACAACCGCTTCAGCGCCGATGCCTTCGTGGTCGCCGGCGATCTCGACGTCGCGCTTCGCGCACTGGAGGCGGCCGACACGGACAACGCCGCCGTGCGTCAGCTCGAGGACGCCGGCTTCGCATCGCGCGACCTGCGCGCGCGGCCGTGGTCACGTTTCGATGTCGATACTCCGCTGGACCTGGCCCTCCTGCGCCTCGCAACGCGGCTGCGCGGCCTGCGGCCCGTGGACCAGTCGGTTGCGGGTTTCCTGGAGATGGCCACGCTTCCGGGCGGGACAAGGCTGGAAGTGCCCCGTTTGGAGCGGCTGGGCGAGGTGATCCGCAACCGGAAGGCCGAGCTGTTGGTCGCCGGGCGGGTCCCCGCCTCGGCCATGGCCTATCTCGAGACCGAAACGGCATGTCGCGTCCGCGCCTTCGTCGAGGAGCGCGGCATGCGATCCGCGCGCGAAACTGCGCCGCGCTCGCTGCTGGCCAACTGGGCCCAGCGACTGGGGCCCGCCAACCTGGTGGC
Organism: Candidatus Limnocylindria bacterium; assembly: GCA_036258735.1. GTDB lineage: Bacteria > Chloroflexota > Limnocylindria > QHBO01 > QHBO01 > JAPSGM01. The sequence goes on from DATADC010000013.1 coordinate 2,578, forward strand.
CGAACTCTGCTCGCTCGGCGGCGCGGTGGTGCTCGACACGCGGGTCGTCATGGCGGCGTACGTCAGCTCCGCCGACGCGGCGGCCTGGCCTCCGGAGGAGGAACGCTTCGCGTCTGACTTCCTCGACTCGTCGCGCGTCGCCACGCCCTGGCTGCGCGAGCTGACGCACGCCGCGGCAGCCGCGTCGGTCCCGGTCATTCTCGGCGGGCATGCCCTGGTGAGCGACGGGCTGCGCATCCTCGTCGAGGCCGCCTGGCTCGGCCGCTAGCTGCCAATCGGCGGGATCGCTTGGTCGCCGGGCAGGCGCCCAAGCGGTGGCGGCGCAGGCGCCCTGCTAGACTTCACGGTGAGCGGCACGCGGAACGCAGCGTTCGCGCCGCCGCGCGAGACAACGACGATTCAGCTTCAGGCGCGTGGGCCCGCGGCACCGCCGCGCCGGCCCATGACGCGGCGCAATTGCATCGGGAGACGACTCGGAGCTGACATGGATCAGACCGGCTTGATCTACGTCCTCGGGTTCGGGTTCGCCGCCACGACGTTCGTGTTCGGCACGATCCTGTTCTCGTGGCTGATCACGCACCGTCGCCGACGGCCGCAGAAGGGCTTGCCCTACGAAAGCGGCATCGACACGATCGGCGACACGTGGTCACGCTTCGGGCTGGCGTTCTACCTGTACGCCCTGCTGTTCGTGGCCTTCGACGTGGAGATCATCTTCGTCTACCTGTGGGCCATCACGGTGCGTGCGGTGGAGCTGCCCGGGATCATCGCCATTGGCGTGTTCCTTGCGATCCTGATGTTCGGAGAGCTGTACGCCTGGCGGAAGGGAGACCTGCGATGGCACTGACCCCGAACGAGGAGCGCCCGGCTGCCGTGCCGGCGGTCGGCGATCCGACGTTCCACAACGACAACCCTGACCCGATCATCATCCCGGACCAGGCGGCAGACGACGAGCTGCTGCGCGAGTTCGGCATGGAGGAGCACCCGCGCGGCGGGTTCCACGGCCTGCTGGAGGTGATCCCCACCAAGGCCGACTACGTCCTCGACCTCATTCGGGCCAACTCACTATGGCCGTTACTGTCCGGCCTCTCCTGCTGCGCCATCGAGATGATGAGCACGGCCACGTCCAAGAACGACGTCGACCGCTTCGGCATGTTCCCGTTCCGCGCCAGCCCGCGCCAGGCGGACGTGCTCATCGTGGCGGGCACGCTCACGACCAAGATGGCGGGACCGCTGGTGCGGCTCTGGGAGCAGATGCCCGAGCCGAAGTGGTGCGTGGCCATGGGCACGTGCACGACCTCGGGCGGTCGCTTCAAGCGCAGCTACAGCGTGGTCCAGGGCGTCGACCGCGTCATGCCGGTGGACGTCTACGTGCCCGGCTGTCCGCCGCGGCCGGAGGGACTGATCTATGGCCTGATCAAGCTCCAGGAGCTGGTCAAGCAGCGCCGTGGGCAGTGGCCAACCTACGTTGATCGCGGCCCGCAGCGACTGGCCTGGGAAGGAGACGTGCGCTGACCGCACCGCCCGTGGCCGGGGCGTTGGTACGCGCGCTCACGGACCGCTTTCCCGAGCTGGCGGAAACGCTGTGGACCGACGAGGACACGGTGGAGGTCACGATCGACGCGGCGCGCGCCGTCGAGGTGCTGACCGCCGTCCGCGACGAGCCGGAGCTCCGCTTCTGGTGGCTGGGCGACGCCGGGGCGGTCGACTACGGCCCGGGCGGCGAGGATCCGCACTTCGAGGTCGTCTATCACCTCTACTCGGACCAGCATCCCGCCTGGCTGCGCGTCCGCGCGCGCGTCGACCGCGCCGATCCCCGCATCCCGACCATCACCGGGCTGTGGGAGGGGGCCATGTTCCACGAGCGCGAGATGTACGACATGATGGGCATCATCTTCGAGGGCAACCGCGACCTGCGCCGCATCTACATGTCCCCCGACTACCGCAGCTTCCCGCAGCGCAAGGACTTCGTCCTGCCCGATGACGCCGCCGACTCTCCGGCGGCCGGCGTCAACCCGCTCGAGCGGCCGGAGACCTGGGACCTTTCGCGCTTCCGCGAGGGGCTGACCGATTCCACGGCGCCCACCTACGAGGCTCCCCGTGAGCGAACCGGCGCCGAGCCGGAGGTGGAGGACCGCGTGACCGCCGGTGACAAGAGCAGGCCGCGATGACAGCCGTCGACCCCGAGACCCGTATCCCGGATCCGATCGAGCTCGACAGGCGCGAGGAAGAGCGCCTGGCCGCCGCCTTCGGCGCGCGCCCCGGCGCGGTTCCCGACGCGGTGGCGGGAACGGGCCGCGCGCCCACCGAGTACGCCGGCTTCGAGTCCGTCGGCGTGCCGGACCGCCCTCCGCAGACCGAGCGCGAGGCCGAGATGTACTCGCTCGACGAGGGCGAGATGCTGCTGAACATGGGTCCGCAGCACCCTTCCACCCACGGGGTGATGCGCCTGGTGCTGAAGATCCGCGGCGAGGTGGTGCTCGACCTGGATCCGGTGCTGGGCTACCTGCACCGCGGCATCGAGAAGCTGTGTGAGAACGCCACCTACACCACGGTCCTGACCTACGTCGACCCCATGGACTACATGTCGGCGATGCACAACGAACACGCGCCGGCCATCGCCTTCGAGAAGCTGTATGGCATCAAGGCCCCGCCACGGGCCGAGTACATCCGGGCGCTGGTGGTGGAGCTCAACCGCGTCTTCAGCCACGGGCTGATGATGGGCTTCCTCGCGCTGGACATGGGCGGGCTGACGCCGATCCTGTACGGCTTCATCAACCGCGACGAGACGGTCGACCTGCTGGCCTCGATATCGGGCCAGCGCATGCTGTTCAACTTCTTCCGGGTGGGCGGCGTGAACTGGGACGTCAACGATGAGTTCATCAACCGGCTGTCCGCCTGGCGCTCGAACGTGGGCAAGAGCGTTGGCGACAACGAGGCGCTCATCACCCAGAACGAGATCTTCGTCCAGCGCACCAAGGGCATGGGGACGCTCACCGGTGAGCGCGCCATCTCGCTCGGCGTCTCCGGCCCGAACCTGCGTGCCTCCGGCATCCCGTTCGACGTGCGCAAGGCGCACCCCTACTCCATTTACGACGAGCTCGAGTTCGACGTCATCACCCAGCCGGAGGGCGACGTGTACGCGCGCTACATCCAGCGCGTGGCCGAGATCAAGCAGAGCCTGCACCTGATCGATCAGATCGTGGACAAGATGCCGCACGGCCCGGTGCAGGCCCAGGTGCCGGGCATCATCCGGCCCCGGCCCGGACGAGCGTTCGGGGCTATCGAGTCGCCGCGCGGCTTTTACTCGGTATACGCCATCAGCGACGGCGGACCGACGCCGTATCGGTTCCGCATGCGGGACCCGTCGTTCATCACCCTGCAGGTCATGCCGGTGCTCATGCCGGGCCACCTGATCGCCGACACCATGGCCATCATGGCCAGCCTCGACCCGATCATGGGCGGCGTGGACAAGTAGATGGACTTCGGCGAGCTCCTGCTGGCGGTCGGCCGCTTCGTGCTGGCCACCACGCTGCTCCTGCTGCTGACGGTGCCCACCGCCTTCATCGTCATCCAGCTGGAGCTCAAGGTCATCGCCCAGATGCAGCTGCGCTACGGGCCCAACCGGGTCGGGCCGTGGGGCATGTTCCAGAGCACCATCCACGGCTTCAAGGTGCTGGCCAAGGAGGACACCACGCCGGACCAGGCCGATCGGCCCACCTTCACCATGGCGCCGTGGATGGTGTTCATGGCCGCCGCCATGAGCATGCTGGTCATCCCGTGGGGTCCGGGCCTGGTGGCGGTGGACTCCAGCATCAGCGTGGTCTACTTCTTCGCGGTGCTTGGCCTGTCGGTTGTGGGCCTGCTGGTCGCCGGCTGGGCCAGCTACAACAAGTACTCGCTGCTTGGCGGCCTGCGCAGCGCGGCCCAGATGGTTAGCTACGAGATCCCGCTGACGCTCTCGGTGGTGGGCCTGGTGGTGCTGACCGGCAGCCTGTCGTTCACCGAGATGATCGAGTGGCAGCGCATCAACGGCTGGGGCATCGTCTGGCAGTTCTGGGCGTTCCCCATCTTCTATATCGCCGCGACCGCGGAGATCAACCGCACGCCTTTCGACATGATCGAGGCCGATAGCGAGATCGTGGCCGGCTTCGCCACGGAGTACTCCGGCATGCGCTTCGGGTTCTTCTTCTTCGCCGAGTACGTCTCGCTGTTCATCATGAGCGCGGTGCTGGTCACGCTCTTCTTCGGTGGCTGGCTGATCCCCTTCGTGGACCTGCCGAACAACATCTTTGGCACGCTGCTGGGGACGCTGTCGTTCTTCATAAAGACCTACTTCTTCGTCTTCGTGGCGGTCTGGATGCGCGCCACCCTGCCGCGCGTGCGCGTCGACCAGCTGATGGGCATGGCCTGGAAGTGGCTGCTGCCGCTGGCGCTGGTCAACCTGTTCGTCACCGCCGCCATCGTGCTCATCTTCAACCTTCAGCCGGTCGGAGGGGC
>DATADC010000014.1:0-11097 GCA_036258735.1 Candidatus Limnocylindria bacterium
TGAGGCGGCCACGCGAGCCTTCCTCCGATCGTTGGGTCCCCGGCGAGGGTGTGGTCAGCGCCGGCTGAGCTGCAGGCCTCCGTCCGCCCAGAGTCCGTCCAGGACTGGCCCAACGATCGGAGGAAGGCTCGCGTGGCCGCCTCAGCGCGCGCTGGGAACTCCCGACCCGGCTGACAGCTGGGTGGGCTCGGCGGCCCGGACGTTCGTCGCCCAGGCGGCGATCTCCGTTCGGCGCGCCACGCCCAGCTTGGCGAGGATGTGCTCGACGTGGGCACCGACGGTGCGACGCGACAGCACCAGCTCGGTGGCAATCTGGGCGTTGGTCCGCCCGTCGGCGACGAGCCGGGCGACCTCGAACTCGCGCACGGTGAGCGGACGCCAGGGCTCGGCGTCGAGGCTGCGCCCTCGGCCGGCCCTGGCCAGCGCCTCGGCCCGAGCCAGCAGCGGGGCGCTGCCCAACCTGTTGGCACGCGCGCTCGCGTCGGCCACGACCTCTGTCGCCTCGGCGTGGCGGTTCGCGCGGATCAGGCACTGGGCGAGGTCGAGACGAGCGCCGAGGGCCTCCCAGACCCGCCCGCGCTCCTCCCAACCATCGCCGGCGCGCTCCAATGCCTCGCGCGCTGCCGACAGCGAACCGCCTGCCAGGCGGACGAGCCCGTCCGCGTGGTCGAGCGCCGGGCCTGCCACCGATTCCCAGCCGGCGAGGTACTGGCGCGCGCGGGCCGCCCAGCGCTCGGCGTCGTCCGGGCGCCGTGCGGCCACCAGTGCCCGGGTTCCGGTGACCACGAAGGGAATGAACAGCGCTCGCTCGCCTGCCGCGCTGGCAGTGGACCACCCGTCCTCGCAGCGCTGAACCGCGGCGGCAACGTCCCCATCCTGGAGGTCGGTTTCGGCAAGGCCCCACAGCGGCGTCAGGATGAATTGCACCTCGCCAGTCCGGCGGCCCGACGCGAGCGCCTCCTCGAGCCAGCGCCGGGCCTCGTCGCCTCGTCCACGCCCGAGCGCCACGAGACCGACGACGTCCAGCGAGCCGATCACGCCACGGACGCAGCCGCGGTCCACCAGCTCCTGCCGGGCACGCTCGTCGGCAGCGTCCCAGCTGCCCGCGGCCCAGTCGAGCAGCGCCTGGGTGGTGGACATCATCTGCCGGCAATGGGACTGCTCGATGGCATCGGCGTATTGCAGGCCATCGCGCAGGGCTAGCTCCGTCGAGGTGCGATCCATGATCCGGGCGGCCAGGATGGCGAGATTGCGGTAGCCGGTGACGCCTACCGACTCGAAGCCGGCCTTGCGCGCCTCCCGAGCAGCGGCGAGGCCGTCCGGCAGCCCCGTCTCGTGGCGACCCTCGACGATGTCGATCCTGGCCAGCAGCAGGTCGGCCTCCAGCACGGTCTCGCGGTCGCCGAGCGCTTCGGCGAGCTCGCGCGCGGCCACGGCGTCGGTTCGGGCCGCCTCCAGGTCGGAGGCGCCGAACCAGTCGCCGCCCCGGCCACTGAGCATGATCGCGCGCAGCTTTTCGCGCTCCGGGGTCACCGGCAGCGCGGCGATCTCCTCTAGAGCTCGGTCCATGTAGCCCCGCACCTCTTCGGTAGGCGCACCCTCGCGCGCGGCCGCGCTGGCCAGTGAGTTGAGGACGCCCGCGGCCTCGAGCGGCCGGTCCGCCCGCAGGTACAGCTCCCGCGCCCGCGTGGCAGCTGCTGCAGATTCCTGGTTGCGCTCGATGGCAGCCGACGAGTCGGAGAGCTGCTCGTACAGCTCAGCCTGCTCGCCAATCGGAAGATCCGCCGGCATGTTGGCAATCGCGCGTTGATAGAGCTCGTATGCCTCCTGGCGCGCCGAGATCCGACTCGCCTCGCGAGCGGCCTCGAGCGCAGCGCGGAAGGCCTGCGAGCGCAGGCCGGCCCGCTCGTAGTGGCGCGACGCGTGGACGATGCTGGCGGCCTCCAGGGTCATCACGAACTCGGCCGCCTGCGCGTGGAAGCGACGCAGCTCTGAGGGCGGCACGGAGCCGTAGATCGCGTCGCGCAGAAGCTGGTGACGGAAGTCGTAGTAGCCCGAATCGATGTATTGGAACGGATAGATGATCGCCGCGTCGACGAGCTCCTGAAGCGTCGGTTCGAGCTCGCTGAGCGGCCGATCAACGATGCCGGCCAGCGCTTCGGGGCTGAAGCACCGCCCCACCACGGCTCCCGCCCGCGCGACCATCCGAGCCTCTTCGGGCAGGCGCGCGACGCGCGCCAGGACGGCGTCGCCGATGGTGTCGGGCACGTGCGCCTCGCGGATCTGGCGACCATCGGTCCGTGCCTCATCATCGAGCGCCGCCAGGAGCTCCTCGATATGCAGCGGGATACCGTTGGTGCGCTCGTGGACTGCCTCCACGACATCCCGGGGAGCGGGAAGCTCGCCGCCCAGGATCAGCGTCGTGGCGATCGCGGTCTCCTCGACGGTCAGCGGTCGAAGCCTGGCCTCCTCGGCGTCCCGCTGGCTCAGGAGCCTCGCGCGCCATTCACGATGAATCGTTTCGGCCGGAAACTCGTCGGCGCGATAGCCACCCACCAGAAGCAACGGTCGATTGGCGGCGTGACGGGCCAGCTCGCCAATGACCTCGAGGCTCAGCTCGTCCGCCCAGTGCAGGTCGTCGAAGACCAGCATCGTCGGCTGGTCGATGGCCTCCAGGATCCGATCGGCAGCCGAGCGGACGATCAGCCGGCGCGCGCCGAGCGCATCCCCGCCGTGCCGTCCGTCGATCGCGAGCAGGTCTTCGGACAGGCCGAGGAACGCCGGGTTGCCGCGCATGCCGACCGCCATCTCGCGGATGGAGGCCAGCGCCACCTGGTGGTCGTGCGGGGCGACCGAGCCGCCATCGACGCGCAAGCCGGCCGCCTCGGCCTTGCGTGCGGCGGCGCGGAGCAGCCGGGTCTTGCCGACGCCCGCCTGGCCCGAAAGGAACAGCGCGCGGCCATGGCCGGCGACCGCATCGGCGGTTAGCCGGTCGACGAGATCGAGGAGATCGTCGCGGCCGACCAGGATCGGGCACAGGAGCGGACCCATGGCGCTCATTCGGCGAGTCTACGCCCGGGTGTCCACGGCACATCGGTCGAATGACCCATAGCCGGGCCCAAATCCACCAATCCCGGTTGGTTGCATGGCTGATGACGCGCCGCGTGCGCGGCCGGAACCTGCCCCTCGATGCGCCGAAGGATCGATGCGCACCAGAGACTGGCAGACCGCGCTAGAGGAGCCGAGATGCACGACTACACCATCGGGGCCATTCACCGGGACCGTATGGCCCAGCTCGAGGCCGAGGCGGACGGCTACCGGCTGGTCCGCGCGGCTGTGGCCCAACGGCCGAAGCGCCGCGGGCTTGGCGAGGTGACCGCGCTGCTGGCGTCCCAGCTTGGCGACGCTCGTCGAATCGTCATCGCCCGCCGTCGTCTGGGTCACGGATAGCCAGGAGATACCCATGGCCACGTTCATGGACGTTCACTCGGGGTTCTTCGGCGTAAGCCGCGAACAGCTGGCCGAGGCCCATGCACGGGACCTCGAGATCGAGGCCGAGGAGGGGGTGCACTTCGAGAGCGCCTGGCTCGACCCGACATCCGGCAAGGTCTTCTGCCTCGCTACCGGGCCCACCAAGGAGGCGGTCATGCGCATCCACGAGCGGGCCGGCCACCCCACCCACGAGATCTACGAGCTGCGCGTGCAGGTGTGACTGCGCCGATGGCTTGCCGACCAATAACCGTACCTGCTGTGGAGTAACACTGATGAAAACCCGACGAGCCATCTTCGCCGCCCTGCTGGCGGCATCCGCCCTGATCGTGCCGGCCATCGCCATCGCCGCCGGTACGGGATCAGATCTGGCGACGGTGCGGGCCGCCACGGCCCGTTTCCACCAGTTCGACCGCGCGCTCGCGGAAGGGTATGGCCAGCTCCACACCTGCACCGACGAGGAGACCGGCCTCGGCGCGATGGGCGTCCACTACGTCAAGGGCGCCGTGGTCGGCGACCTGGAGTTCGACCTGACCCAGCCCGAGGTGCTGGTCTACGAGCCCATGCCGAACGGCCGTATGCGGCTGGTGGCGGTTGAGTTCGTCGTGTTCCAGGAGCCATGGGACGCGCAGTTCGAGGGTGAGACCGTCGTTCCGCCGCAGCTGTTTGGCCGTGACCTGACGCTGGTGCCCGCGCCGAACCGCTATGGCGTGCCGGCGTTCTACCAGATCCACGTCTGGCTCTGGAATTCGAACCCGGCCGGCATCTTCAACGACTGGAACGAGCGCGTCTCGTGCCACGGGATGGGCGACCCGCAGTAATCACGCCCGCGTATGAACCGATGCGAGGGCCGGAAGTTGCTTCCGGCCCTCCGCTCACCCGATACCTCGCCGAACAACCCGCGGTGGCGATCGGAGCGCGACACAGCCGGAGGCGCATCTCAGCCGGAGGGCGGACGGACCTCTCCCCGGCGAACCATCACGGAAGGGTGCGTGGCACGCCAGTCGTAGCCGCTGACCGCCTCGTCGGGGCCCAGCAGCCCCTTCTCGCGCAGCCACGCGTCGTTGTAGAGCTTGCCCACATAGTTGCGGCCGCTGTCGGGCAGGAGGACCACGAAGAGCGCCCCGGCATCATCGGTGTCACGCGCCACCTGCAGCGCCGCCCACAGCGCCAGGCCCCCCGACTCCCCCATCAGGATGCCCTCCGCCGCCGTGCCCTGTCGCGCGCTGAGCATGGCGTCGCGGTCGGAGACGCGGACGATCAGGTCGGGGGCATCGGCGTCGTAGGTGGTCGGCCAGAAGTCCTCGCCGACGCCCTCGGTCAGATAGGGACGAGGATCGTCGCCGGAGAAGACGCTGCCCTCGGTGTCGGCACCGACCACCACCAGCGAGGGATTCCGCTCGCGCAGGTAACGCGCAGCGCCGCTGATCGTTCCTCCGGTGCCGATCCCGGCCACGAAGTGGGTGATGCGCCCCTCGGTCGCCTCCCAGATCTCCGGGCCAGTGGTCGCGTAATGCGCCTCCGGATTCGCAGGGTTCGAGTACTGATCCGGCTTCCAGGCGCCCGGCGTCTCGCGCGCCAGGCGGTCGGAGACGCGGTAGTAGGAGCGCTCGTCGTCGGGGTCCACGTCAGTGGGACACACCACCACCTCGGCGCCGTAGGCGCGCAGCAGGGCACGCTTTTCCTCGGACTGCTTGTCGGCCATGACGAAGATGCACCGATAGCCCTTCACCGCGGCGGCCATGGCCAGGCCTACGCCGGTGTTGCCTGACGTGGGCTCCACGATCACGCCGCCCGGCTGGAGCAGGCCTGCCCGCTCGGCGGCCTCGATCATCGGCATGGCGATGCGGTCCTTGACCGATCCGCCGGGGTTCATGTGCTCCAGCTTGGCGACGACGCGCGGCGCGACCCCGGCGGCCAGGCGGTCGAGAGCGACCAGCGGCGTGCCACCCACGGCGGCGGTCACATCGGGCCGGATGCCGGCCCCCTCAGCCAGGGCTCGGCTCCGCGGAGGGCTTGGCCGAGGCGGATTCCGCATCGGACCTGGCGGCTGCCTCGCGCTCGGCCTTCTCCCGGATCCAGGCGCCGGGCTCGCCCCAGCCGCGGGCGTGGCGGAGCCACAGCAGCGCCCCCGCACCGAGCACGGCGGCTATGCCGATCAGCATGGCGGTGGGCACGCCGAGGATCACCCAGTTGTCCGAGCGCAGCGGCTCGAGCGCGGTCCGAACGGCGCCGTACCACATCAAATAGATCAGCAGGATGTCGCCGTCGTAAAGCCGGTGCGCGTAACGACGCGCAATCCACAGGATGAGCACGAGGCCGGCCAGGTTGAGCAGCGCCTCGTACGCGAAGAGCGGGTGGAAGCGCGTGGTGTCCACCGGGTAGGCCAGCAGGTCCTCGTACTGCGGGGTGCGGTGCGCCGCGTCGATGGGGATGCCCCACGGCAGGCTGGTGGGCGGCCCGTACAGCTCCTGGTTCACGAAGTTGCCGAGCCGCCCGATGGCCTGGCCCAGCAGCAGCGCCGAGGCGTAGACATCGAACCATCGCAGCGTGTTGAGCCGCGCGTAGCGCGAGTAAAGCCAGATGGCGAGCACGCCGCCCGCCACGGCCCCGGGGATGGCCAAACCGCCGAGCCAGACCTGCGGGATGAGGGCCGGGTTGGCGGAATAGAAACCCCACTCGTGGATGACGTGGTAGATCCGCGCGCCGACCACCGCCAGGACCAGGACCGGCAGCAGCATGGACCAACCGACCTCCGGATCCTCGCCGCGGCGACGGGCCTCCATGCTGCCCACCGCACCGGCTGCCAGCACGGCGACAGCGATGATGACCCCGTACCAATGCACCTGGATGGGGCCGATCCGGATCAGGATGGGGTCGATCACTGCGCCCGATTCTACCCGCGCGCCGCCGGCGCCCGATGGAGCCGCCTCCGGCGATGACCGCGGCGCATGATTCCGCGGATGACCGATGCCGACCAACGCACCGGGCCGCGCCAGCCGGGCGTGGCAGATTCACCCCGATATCGGCTCATGCGCCTGGCCAATGGGGCGGTGGTGCACTCGCTCTTCCGGGTCAGTGCCGACGGCCTCGAGCGGTGGCCGGACCCGCCCTTCTGCCTGGTGGTCAACCACCACAACGGCTGGGATCCGCTGCTCATCCTGGGGGTCGTGCCCGCCAGGCCCCGGGTGACGTGGTTCGGGCCGCGTGAGGCCGACTTCTCCCAGGGCTTCAAGAACCGGGTGATGGCCTACTTCGGGGGCGTCATCCCATTCAACCCGGCCAAGACCACGCTGACCTCGGCGACCCGGGCGGTTCGGCGCGTCTTCGAGTCGGGCGGCGTGCTTGGTATCTTCGCCGAGGGGCGCAACGGCTTCCGCGAGTCGGACATCGGCCCATTCGAAGAGGGAGCCATCGGCTTCGCCACCATGGCGGGCGTCGCGGTCGTGCCCTGCGTCATCGTGGGCAGCACCTACCTGTGGCTCGGAAAGCGGGTGACAATCCGCTTCGGCGACCCGATCCCCACCGCCGGCGTGCGTGGCGCGGCGGCGCGCGCCGAACTGACCGAGCGGGTCCGGGCAGCCATGCGATCGATGCTTCCCTCGCACGAGCCAGCACCCCCCGGACGCCGCCCGCTGCGCGGCCTGCTGACCGACCTGCTCAACGGGCCCGACGACGTCCGACGCCGTTTGGAAACGCTGGGCGAGTAGCCTGACTAGGATCGGCGGAGTGGACTGGCTCCCGCTGATCTGGGCGATCTTCGCCATCTGTGCGGTCGGCGGGTTCCTGGTCATTGCGGCCTACTGGCTGGACGTGCAGGACCGCCCGGACCTGACCCTCCGCGCGAGGGTTGCCTGGTCGGTGGCGATTCTGGCCTTCCCGGTCGCCATCCCGGCCTACGCCTTCTGGGGAGGACCCGGCTGGCCTGCGTTCCTGCGCGCCGGCTCCTTCGTGCCGGCCGCGGCCATCCTGCTCTTCCTGGGGTTCGTCACGGGCGCCTTCGGGTGAGCGGCCTATCATCGGCCCATGACAACAGCCACACGCGGCGTTGACGCCGCCCTCGACTACCTACGCGCCCACGCCGACGAGCACCTCAAGGGCCTGGACGAGTTCCTGCGCCTCGAATCGGTGAGCGCCGACCCGGCCAAGAAGGACGACGTCAGGCGCACCGCGCAGTGGGTCGCCGATGAGCTGACGCGCATCGGGGCCGAGAATGCCCGGCTGCACGAGACCAGCAGCCACCCGGTGGTGACCGCCGAATGGCTGCACGCTGGTCCTGATGCTCCGACCGTGCTGGTCTACTGCCATTACGACGTGCAGCCCACGGACCCGCTGGACGAGTGGGTACGGCCGCCGTTCGAGCCCCGCTACGAGGACGACGTCGTCTACGCCCGCGGATCGGGCGACGACAAGGGCCAGCTCTACATGCACCTCAAGGCGGCGGAGGCATGGCTGCGCGGCGCCGGCGGACTGCCAGTCAACCTCCGCTTCATCTTCGAGGGCGACGAGGAGCACGACAGCCAGCCCATCGAGGAGTTCATCGCCGCCCATGCCGACCTGCTGCAGGCCGATATCTGCATCGTCTCCGACTCCGACATGCAAGACGACGAGGGCACGCCGGCCATCAGCTACGGCCTGCGCGGCATCTCCTACTGGGAGCTCAAGGTCCGCGGCCCCTTTCAGGACGTGCACTCGGGAGCCTATGGCGGTGGCGTCGAGAACCCGGCCAACGTGCTGGTGAAGATGCTCGCAAGCCTGACGGACGAGCACGGGCGGGTCGCCGTGCCGGGCTTCTACGACCGCGTGCGCGACCTCTCGGATGACGAGCGCCGTGCCTACGCCGAGCTGCCATTCGACGAGCGGGATTGGAGCGAGCGCCTGGGCGTATCGGGCCCGATGGAGGGCGAGCCCGGCTATACGCTGCTCGAGCGGCTCTCCGCGCGGCCGACCTTCGACATCAACGGGCTGTGGGGCGGCTACAGCGGCGAGGGTTCGAAGACCATCATCCCCGCCTTCGCCGCCGCGAAGCTCAGCACGCGGCTGGTGCCGGACCAGGACCACCGTGAGATCGAGCGGCTCATGGTCGAGCACCTCAACCGGATTGCGCCGCCGACCGTCAAGGTCGAGGTCAAGGTGATCCACGGCGGCCAGCCCGCGATCACGCCCCTCGACCACCCGGTGGTCAAGCTGGCGGCGAAGGCGCTCGAGGATGCGTTTGGCAAGGCGCCGCTCTACCACCGTTCCGGTGGGTCGATCCCGTACGTGCCCGCCCTGGAGTCCGGCGTCGGCGTGAAGTCGGTGATGGTTGGCTTCGCGTCGCCCAACGGCAACTTCCACGCCCCCAACGAGTGGATGCCGCTGGCCAATTACCGGAGCGGGATGGACGCAATCGTGCGGCTGTGGGGCGAGCTCGGCGCGGTCGGACAGGCGGGGATCCAGCCCACCTGACGGCATGCCCGATCCCGATGATCCCTGGCTGGCGCTCGGGGCCGCGGCCCGGCTGGTGGGGGTGGGCCCCGACACGCTGCGCCGCTGGGCGGACAGCGGCAAGGTGGAGAGCTTCACGACGCCCGGCGGCCACCGCCGCTTCCTGCGCTCCAGCCTGGAGGCCATGGTCAACGCCCCGCGGCGCCACCGCTACGGCGTGGAGCGGCTGACCGGGTCGGCGGGCACCATCTCGGGCGACGTCCACCGTCGCGTGGCGCGCGCGGGCGACGCGCGCCGGCAGCCGTGGCAGGCGCGCCTCAACCCCGAGCAGCGGGCCGAATTTCGGCGCTGGGGGCAGCGCACCTTCAGCCTGGTGCTGGAGTACGTGGGAGCGCGCCGGCGCTCCGAGCGGGAGCTGCTGCTGGGCGAGGCGGAGAAGATGGGCGCCCTGTATGGGAGGGAGGCGTCGCGGGCAGGGATGCCGCTGGCCGAGGCGGTCGAGGCGTTCCTGTACTACCGCACTCCGGTGCTGGAGGCCATCGACGCCCACCTCCGTCGCCGCTCGGCCGACATCTCCGACGTCACCGCGGCGCATCGCGAGGCGACCGCCGCCATCGACCAGGTGCTCACCGCGCTGGTCAGCTCGTACCGCTCCGCCTGAGCCCGCCCCGACTTCAGTCGACGACGTACAGGCGCCGATCGGTCAGGTTCAGGCGCTCACCGCCGTCTCCGGTGCAGACGACGATGTCCTCGATCCGAGCGCCCCACTGCCCGCTCAGGTAGATCCCGGGCTCCACGCTGAAGGCGTTGCCCGGCACGAGCGCATCGCGGTTGCCCGCAACGACGTACGGCTCTTCGTGGAGCTCGAGGCCGATGCCGTGCCCGGTGCGGTGGATGAACCGCTCGCCGTAGCCAGCCTCTCCGATGACATCGCGCGCCGCGCGGTCGACCTCCTCGAAGGCGACGCCCGGTCGGACCGCCGCGCAGGCCGCCTCCTGTGCCGCGCGAAGCACCTCGTACATGGCCACGAAGTCGGGCGGCGGCTCCCCGACGAACGCGGTGCGTGTCGTGTCGCTCCAGTACGCGCCCAGCGTCCCGCCGATGTCCAGGACCACGGCGTCACCATCGCCGATGACCCGGCTGCCCGGCTCGTGGTGCGGACTGGCCGCGTTCGGCCCCGAGGCCACGATGGCGAAGTCGGCGGTGTCGTGCCCCGCCTCGAGGAGCAGGTCGCGGATGCGCCGGCTGATGTCGGCCTCCGTTCGACCCGCGAAGCGCTCGGAGGTAATGGCCAGCATGGCCTGGTCCGCGGCCGCAGCCGCGGCCCGCAGCCGCTCCAGCTCGTCGGGGCCCTTCACCCTGCGCATGGCCGCGATGGCGGGACCCGCGACGACCAGCTCCACCGGGTCGAGCACCGCGCGCAGGCGCAGCACGAAGCGCGCCCACATCTGGTCCTGCACGCCGACACGGGCCGCGCCCGGCGGAACCAGGCGCTGGACCAGGTGGAACGGGTCATCGGTCTCGTCCCATTCGAGGACTTCGACGTTCTCGGCGAGCTCGCCCAGCTGGTGCCGGGCCAGCGGCGCCTCGAGCCGCGGCACCACCAGCTGCGGCACGCCGGCCGCCGGCACGCCGACCGCCGGCACGACCAGGCAGGTGAGCCGCTCCAGCTCCGGCGGCCGATAGCCCAGCAGGTAGGCGTAGTCCGACGAGGGCGTGACCAGCAGGGCGTCCAGGCCCCGGTCCGCAGCCTCGGCGGCCGCGCTGGACAGCCGTGCCCGGAGCACTTTCGCGGGGACCCGATCCGCGGTGGTCGGCGTCAGCGTCATGACCCACAGGGTACCCGACGCGAACCAACGGCCCATCGACCGGCCGGCGACCCGACCTTCACACTCAGCCGACCACCGGCGTGTGAGAATGTCGCACCGGTTCGGGCCATGCAGGACCGCAGGAGGAGCAGCATGCAATGCGGGTGAGGCGTCCCCGCACGGCGGCCGCCGCGATGGCCGCGGCGCTGGCGATTGGCGCCTGCCCGTCACACCCGCCGCGCGCCGCTGCCACCCCGCCGGAGGCCCACCCAGCCGCCGAGTTCCTGGCCACGCGCCACGGTGGGCAGCCGGGCCACTACTCGCTGGTCTACGAGCGGCAGGCGAGCGTTCACAGCGTGGATCAGCCGCTATG
>DATADC010000015.1:0-17301 GCA_036258735.1 Candidatus Limnocylindria bacterium
CAGGCCGCCGCCGGCAGCCTGGCGCTCTCGACCGGCCGCTAGGGACGCGCCGCCACGCTCCTCGCCCACCTGGCCTGGTCCGGCGTCGTCCTGCTCGCCGCCGGTGGCCTGGTCGTTGTCGAGCTTGGCTCGCGGTGCCCCCCCGGGGGGCCGCTGGCCTTCGGATCCTGCGACGAGGTGCGGCCCTTCGCGGTGGGTGTTGTGCTGCTGGCCGCCGCGCTGTACGTCATCGGGCTGAGCGGAGTCCTGGCCTGGACCACCGGCCTGCGCCGCCGAGCCGTGGCCGACCCACGGGCTGCGCGCGACTGGTACCTGCTGGCCGCGCTCCTCGGCCTCGCTGCTGCGCCCCTGCTGGCGTTCACCCTGGCGTCGGGCCTCCGGTAGCATTGGACCGATGACCGCGGCCTCCCCACGAGCCCTGGCCGACCGCCTGGACGGCATCCTGCGCCCCACCGATGACGGCGTGGACGTCCTGGATCCTGCTCGCCTTCGCGATGAGCTCATCGACCAGCTCGCCTGGGAGGCCGTCTTCCACGACGACCCGGCGCAGCGCGATGCGGCCCGCTGGCTCATCTGGGGCGCGTCCCAGGCCCTTGGCAGCGGCTCGGCCAGCATCCACGAGCTGTACATGGCCCGCGGGCGGGGTGAGTTCGACCCCACCGCCTTCACCGTCCCGGCCATCAACGTCCGCGCGTCGGCCTATCTGACCGCGCGCCAGGCTTTCGCGGCCGCCATCGAGCGCGACGTGGGCGCGCTCATCTTCGAGATCGCCAAGTCGGAGATGGCGTACACCGACCAGCGGCCGGCCGAGTACACGGCCGCGATCCTGGCCGCGGCCATCCGCGAGGGCTGGCGCGGTCCGGTGTTCCTCCAGGGCGACCACTTCCAGTTCAACGCGACCAAGTGGCAGGCCGATGCGGACGCTGAGATGGCCGGCCTGCAGGAGCTGACCCGCGACGCCGTGGAGGCCGGGTTCCTCAACGTCGACATCGACTCCAGCACGCTGGTGGACCTGTCGCAACCGTCCGTCGAGGAGCAGCAGGCGGTGAACGCCGCCAACACCGCGGCGCTGACCCGCCTCATCCGCGAGCTGGAGCCGGGCGGGGTGACGATCAGCATCGGCGGCGAGATCGGCGAGGTCGGCAAGGCCAACTCCACCGAGGAGGAGCTGCGGGCGTACCTGTCCGGCTACCACGAGCGCCTGGGCGGGGGCGTGACCGGCATCAGCAAGGTCAGCATCCAGACCGGGACGAGCCACGGCGGCGTTCCGCTGCCGGACGGCAGCGTGGCCAGCGTCAAGATCGATTTCGACACCCTGCGCCGCCTCTCGACGGTGGCGCGCGAGGAGTTCGGGCTGGCCGGCTGCGTCCAGCATGGCGCGTCGACGCTGCCCGAGGACGCGTTCCACCACTTCCCGGCCAACGGAGCCGCCGAGGTGCACCTGGCCACCGGCTTCCAGAACATCCTTTACGACGCGGGCGGGCTGCCCGCCGACCTGCGCGCCGAGATGATGGAGTGGTGCCGAGCCAACTGCGCTGACGAGCGCAGGGAAGGCGAGACCGAGGAGCAGTTCCTGTACAAGACTCGCAAGAAGGCGCTCGGCCCGTTCAAGCGGCGGCTGTGGGAGCTACCCGCAGAGGCCCAGGCGCAGATCGGAGCCAACCTGCGGGCGCAGTTCGGCCTGCTGTTCGACCAGCTCGGGGTGGGTGGCACGCGTGAGCTGGTGGACCGATACGTCAGCGCCGCGCCCCTGTCTCGCCCGCGCCCCGCCGCCCTCGGCGGCTCAGCAGTCGCGAGCACGACTGCGGGGGCTCACGTCTTCGAGGACGACGGCTCAGGCGAGTAACCCCCGGCCGAACCACGTCAAAAGCCCCGGCGCTGAGCCGGGGCCTTTGAGTCGCGCGAAGAAGGTACGGTAGTCAGTGGCAGCCGCCGGCGCGCGCGGGGGAGCCATCGGTGTTGAACGAGGAGCCGCAGGCGCAGCTGCTGACGGCGTTCGGGTTGTTGATCGCGAAGCCGGAGCCCATCAGCGAGTCGACGTAGTCGATCTCGGCGCCGTCGACGTACTGGACGCTGAAGGCGTCGATGACCACCGGCACCTCGCCGTGCTGCTCGACGCGGTCGTCGTCGCCGATCTTGTCGTCGAAGGCCAGGCCGTAGCTGAAGCCGGAGCAGCCGCCGCTCTTCACGAACAGGCGCAGCGCGGCAGCCTCCTTGCCCTCGCGTGACCGGAGCTCGAGGACCTTGGCCGCAGCCGCGTCGGTGAGCGTGACCAGCAGCTGGTCGGACGACGCGGGCACTCCCTGCGGAACGGCCTGTGGCGTCGTGTCGGACATCGTCATGAGGATGGATCCCTCTGGCGTGGATGGATTTCGCTTCGGAAAGTATAGCAAGCCGCTTCCTAGCGGCACGCAATGGGCCGATCGGCGCCGATTCGCGCCCGCATCGGTACACTTAGGCCCCGACCCTGCAGAGAAGAGGCTCACGCACGTGAAGCTTGCATCCCGCATGGAGCGGATCGGGACCGAGACCGCCTTCGAGGCGGCGGCGCGTGCCCGCGCGTTGGAGGCCACCGGACGCGACGTGATCCATCTTGAGCTCGGCGAGCCCGACTTCGACACCCCGCGCCACGTGGGCGAGGCAACCGTCCGGGCGCTGCTCGACGAGCGCATGACCCACTACACGCCGGCCACGGGGATCGCGCCGCTGAAGCAGGCGCTGGTCGAGGACGTCCGGCGTTGGAAGGGGATCGAGGCTGCCCCGGAGCAGGTCATCGTCACGCCGGGGGCCAAGCCGATCATGTTCTACGCCATGCTGGCGCTGATCGAGGAGGGGGACGAGGTCATCTACCCGAACCCCGGCTTCCCGATCTACGAGTCGATGATCGCCTACGTCGGGGGGACGCCGGTGGCGGCGCCGCTGCGCGAGGCCGACGAGTTCCGCATGGACGTGCACGAGGTGGCGTCACTGGTCACCGATCGCACGCGCATGATCGTCATCAACTCGCCGCACAACCCCACCGGCTCGATCCTCACCGCCGACGACATCCGCGCCATCGCTCGCATCGCGGTCGAGCATGACCTGGTCGTCCTGGCCGATGAGATCTACGGCCGCCTGCAGTACGACGGCGAGCCGCTTTCGATCGCAACCCTGCCCGGCATGGCGCAGAGGACCATCACCCTGGACGGGTTCTCGAAGACGTTCGCCATGACCGGCTGGCGGCTGGGCTACGGGATCGTGCCCGAGTGGCTGGTGCCCTCCTACAGCCGCCTCGTGATCAACAGCGTCAGCTGCACCAACGCTTTCGCCCAGATGGGCGCCGTGGCAGCGCTGACCGGCCCGCAGGACGAGCCGCAGCGCTTCCGCACCGAGTTCACGGCCCGCCGGCAGCTGATCGTGGACGGGCTGAACGCCATCCCGGGGGTGAACGCCGTCATGCCGCACGGCGCGTTCTACGCGTTCCCCAACGTGTCCAGCTTCGGCCGCACCAGC
The DNA here is from genome assembly GCA_036258735.1 of Candidatus Limnocylindria bacterium. Lineage (GTDB taxonomy): Bacteria > Chloroflexota > Limnocylindria > QHBO01 > QHBO01 > JAPSGM01. The sequence goes on from DATADC010000015.1 coordinate 3,493, forward strand.
GCCGAGATCGCCGACCACCTGCTCTACGACGCCGGAGTGTGCGTCCTGGCCGGGACCGCCTTCGGGCGCCACGGCGAGGGCTACGTGCGGCTCTCGTACGCCAACTCGCGCGAGAACATCAGCCGCGCGCTGGAGCGCATGGGCGAATCATTGGCGAAGCTGGAGCGCACCGGGGAGCTGGTCGGTGCCGGATCGGCCGGCGCATGACCACGCTGCACCCGCCGGCCGACACGGTCGAGGCGCTGTACGAGCGCGCCACTGCCGACTTCGAGCACTGGGAGCTGCTCAAGGATGTCATCGACGAGCTGATCGACCTCTCGCTCAACTACCGGCAGTCGGGCCATCCCGGCGGCTCGCGCTCCAAGGTCCACCTCTTCACCGCGCTGCTGCTGTCGGGGGCCATGCGCTGGGACATCCGGCGCCCGTGGCTGCCTTTCGCCGACCGCTTCGTGCTCTCCGCCGGCCATACCGTGCCGCTCATCTACACCACCCTGGCCGCGCTGAACGAGACGCTGCGCGCGCGCCACGCGCACACCGGAGAGGAGCGCTTCGCCTTTCCTGACGACGGGCGCTGGGCGCTGACCTGGGAGGACCTGCTCAAGCTGCGCCGCCGCGGCGGCCTGCCGGGGCACGCCGAGATGGAGGGCAAGACCCTCTTCCTGAAGTTCAACACCGGCCCGTCAGGCCACGGCATGCCGCCCGCCGCCGGCGAGGCTGTGGCCCTCAAGCTGGCGGGCGCCGAGGAGGTCAAGGTCTTCGTGGTCGAGGGCGAGGGTGGCCTGACCCCCGGCGCCAGCCACGAGACGCGCAACTCGGCGTGGGGGCTGGGCCTCTCGAACCTGGTCTTCCTCGTCGACTGGAACGACTACGGCATCGACGACCCGGCCATCAGCGACGTCGTCCACGGCACCCCCGCCGACTGGTTCACGCCCTACGGTTGGCGCATCAACGGCACCGAGGCTGGGTCGGAGTGGGCGCCGGTGACCCGCAACGTGCTGCAGGCAGCCCGCGGCGCCAACCCCGACCGCGTGCCGTCCATGGCCTGGTTCCGCACGCGCAAGGGCCGCGGCTACGGCAAGTACGACAACAAGAGCCACGGCACGCCGCACCCCATGAACTCGCCCGAGTTCTGGACGGTGCGCCACGGCTTCATGGAGCGCCACGGCGTCGAGTACGCCGGCGTGGACGAGCCGGCGCCATCGGACTCCGGCGAGCGGGAGGCGCAGGCGCGCCACAACCTGTCGGTGGCCGTCGGCGTCCTGCGCGCCAACCAGGCGGCAGTCGACGCCGTCAGTGACCGGCTGCTGGAGCTCGCGGCTTCGGTGCCCGAACGACCGGAGGGCTTCTACCTCGGCGGCCGCGGCGCCGAAATCTTCGAAGACCAGCGGTTCACGGACGTCTCCGCCTACCCCGAGGCGATGTGGAAGAAGCCCGGCGAGAAGGCGCCGAACCGGGCGGCGCTGGCGTCGTGGGGCGCCTGGGTCAACGCCACGGCCCGTGCCAAGTACGACCGGCCGCTGGTGATCGCCCTCAGCGCGGACCTGGCCGAGTCGACCAACATCGCCGGCTTCGCCAAGGACTGGGAGGACCTGCCCGGCTGGGGCTGGTACAACCGCGACACCAATCCGCGCGGCGCGCTCCTGCCGCAGGAGATCACCGAGTTCACCAACGCGGGCATCAGCGCCGGCATCGCCACGGTCAACATGGCCGATGACCCTTTCAACGCCTTCAATGGCTTCTGGGCGGCCTGCTCCACCTACGGCTCCTTCAGCTACCTCAAGTACGGGCCAATGCGCCTCTTCAGCCAGCTGGCCCAGGACTGCGAGCTCAAGGTGGGCAAGGTGATCTGGGTGGCCGGCCATTCCGGACCGGAGACGGCCGAGGACTCGCGCACCCACTTCGGCATCTTCGCCACCGGGGTGACTCAGCTGTTCCCCGAGGGCCACGTCATCGACCTGCACCCATGGGAGTACAACGAGGTGCCGGTGCTGCTGGCCGCCGCGCTTGCCACCGACGTGCCGATCGTGGCGCTGCACCTGACCCGTCCCTCGGTGGAGATCCCCGACCGCCAGGCCCTCGGCATGGACTCGCACGTGGCCGCCGCCCGCGGGGCGTACGTGCTGCGCCGCGCGTCGCCGGACGCGCCGGGTGCCGGCACGGTGTACGTGCAGGGCACCATGTCCACGGCCAACACGGTCAAGGTCCTGCCCGAGCTCGATCGCCGGGGCCTGAACGTGCGAATCGTGGCCGCGGTCAGCCCGCAACTGTTCCGCAGGCAGGACGCGGCCTACCGCAACGAGATCTGCTCGCCGGCCGACCGCTGGAGCGGCATGGCCATCACCAACCGCGCCTTCAAGCTCATGCGCGACTGGGTGGACGGGCCGCTGGCCGAGGAGTACTCGCTCAGCTCGGATTGGGACAACCGCTGGCGCACCGGCGGCACGGTTGACGAGGTGATCGACGAGGCGCGCCTCGGGCCAGGCCACATCCTGGAGGGCATCGAGCGCTACGTGGCGCACCGCGACGAGCGCCTGCGACGCCTGCGCGACCTGGTGGCCGATGTCGAGGGCAGGTACGGCCCGCAGGGTTCGCCGTAGCCCGATGCCGGAGCTCAAGCCGCACCCTTACGAGCACCAGCGACCGCGCCGCCCGCGCTACCTGCCCCGGCGCACCGAGCCGCCGCCGGAACGGGCCGATCCGCCGGACATGCGGGTCATGATCTACGTCGGCATCGGCCTGGCCGCCGTGCTGGCGGTGCTCGCCACCCCGTACCTGATCGGCTACCTGCTCGAGGCGTTCTTCGGCTAGGCCCGCTTCACGGTCCAGACCAGCACGTCCTCGCCATCGATCCTGACCGCGGGACGGATGAGGTCGGGCAGCTCGATCGGGTATGCACGCTCGTCGTCGGCGTAGCCGCCCTGCTCGCGCCAGCGCTGGCGGCTGTTGGCCATGCGCCCGGCCAGGTCGAAGCTGGCGCCGTGGCACGGGCAGCGCAGGTCGCGCCAGCCCTCGCGGAAGTACAGCGTGCAGCCCATGTGGGTGCACACCGAGGATAGGGCTCGGATCTCACCGGCGTCGTTGACCACGAAGCCGTCGAAGGCGCGCGTCGAGAAGCGGACGGCGCTGCCATCCGGCAGCTCGGCCAGGGTCGCCACGCGCACCCACTCGCCCTCGCCGGCGACCAGCCCGCTGCCGTCGTCCCAGATCGGGTCCCGAGCCGGGTCGCCCGGTCGTAGCAGGGTGGCGCCCAGCGCCCCCGCCGCCACGCCCGCCGCCCCGACCAGGCCCCCCGCCAGCATCTGGCGGCGCGTGATGCGCACGCTGGAGATGCCCCCCAGCCCGGGACGGACAGGCGGCGGGACCTGCACGGCCGCGATGCCGTCGTCCGCGGCGCGCATGCGGCGGCGCAGCTGGTCCACGAACGCGGGGTCGGGAGCGCCGCCGCTGGGGTCGACGGCCGCGGACATCTCCGCCGCCAGGCGCGCCATCTCGGCCTCGTCGCGGTCGCCAACGTCGTCCGGCGACGGGCGCCCGCCGGCGAGCAACGAGTCGAGATAGCGGTCGAAGCGCTCGGCCGCGTCTGGCTCGCCCGGCGACGAGCGAGCGTCGCGCTCCAGCTCGTCAGCCATCGGCGTCCCCCAGGAGCGCCGCCTTGCGCAGCGCGCGGTACTGCAGGATCTTGGCGTTGCCGTGGCTCACGCCCATGCGTGCGGCGGTCTCCGCCACGGACAGGCGCTGCAGGAAGCGCAGCTCGAGCACGCGGGCGTAGCGCTCCGGAAGGCGGTCCAGCAGCTGGCGCACGCGGGCCGCAGCGGCGGCATCGTCAGCGGCCCGTTCGCGGGCCACCGAGGGTTCCATCGGCTCCCACCCCGGCGCGACCTGGTCGGCGCCCACCACCGGAAGGCGGTAGAAGGCGCGCCAGTAGTCGGCGATCGCGTTCTGGCTGACGCGGTACAGCCAGCTGACGATCTGGCCCTTGTCGCGGGTCGTGTCGAGCTGCTCGATGGCGCGCATGAACACCTGGGCGGTCAGGTCCTCGGCGTCGGGGCGGTTCCCGACACGGGCATGGATGAACCGATAGATCGGCACGACGTTCTCGTCGTAGATCTCCTCGAAACGGCCGCGCTGCTCGGCGGGACGGGGGTCGGCCATCGCCTCAGGTACGCGGCCGGTTACGGAGCGGGTCGGTGGGCGTCAGGCGGAGCGCGGCCGCAGCGGCGCCAGCAGCGCCGCCACCTCCTCCAGGAAGCGGGCATCCGTCTCGTCGTAGGCGGCAGGGTCCGACCCGTCGATGTCGATCTCGCCGACCACGCGCCCCTCGGCGAAGATGGGCACCACGATCTCGCTGCGCGTGCTGGCGAAGCAGGCCAGGTAGCGTGGATCGGCGTGGACGTCGTCCACGATCTCGGTTCGGCCCGACTCGGCCGCGGCGCCGCAGATGCCGACGCCCATGGGGATGCGGGTGTGCTCGGTGGCCTCCGGACCGGTCCACGGCCCCAGCACCAGCTCGTTGGCGTCGCGGTCGACCCAGTAGACGCCCACCCAGTCGTAGTGGCTGAAGCGGTCGTGCAGCTCGTCCACCACCCGCTGGGCGCCGGCCTCGGGTCCCGGTGCCTCGGCGATCAGGGTTCGGAGCAGATTGAGGGCGTCGCCGTGCTCGACCGGGCGCTCCTCGACGGCGACCGGGTGGCTCACTGCTGCGACGCCCAGCGGTCGGCCCAGCGGTCGATGCCGGCAATGGCGCGGCGCAGGTCCGAGCCCTTGTCGGTGAGCGAGTACTCGACCCAGGGCGGCATCTCGGACACCAGCTTGCGGTCGATGAGGCCCTCGTCCTCCAGCAGCTTCAGGCGCTGCGAGAGCGTCGCCGAGTTGGCCCCGCCCAGGGCGTCCTGCAGCTCGCAGAAGCGCTGTTTCTGCGAGCCGAGCTCGCGCACGATGCGCAGCACCCACTTCTGCCCGAGGATGTTGAGCGCCGCCGTGGCGGCGCACTCGGCGCGCTGGGCCGCCGCACGCCGCTCGGCCCTGGAGCGGTGTACGGGGGGCGGCGACGGGACCCCGGCGTCCATCAGGCGCCGGACGATAGCACCGCCCCCGGGGAGGGTCAAACCTCGGCGGCGAGCTCGCTACTCGACGTGGACCACCATGTTCATCTGGCCGTGGAAGCGGCAGGTGACGTTGTAATCGCCGGCCTCCTCGAAGGTGACCTCGACCGAATCGCCGCCGGCGACCTCCTCGTCGAAGCGCGCGTCCTCGGCCGCGGCACCGTTCTCGCCCTCGGTCACGGTATGCGCCGCGTCGTCCTCGTTGACGAAGGTGACCGTGGTGCCGGCCGCGACGTTGAGCTCGGTCGGGTCGAACTGGAAGTTGACCAGCGCCACCGTATCGCTCCCGGCCTCGGAGGCTTCCGCGCTCTCCTCGGTGCTGGCCTCGCTGCTGGCCATGCTCTCGGTGGCACTCTCCGCGGTCGTGGCCTCGACCGATTCTCCGGCCGTCTCGGCAGTGCAGGCCGCCAGGATCAGGAGCAGCGACGCCAGCAGGACGGGCAGCAACATAGGCGGGCCGGGGAGGCCGCGGTCGTTGGAGCGCATGAATCACCTCGCTGCAATTCGGTTGGCGTTGAATGTGGGCGCAGACCCGTGCCGCCCCGTCCAGGCTGCTCGGGCCTTCGCCCGTTATCCATACGCGGCTGGTTTCGTATCGGCTCATTTGACGCCCTATTGGGCAAGCCGCACACTCACCAGACCCACGCCGCAGCGCCCGCGCGTCGAGCATGCCGCAGACGACCATCTACTCCGCGCCACCCAGATCCCCACTCGTCCCGATCCCCGGCGTGGCCACCCACGAGGTGGCGCGCCTGTTCGGGCGCAGCGCTGCGCTGGCGGGCGTCTCGCTCCAGGTGGAGCGCGGCCGGATGGTGGCCTTGCTCGGGCCCAACGGCGCTGGAAAGACGACGCTCCTGCGCATCCTGGCGACCTCGCTGCGACCGACCTACGGGTCGGCCCTGGTGGACGGGATTGACGTGGCCGAGCGCCCCGAGCTGGTGCGTCGGCGCGTCGCCTACCTCTCGCACGCCGCCGGCCTCTACGACGACCTGACGGCTGCCGAGAACCTGCGCTTCGCGGCCGTCATGCTCGGGTGCTCGGATCCGGCCGATGCGGCCGCCTCGGCCCTGGCGGCGGTCGGCCTTGCCGCCGACGCTGATCGCCGCGTCCGCGGCTTGTCGGCCGGCATGCGCCGTCGACTGGCGCTCGGGCGCCTGCTCCTGGCGCGCCCCGCCCTCCTGCTGCTTGACGAGCCGTACGCCGCCCTCGACGCCGACGGGATCGCATTGGTGGACCGCCTCATCGGCCGCTGGCGCGACGACGGTGCGACGGTGCTGGTCGCTTCCCACCAGGCCGAGCGCGTCACCGGTGCGGCGGATGGCTGGGCACGCCTGGCCGGCGGCCTGCTGGTCGAGGTCGGCGGAGCCGGGGTCAGCGTTCCTGCCGTGGAGCCCGCCTCCGCCCCAAGCGGTACCGGAGTGCCCGCGGCGGGAACCAGCCGGTGAGCGCCATGCGCGCCGACCTCGCCATCGCGTGGGCCATCGCGCGCAAGGACGCGTTGTCCGAGGTGCGTGGGCGCCAGGCCGTGGGCTCGACGCTCTTCTTCGCGGCGCTGGTGCTGCTGCTGTTCGGCTTTGCACTGGGGCCCGACTCGCGCCGCCTGGCGGAGGCGGCGCCGGGCCTGCTGTGGCTGGCAATCGTTTTCGGCGGGCTGCTCACCGTCGCCCGGTTGCACCAGCTCGAGACCGAGGACGGCGCTCTGGACGAGCTCGCTCGCTACCCGATCGAGCGGCGGGCGATCTACGTTGGCAAGGCCGTCGCCGGAGGCGCCGCGATGCTGGTGCTCGGGGCGGTGCTGCTTCCGGTGGGGGCCATCCTGTACGGGCTCGACCTGGTGGCGGCCGGACTCGCGTTGCCGCTGACGCTGCTGCTGGGAGCCATCGGGTTCGCGGCCGCGGGAACCTTCTATGCCGGCGTCACCGTCCGGATGCGGGCGCGCGAGGTGATGCTGCCGCTGCTGATGCTCCCGGTTGTGGCGCCGCTGCTGCTGGCGGGCGTGAAGGCCACGGGCGCGGCGCTGGCCGGCGACCCGTTCGGTGAGCTGGCCGCCTGGCTCCAGCTGCTGTTCGCCTTCGACCTCGTGATGCTGGTCGCCGGCGCCGCCGGCTACGGCTACCTGTTGGAGGAGTGATGCGATCGCGGGTGCTGGGCCTGGTTGCGCTCCTGGTCCTCGTCATCGCCGCGGTCAACGCCCTGTTCGTGGTCCCCTCCGACCTCAACCAGGGCGATGCGCAGCGGCTCATGTACGTCCACGTGCCCTCCGCCTGGCTGGCCTACCTCTCGTTCGGCGTGACCGCGCTCGCCGGCCTCGGGTACCTGTGGAAGCGTGACCTGCGCCTCGACGCCGTCGCCGTCTCGGCCGCGGAGATCGGCGTCATGTTCACCGCGTTCGCCATCTGGGCCGGCATGATGTGGGGGCAGCCGGTGTGGGGCGTGTTCTGGCAGTGGGAGGACCCCCGTCTGACCACCACCGCCCTGCTGCTGGCCCTGTACGTTGGCTACCTGCTCTTCCGGCGCCTGACCGATGATCCGCACCGCCGCGCCGCCCGCGCGGCGGTGGTGGGCCTGGTCTCCGCGGTGGACATCCCGATCGTGCACTTCAGCGTCGAGTGGTGGCGGGGCCTGCACCAGACCGCCACGTTCCTCTCGCCCGACACGATCCTCAACCCGCCGGCCCCGGTGCCCTTCCGCATCGCGCTCATGTCCATGATCGCGGCATTCACCCTGGTCTGGGCGTGGCTGATGATTCGCCGCTACCAGCTGGCGCGCGCCGACATGGAGCTCGAGGAACGCGCCCGCCGGAGCCGGGTGGCCGCAGCGCGGCACGTTGCGATCGCGGCCACCCCCGCAGAGGAGGCGGGCCGATGAGCGACTGGGGCTTCGTGGCGGCAGGCTGGGGCGTCGTCCTCGGCGGTCTGGGTCTCTACGCCGTGACGTTGCTGCGCCGTCTGGCCTCCGCCCGCGCCGCCCTGGCGGACGCGACGCCGGCCGCGGGCGCGGTGGGCGAGCCGGCGCGGGACACCGAGTGACCGTCGCGCGCCCGGTCCTGGCCCCCGTCCCGCCCCGCCGCCGCTGGGGGCTGCTGCTGGGGGTGGCGGTGGTCGTCGGTGCGGTCGCCTGGCTCGCGTTCAGCAGCGTCGGTGACGCGCTGGTCTACTACCAGACACCGACCGAGCTGCTGGCGCGCGGAGGCGAGGCCATCGGGCAGCAGGTCAGGCTGGGCGGCCTGGTCAAGGAGGGCAGCCTGAGCGGCCCGGCCACGGACCTCAGCTTCGTGCTCACAGACGGAAGCCACGAGATCGCCGTCCACAGCGCATCGACGCCGACCAGCTCGTTCCGCGAGGGCGTGGGCGCGGTCGTCGAGGGACGCCTGACGGCCAGCGGCGTGTTCGAGGCGTCGCGGGTGATCGTCAAGCACGACGAGAACTACGTGGCTCCCACCCAGGGAGAGGTGCCGTCCCACATCCCGGACGGCGGCGCATGATCCCGACCCTTGGCCATGCCGCCGTGGTGGCGGGGCTGGCCGCCACGCTGTTCGCATCGGCCGCCTTCTTCCTGGGCGGGCGTCGACGTGACGCTGCGCTGATCCTGCTCGGCCGTCGAGCGATGTACGCCGCCCTGGCGCTGGCGTTCCTCGCCTGCGGGGCCATGGTGTGGAGCCTGCTGACCCACGACTTCAGCGTCCGTTACGTGGCGCGAAACAACGCCACCACCACCCCGCCCTTCTACTCGGTCATCTCGCTGTGGGCCGCGCTGGAAGGCTCGATCCTGTTCTGGACGCTGCTGGCAACTGGCTGGGCGGCAGTCGTCCTGCATCGGTTCCGCGACCGAGTGCCCTCGCTCATGCCGTGGGTGGGTCTGACCCTGGCCCTCGGCGCCGCGTTCTTCTTCGCGGTCATGGCGTGGCCGGGCGACCCCTTCGTGCGAACCGAGCCGGTGGGCGTCGAGGGCCGGGGGCCGAACGCCCTGCTCCAGAACCACCCGTTCATGGGCCTGCATCCGCCGCTGCTGTACCTGGGGTACACCGGCCTGGCGGTGCCCTTCGCGTTCGGCATGGCGGCCCTCGTCTCGCGGCGGACCGATGAGGCGTGGCTGGGCATCGTGCGTCGCTGGACGCTGGTGCCATGGATCTTCCTGACGGCCGGGATCGTGGCCGGCGCGTGGTGGAGCTACGAGGTGCTGGGCTGGGGCGGCTACTGGGCCTGGGACCCGGTCGAGAACGCCGCGCTGCTGCCGTGGCTGACGGCCACCGCCTTCATCCACTCCTCGATGGTGGCCGAGCGGCGCGGCACGCTCCGGGTCTGGACCCACGCCCTGGTCATCGCGACGTTCGTGTTGACGCTGGTCGGGACCTTCCTGACCCGCTCGGGTGTGGTCGAGAGCGTCCACTCCTTCACGGCCTCGGCCATCGGCCCGTGGTTCGCGGTCGCCATCGGCGTGGCGCTGATCGGCTCCGCGGCCCTTCTGCTGTGGCGGCTGCCCGACCTGGGAGACGCGCGGCCGCCGGGCGAGCCGGTCAGCCGGGAGGGCGCCTTCCTGTTCAACAACGTGCTGTTCCTATCGGTCACCTTCGCGGTGCTGTTCGGGACCTTCTACCCGATGCTGCGCGAGGCGTTCAGCGGTGAGCGGGTCAGCCTGGGCGCCCCGTGGTTCAACCAGGTGAACGCGCCGGTCTTCGCGGCGCTGCTGTTCCTCATGGGCGTCGGGCCGGCGCTGCCCTGGGGCGGCGCGTCCTGGGCCACGGTCCGGGACCGATTCACGCTCCCGCTGGGGGCGTTCGCCTTGGCCTTGGCGATGGCGGTGCTGCTGGGGATCAGGGAGCCATGGCCGCTCGCCACCTTCGGCCTCGCGGCCTTCGTTCTGACAGTCACGGGCGAGGAGTTCGTCCGCGGCGCCCGCGCCCGCCGGCGAACGCGCGGCGAGGCGGCCCCCATCGCCACCTGGCGGTTGGCCAGCCACAACCGGCGCCGCTACGGCGGTTACGTGGTGCACGCTGGCATCGCGCTCATGGCGGTGGCGGTGGCGGTGTCCGGCAGCTTCGCCAGTGACGTGACCGCCACGCTCAGGCCCGGCGAGAGCGTGCGCCTGGGCTCGTACACCGTTACGCACGAGCGGGCAGTGACCGAGCCCCTGGCGTCGGACCCGCGCGTGATCGAGACGCGCGCGGAGCTGATGCTGTCAGGCCCCCAGTCGGGCGCGCTGGCCCCGGCCCTGCGCGACTACCCGAGCTCGGAGTCGCTCATCGCCACGCCCGCTGTCCGTACCGCGGCCGGCGAGGACCTGTACGTCACGCTGCTGGCCTTCGACCCGTCGGGCGCCGTGACGCTCCACGTCTTCGTCAACCCGCTGGTGGTCTGGATCTGGATCGGCGGCGGCGTGGTCGCCCTCGGCGCCGTCTTCGCGGCCTGGCCCGCTCGCCGACGGGCCACGGCGCCCACGCCGGTTGAGGCACCGACACCCGCCGCGCGTCCGGTCTCGGCGGTGGAGGGCGGGGAGCCGTGAGCGGACGCTGGTTGCGCTGGCTGCTGCTGCCGGCGCTGGGGATCCCGGTCGCCTGGCTGCTGGTCGCCAGCCTCGGCGGCTCAGTGCCGCGCGTCGGCGACCCCGCGCCGGAGTTCAGCCTCGTCACCCTCGACGGCCGGACGGTGAGCTCCGCCGATCTCGCGGGTCGGCCGTACCTGCTTAACTTCTGGGCCAGCTGGTGCGTGCCGGCATGCGTCGAGGAGCACCCAGTCCTCCTCGAGGCTCATGAGCGCTTCGGCGACCAGGTGGCCGTCATCGGGGTGCTGTACCGAGACTCGCCGGAAGCCGCGCGGCGCTTTCTGCAGACCTATGGCGACGGGGGCTGGCCGCATCTGTCGGATCCCGGAGAGCGGCTCGCCGGTGCGTGGGGCGTGATCGGCGCGCCCGAGACGTTCCTGGTGGACGCCGAGGGCCGGGTGGCCGCGCGACGCGTCGGCCCGCTGACGGCAGGCGAGCTCGACACCTTCCTCCAGCCGGTTGCGACGGTGGACCGATGAGGCCGCGTCTGCTGCTTGCTTCCGTGCTGGCGCTGGTGGTCGCCACCGGCGCAGCCGCGGTGCTGCTGGCAGGCGCGGGGACGGGGAGCGACGCGGCACGCGCCGAACGGTTGGCGGCCGAGCTGCGCTGTCCGGACTGCGCCGCGCTGTCGGTCGCCGATTCGCACACCCGCGCGGCCGACGCCATCCGTGGAGAGATCGAGCGGCTGGTGGCCGAGGGGCGCTCCGACGAGGAGGTGCGGCGCCACTTCGTTGACCGCTACGGGCAGTGGATCCTGCTGGCCCCGGGCGACCCGCTGGCATGGTGGGCGCCGGTCTTGGCGGCAGCCGTGGGAATCGCAGCCTTCTCGGTATGGATGACCCGATCCCCGCGCGCTCGACCCGCGGCGTCCGGCGCCCCGGCCGCAACGCCACCGGTCGCGGACGTCAGTCGCGTGCGCGAGGAGCTGGAGGCGCTCGATGGCTGAGCTGACGCTCCTGCTGTTGCTGCTTGCCGCCGCCGCCGTGGCAGTGGCCTGGCCATTGCTCGACCGCGCCCCCGATCCCCTCCCAGCGCCGTCGGCGTCCGACGAGGATCGCCAGCTCCGACACCAGCTGGCGCTCGAGGCGCTGCGCGACCTTGAGGCCGACCACCGTGCGGGTTCGCTCGACGACGAGGCCTACCGCCGACAGCGCGCGCAGGCCGAGGCACGGGCCGCGGCCACTCTGCACGGGGCGGCGGCCGCCCCCTCGGCTGCCGACCCCTCCCCCGAGCCGCCACTGGCGCCCGCCCGCCGCGGTAGCCTGCGCCTGGCGGCGGCGGTCGGGGGCATCGTGCTGGGCCTCGTCCTGGTCGGTTACGCGCTGCCCCAGCCGATCGGCCTGGCGGAGCGGACGGTCACCGACCAGGGGCTCGCGGAGGCACTGGCCGCGGAGGACGCGCGTCGCGCGGAAATCGTTCGGCTCCAGCAGCGCGTGGCGGCAGACCCCGGCGACGCCGAAGCGCTGTCGGACCTGGCGGACACCTACCTCGCCGGCTCGTCGCTCGAGGACCGGAGCCGTGCCGCGGCGGCGCTGATCCTGCTCATCAACCTGGAGCCGGCGAACGCATCGGCCTACCGTCGCCTGATCACGGCGTACGTGGAAGTTGGCGATTGGCAGAACGCGCGGGCGGCGCTCGCCTCCTACGCCGAGTTCGCGCCGCGCGACGAGCCGGACATCCCATTCTTCCGCGGCCTGATCGCGCTCCGAGCCGACGGCGACGAGGCGGAGGCCGTGCGACAGTTCGACCGCTTCCTGCGGCTGGCGCCGCACGATCCGCGGGCGGGGATGGTGCTCAGCCTGCGGGAGCAGGCCGACGCATCGACGGAATAGGCTCGGTCACGACGCGCTCCAGCGTGGCCTGGAGGCCGTCCAGCTCGGCGGCCGGGATGCGGTCAAGGAAGTGCTCGGCGATGCCGCGCAGGTGCGTGGGCGACGCTGACCGCAGCCGCTGGTAGCCGGCGCGAGTGAGCTGCGCCCACTGGCCGCGGCGGTCGGTGTCACAGCTGACGCGCTCCACCAGCCGGTCCGCCTGCAGCCGGTCGACGAGCCGGGTGGCGCCCGAGCGCGACAGGAAGATGAGGTCGGCCAGCTCGCTCATGCGCCTCCGCTGCTCGGGGCTGTAGGCCAGCACCAGCAGCACCTCGTACTCGGCCAGGCTCATGCCCTGCTCCGCCTGGAGTTCTCGCTCCAGCTGGCGTCGAACGTGGGCGTGGGCGAACAGGAAGGCCCGCCACGCGTCGAGACGCGGGTCGTCGGCGGCCGGAGCGCTGCGCGAGGAGCTCACCCGCGGATGGTCGCAGACGCTGTTTGACGCTGCAACGACCTCGTCGGTCGTCAGGGTCCCGCGCGCGGGATGTCGATCCAGAAGGTGAAGCTGCCACGTTGCGTCCGGCCCGCACGATGCGCAGCCGTTCGTCGACGAGCAGCAGGAGCATCTGGCGCGACCGCTCGAGCGCGTCGAAGGCCGCGGCGGTGGGTCGCGTGCCGGCCACTCAGGCTCGATCCGGACGCGGCGCGCCTCTTAACGGTCGCTTAGCGGCCGGTCAAGCCAGCGTCAAGAGAGGCGGCTAGCCGAGGATCGGGCGTAGCAACACGTACGCCAGCGCCGCGGTACCGCCTGCGGCCGGCAGCGTAAGGACCCAGGCGATGCCGATGTTGCGGGCGACGGCCCATCGCACCGCGTTGAAGCGATCGGCCGATCCGGTGCCCATGATCGCGCTCGAGATGACGTGGGTGGTGCTCACCGGCATGCCAACCTGTGAGGCACCGAAGATGATGCTCGCCGCGGTCGTCTCGGCGGCGAACCCGTGTACGGGATCCAGCTTCACCACCTTGGTGCCCATGGTCCGGATGATTCGCCAGCCACCAGCGGCGGTGCCCAGCGAGATGGCGGTGGCCGCCACCAGGATGACCCAGAGGGGCGGATCGAAGGTCGACTGAATGCCGGCCGTGACCAGCGCCAAGGTCATGATCCCCATGGTCTTCTGCGCGTCGTTGCTGCCGTGGCTGAAGGCCATGTAGGCGGCGGAGAGGACCTGGAGGCGACGGAACACGTCGTTCATGAGGTGTGGGTTCATGCGGCGGAAGACGTTGAAGATGAGCACCATCATCAGCAGACCGATGACGAAGCCGGCCATGGGAGAGGCGAACAGCGGAAAGAGAAC
>DATADC010000016.1:0-1919 GCA_036258735.1 Candidatus Limnocylindria bacterium
GCTGGACGTACCGGGTGGAGGGCGCGATGGCGTAGCCGCGGTCGTTCCGGTCGACGTCGGACAGCGCGGCGGACAGGCTCTCGATCGTCCACTGCTCGCCGTCGTTGTTCAGGTGCGTGCTGGCGCTGAAGCCGCTGAACACGAACAGGTCGTCACCCTCCACGCCGAAGACCCGACCGGTGAACGAGCACGCCGGCGATGCCAGATAGGTGACCACCGCGGACACGTGCTCGGGGGCGATGCGGTCGAAGCCCTCGTGCACGGGTGCCACGACGTCCGCGAACATCGGCACGGCCTCGGTCAGCCGGGTCCGCGCGATGGGGGCGATCGCGTTCACCCGGACGCCCAGCTCGGCGAGGTCCCCGGCGGAGGTGAAGGTCAGCGCGAGCACGCCGGCCTTCGAGACGCAGTAGGCAGGGGTACCGGGCATCGGGTTGGTCCCGGCCGGGGAGCTGGTGTTGACGATGGCCCGTCCGGCCTCGGCGCCGGCCTGACGCCAGTGCGCGGCGGCCCAGTGCGTGACCGCCGCGGTCCCGGTCAGGTTGATGCCGATGACCCTGTTCCAGTCCTCGCCGGTCTCCTGGTCGATCGGGGCGAACCGGCTGACCCCCGCGTTGTTGACGACGATGTCCAGGCGGCCGAAGGCGGACAGCGCCGTGTCCACGATGGCCTTCGCCTCGGCCCAGTCCGAGACGTCGTGCCCGTCCGGGACCGCTCGGCCGCCGGCTGCCTCGATCTCCGCCACCACGGACGCAGCGAGCTGGCCGTCGCTCCCGGTCCCGTCCATCCCGGTTCCGACGTCGTTCACCACGACCGCGGCACCGGCGCGCGCCAGGGCCAGGGCGTGCGTCCGCCCCAGCCCGCGACCGGCGCCGGTCACGATGGCCACCTTGCCCTGCAGAACTCCGCTCACTGCTCCTCCTCGTAGGGTGCGTCCTGGGGCCGAGAGGTCGGTGTCAGCCATTCGCGCCGGCCGGTACTGGGACGTCCCACGCGACCACCAGCCCGCTGAGGACGCTCTGGACCGCTGTGCCCCACATGCGCTGGACCTCGTGCCCCGGCACCTTCCGGGCGTTCGGCAAGTGGTCCAGCAGGGCCTCGATGGCCTGCCGGGTCTCGACCCGGGCCAGCATGGCCCCCATGCAGGAGTGGCTCCCCTTGCCGAAGCCCAGGTGCCTGAGGGCGTCGCGACGGCGCGGGTCGTACTGCTCGGCGCTCGCCCACACCGACTCGTCGCGGCCGGTGGACCACACGTGGACGGCGAGCAGCGAGTCCTTCGGGATGGCGACGCCGTTGAGCTCCGTGTCGGTGAGCACTCTGCGGTAGGTCATCCGGCCGACGTGGTCGTGCCGGAGCTCCTCCTCGATCATCGTGTCGAGCATCGTGCGGTCGGCATCGGCCTCGCGCCACAGCGCGCCCCCGTCGTCGAGCATCCGCATGACCATCTGCGCGATGAGGTTCACCGTGGTGTCGCCACCGGCGATGATCGACAGCAGCACGACACCGAAGACCTCGTTGTCGGTGAGGGCCTGCTCTCCGTCGACCGTCGCGGTGATGAGGTCGGTGAGGAAGTCGCCCTGCCCCCTCGGGTTCTGTCGCCGCTCATCGATCATGTCGAGCGCGAAGCGGCGGAACTCCGCCTGGTCCCTGCCGAGCTCCACCAGCTCCGCGTCGGTGACGGTCGGGTCGCCGAACACCCGCATGCAGCCTCCGACCCATCTGTGCAGTTCGTCCTCGTGGGCCGTGTCCAGCCCGAGGATGGAGAGCATCAGCCGCATGGGGATCTTGCGCGCGTACGCGGGGATCAGGTCCGCCTCGCCGGACGCCTGGAACTCGGCGAGGGTCTCGTCCGCGACGCGGCGGCACAGGTCCGTCGCGCCGAGGGCGTTCCGGCGCATGAACGGCACCTGCGCGAGCTT
>DATADC010000017.1:0-2444 GCA_036258735.1 Candidatus Limnocylindria bacterium
ACCTGGACCAGGCGGAGGCTGCGGTCCGCGCCCGCCATCCCGAGGTCACCTGGCTGGGCGGCCGTCCGCTCGTCAACGAGCTCGCCGCGGTCCGCCGGCTGCGCGCGGAGCTGTGGCGGGCACGGCGTGACGCCATCGCCACCAGCGCCGAGCGGCTCGCGGCCCAGGTGCGGGCGCGCGGCGGGCAGGTCGCGTACGTCAGCACGTCGGCGCCCCTTGTCTTCATGGACATCGGCGCTCGACAGGTCGCGGCCCTGGCCGAGCGACGCGACGTCCAGAGCTTGGGGCTCGAGGCCGCCTGGGCGCCGGCAATGTCCACCGCCCGGGCAGCGGTGAACGCCGCGTGGACGAGCGGGCCGGGCGACCTGGGCACCGGCATACGGGTGGCGGTGGTCGAGTACCACAACGTCCGCGAACGCGGCGACCTGGCCGGCAAGGTGGTCAAGGGGTACAGCACCAGCGGGCGGCTGGCCTACTCGTCCACGTTCGACCATCCGACCTGGGTCGCCGGCGCAGTGGCCGGCCAGGGAGGCATATGGCGCGGCGTGGCGCCCGGCGCACGGATCGTGACCGCGGGAACTGGCGGTTACACGCCGTCGTTGACCTACGATCGAAAGATCATCCGGGCCACCGACTGGGCGATCACGCCGCGCCACGGCAACGCCGACATCGTGAATACCAGCCTGGTCCAGGACACCGCCACCGGCGCCGAGGAGGCCCGGCGCTACTTCGACTCCATCGTGGACCGCAACGGTCGGCTGGCAGTGTCCGCGGCGGGGAACTACGTCAACTTCAACTCCTGGGTCGTCGGGTCCCCGGGAACCGGCTACAACGTCCTCACCGTGGGCGGCATCGATGATCGCAACACCGCCCGGCGCGGCGACGACCGGATCTGGTACGTGCCCGGCTCGAACGGCAGCAACTGGTTCGACCCGCCATCCACGCGCTGGAACCAACACGGCGACTTCAACAAGCCGAACCTGGTGGCACCGGCGGTCGGCGTACGGACGGCCAACGGCCTGGCGGCCAGCGGCACCAGCGTCGCGACGCCCATCGTTGCGGGCGTGGCCGCCCAGGTGCTGGCCAACGAGCCGATCTTGGCCGCCTGGCCCGAAGGCGCAAGGGCCGTGCTGATGGCCGGCGCGGTCCACCGCGTGCGGATGCCCAACGGCTCGCGCAACGTCGACCACGAGGGCGTGGGCATGATCTCGGCGGTGTGGGCCAACCGCGCCGCACACGCCGGCGACAACCAGCTGGGCGGGTACCGGCTCGGCGAGCTGAGGAAGGGCCAACAGCCCGTGCAGGAGATCAGGGTCAGGGCCGGCGATCGCCTGCGCGTGGCGCTGGCCTGGAACAGCCACACCTCCGGCTCCGGAGACCTGGACCTCACCGATCGACTTCGCGCCGACCTGGACCTGCGCGTCACCGATCCGGACGGCCGCGTGGTTGGCTCGTACTCGCTGGACAACGCGTACGAGTTCGTCGGGGTCGTCATGCGCAGCGGTGGGGTCGCCCGAGTCCAGATCCTGCAGGCGCGATTCGACGGTACCTCCGAGACGTACGGGCTGGCCTGGGTCAAGGTGCGGTGACTGGCCTGCCGTGACCCGATCGCGGCTGGCCGCGGTTGCCGGTGCCATGCTCGCGTTGACGGCGGCCAGCTGCGGCGGAACCCAGCAGTCGCCGAGCGCGGCGCCGTTCTCCATCGCGGCCACCGCGACGATGACGCCGGCCGCCACGGACCATGCGACGCCCGGTCCGACTTCAGCGGTGCGGCTCGCGCACCCCGGGCGCCCGTACACCGGCGCAGCGATCCTGGCCGCCATGCGCGGGTCGACGCGACCGGGCGGCGTGCCAGCTGACCTGGAGACGCGCGCCGTGGCCGCCGCCGTGGCCGAACGGGTATGGAGCTGGGACGGCCAGCCGTGGGAGAGGATCAGCGCGGGCGGCGCATGCGGGCCGTCGACGTGCACGCTGGAGCTGGCCGGGGCGCCGGCCGGAGGCGCGGGCGCCGACCTGTACCTGTTCGAGGTCGACCCAGGATCCGGCCGCGTGACGTCCGAGGCGACCGACCTGCACGGCCACCCTGGTGAGCTGGAGCGGCAGCTGGACGCGCTGGCCCGCGACCTCCTGCCGCAAGGCCGCCTGGAGGGCATGGCGCTGGCCAGCGCTCGCTGGCTGCCCCCACCGGACACGGACCGCTACTGGCTGGCGTACCGATCGGGCGGGGAGGAGGGAGCCCGGGCCGTCGACGTGCTCCTAGACGCAGCTGCCGGCGAGATCGTGGAGGTCCGGGACGGCTAGTCGACGATGAGCGCCGCCTCCATCGCGCGGCCGTCTCGGATTCGCCAGGCCCGAAGCTCCCAGGCGGCATCGGCCCGGCCATGGATCAGGTACCAGGCGTCTGGGTACGTCGCCTGCCGCAGGTCTGCCGCCGACGGGACGGC
>DATADC010000018.1:0-6720 GCA_036258735.1 Candidatus Limnocylindria bacterium
GCGATCCTGCTCTTCTTCACGCTGCTCTTCATCTACCCGTTCGTGTGGCTGGTCTTCGCCAGCCTGAAGCCGGGAGCGGAGGTCTTCAGCAACAACCTCGTCGGCTCGCGGATCGTGTGGGAGAACTACACCGACCTCTTCGGGCGGGCGCCCGTCGCCCTGTGGACCTGGAACAGCGTGCTCGTCACGCTCCTGTCGGCGATCACGGTGACGATCAGCTCGGCGCTCGTGGCGTTCGGCTTCGCCTACTTCCGCTTCCCGTACCGCAACCTGCTCTTCGGGGTCCTGCTCGCAACGATGATGCTGCCGGGCGCCGTGACGATGATCCCGACCTTCCTGATCTGGGACTTCCTGGGCTGGAACAACACCCTCGTCCCGCTCTGGGCAGGGAACCTGTTCGCCTCCGCCTTCTACGTCTTCATGCTGCGGCAGTTCTTCCTGACCCTCCCCCGCGAGCTGTTCGACGCCGCGCACGTGGACGGCGCGAACCCGCTGCGGACGTGGTGGTCGGTCGCCATTCCGCTGACCCTGCCGGCGCTCATCGTGGTGTTCGTGTTCGAGCTCAAGGCGGCCTGGACCGATATCGTCCGGCCCCTCATCTTCCTGCGCGACCCGGAGCTGTTCACCCTGCCGCTGGGGCTCAAGGCTATCGTCGACAACCCCTCCATCGGTGGCGAGCTGCACTTCGAGCTGCTGGCAGTGGGAGGCGTGCTGGTGACGGTGCCCATGGTCGTCATCTTCTTCCTGGCGCAGCGCTACTTCCTGGAGGGGATCGCCACCACCGGCTCCACCGGCCGCTGACGACCCACGCGTCTCTGCGTGACGGCACGCGCGTTGCTTATCCCGTCCGGTCATGAATGACCGCACCGATTCGGCGGCAACCGCCCGCGCCCTGGCTCGCGCCCTGCCTCTGCTGGCCCGCGACTCGGTCGCCTGCGCGCTGGCCGCCGCCACGCTTCCTGGGCCGGAGGGAATTGCGCTTCGTAGGCCGCTGCGGCGCATGGCGCGCGACGAGCTGACCGCGCTGGAGGGCATCGCCGCACGAGTGGCCACGCTGGACGCCCTTCCCGAGGTTAGGCCTTCGAACGTAAAGCTGCCCAACGGCTGGAAGGCAGCCGTGCGGGCCCTGGTCACCATGCAGCGTGAGACGCTGGAGGCCCTGGTCGCGGCCATCCCCGCCGATGCCGACGACGTGGAGGGCGAGGCGACCGAGCACTTGCTGGAGCATGCCATCGCGCGCAAGCGGGACGCGCTGGAGCTGCTGGAGCGCGCGCTGCGTTGACGCGCGCGCATCGGTCAGATGCCGGAGGCCTCCCCCGAGGACGGTGGCTGCACCGGCAGCCACACGGTGAAGGTCGATCCCCTCCCCACCTCGCTCGCGACCTGGATGGAGCCGCCCATCATCTCCACCAGGCGGCGTGAGCCGGCCAGGCCCAGCCCCGTGCCGGCCACCCCGTCGACGTTGCCGCCGCGGTACATGGGGTTGAAGATCATCTCTCGGTCGGTCGCCGGGATGCCGATGCCCTGGTCGGTGACCGAGATGAAGGCGCGGTCGCCTTCCTGTCCCGTGCGGAGGCGCACCTCCCCACCGTCCGGACTGAACTTGACGGCGTTGCCGACCAGGTTGTCGAGCACGCGCGCCAGCCGCGCGGCGTCCCACATGCCCACCGGCTCGGGCTCGGGAGTCTCGACCACGAACCCGTGCCGGTCGGACAGCTGCTCGTACCGCTCCACCACCTCGCGCACGAGCTGCGAGAGCGTCGTGGGACCCAGCTGCAACGGGACCTGCTGGTCCGCACGCACGAGGCTTGCGTCGAGCAGCTCCGAGACGAGGCGGGCGAGGCGGTCCACCGCGTGGTCGATGTCGCGCAGCCAGCGGCCCAGCGCAGCGCCATCGGGCGCCTCCTCGCGCTCGAGGTGACGCTGCGCCAGCTGCGCGTACCCCCGCACCGCGGCGAGCGGCGTGCGCATGTCGTGCGACGCGACGGCGATGAACTCCTCGCGAAGGCGTGCGTTCTCCTGGGCCTCCCACACCAGTCGCGCCACGTCGATCGCAGCGCCGGCACGCCGCCCCAGCTCCACGGCCAGGTCCACGTCCGCCTCGTCCAGGCGTCGCCCGGACTCGCTCTGGACCAGGGTCAGCGCGCCCAGTACCTCGCCGCGCGCTTCGAGGGGCACGACCAGCACGGACCGCATGTTCAGCCGGCGCAGCACCGCCAGGTGCTCGGCATCCTGGGCCGCGTCTGAGAGCAGGTCGTCAGTCACATCCGGAATCAGAACGGGGCTGCGGCGCCGCAGCATCTCGTGCACGGCGCCGTAACGCCTCGGGTCTGGCGGCCATCGGCTCCAGACCTGGTTGGCCAGCTCCAGCCCGGCTGGGTCGCGGTGGGCGATCGCGACACGGCTGATGCCGTGCGTCCATTCCAGCACGTCGACGACGCACCAGTCGGCCAGCTCCGGGACCGCCGTGTCGGCGACCCGCTGCAGCGTCCGGGCGTAATCCACCGACTCCGCCAGGATGGCGCTTGCCTCGGCCAGGAACCGAAGCCGGGACTCGCTGCGCTTCAGCGAGGTGATGTCCTGGAAGGCCGATACCACCAGATCCTCGTCCGCGGTCCGCCCCGACAGGAGCCGAGCGCGAACCAGCGACCAGCGATCATCGAGCGAGCCGCGCCGGCGGAAGCGCACGACCCGCTCGGGACTCGCTTCCCCGGCGAGTGCGCGGCGGCTGGGCAGCGCGTCGGGCGGCAGCGGGCTGCCGTCGGTGTCGAGCAGCTCGTACTCGGCGAGCAGCTCGCCTCCACTCAGCCCGATCAGCTCGTTCGCGGACGAGCGCCCCAGCAGCTGGGCCGCCGCGGGGTTCGCGAACCGGATGCGGCCGTTGCGGTCCATGACCGTGACGGCGTCGGCGACGCTCTCGAAGACCGCCTCGAGCCGGGACTCCAGCGGGGCCGTGCCGGGGGCGCCTCCCTCGACCGAGGTGGTCATGCGCCGCACAGCGCGCGGGCGTGGTGCTCGAGCGTGGCCAGGTCGAAAGGCTTCTGGAGCCAGGCGGATGCCCCGATGTCAGCGGCCTCGCGGTCGATGCGGAAGTGCGCCGCGATGACCACGATGCGCACGCCGTCCCAGCGACCGTCGCTGCGGATGCGGCGGGCAAGCTCCCAGCCGTCCATCCCCGGCATGCGCAGGTCTAGGAACACGACGCAGGGCCGCCAGCCATCCTCGAGGATCCTCAGGGCGGCCGCGCCGTCCGACGCGGAGCGCACCTCGTAGCCGCTGCCCGTCAGCAGGTCCGCGTAAATCTCGCGCAGCGCAGCGTCGTCGTCCACGACCAGGATGCGACGGCACCCCACCTCCCCCTTCTTCTCCAAGCCCAGGGTGTCAGTCCGCATGCGTCCACAGGTACAGCGCTGCCGCCACCGTCGGCACGACGGGGGCGCGGCATCGGCCGCGGACGCCTGCACGATGCGTGCCGGAGGCCGGTAGCTCAGCTGCGGGCTCATGGCACGGCGCCTGCTTCGTCACCGTGCATCCAAACCTTTTGCGGATGGGAGGGGCTTATGTCACCGACTCGCGTCGTCGTCGGCATCTTCGGGGTGGTTTACCTGGTCGTCGGCATCCTTGGGTTCCTGGGGAATCCGTTCGTGACCTCGACCACGCATCCGGACATGCCGTCCGCCACCGGTGCCCTGTTGGGCATCTTCCCGATCAACGCCATCCACAACGTCGTGCACCTTGCCATTGGCGCCGTGCTACTGATCGGCGCCACCGAGGTCGGTCGCGCCGTCCTGGCGGCGCGTGGCGTGGCGGTGGTGTACGCCCTGGTCGGCGTGCTGGGGCTCATCGCGCCCGACACGTTCGGGATCATGCCCATCGGCGGAGCCGACGTCTTCCTGCACCTGGCCACCGCGGCGGTCCTCTTCGGCGTCACCTTCCTGGAGGGTCGTGATACCGGCTACGCCACCGCGCGCTAGCGCCGGGCCCGGACCGATGGCGAGGCGCCCGCTCTCCGCGGTCGCCTCGCTTCAGGCCGCGTACTACGCCGTCACCGCCGCCTGGGCGATCTTCGGATATCGGTCCTTCGAGATGGTGACCGGCCGCAAGCGGGAGCCGTGGCTGGTGAAGACGGTGGCCATGCTCATGCTGGCGATCGCCGGCTCGATGGCGGCGGACGTTCGCCGCGGCGACGCCGCGGCGGCTCGACCGCTCGGCATCGGTTCCGCTCTCGCGTTCGGGCTGGTCGACGTGTGGTACGCCGGCGTGCGGCGACGAATCTCGCGCGTCTACCTGCTCGACGCGGTGGTGCAGCTGGCGCTTATCGGCGCGTGGGCCGCGCCGAGCAGATCCGGCGACTCACGTACGTTGGCTGGGGCGGAAGGATTCGAACCTTCGATCTCCTGATCCAGAGTCAGGCGCCTTACCGCTTGGCCACACCCCAGCGAGCGTCCCGAGTTTATCACCCGATCGCGTCAGCCCATCCCGCATGAACCCAACGACCCACGAGCCTAGACTGGCCAGGATGGCCCGATACCCCCCGGTCGCCGAGGTGGTGGCCGCGCGACACCGGCTGCGCGGGATCGCGCTCCACACGCCGCTGGAGGCGTCGCCCCGGTTGACCGAGGAGAGCCCAGCGGCCGAGGTCCGCCTCAAGCTCGAGCTGCTGCAGCCGACGGGCGCCTTCAAGACGCGCGGCGCTCACAACAAGGTCGCCCTCATCGCCGCCGAGCGGCCGGACGCCGCGCTGGTGACCGCCTCGACCGGGAACCACGGGCTCGCGGTGGCTGCGGCGGCGGCGCGGCATGGCCTGCGCCTCACCGTGCTGGTAGGGGCCACCATCACGCCCGGAAAGCTGGAGCGGCTGCGCGCCGTCGAGTCGGACCTGTGCACGGTCGAGGTCTTCGGTCGCGGATCCGAGGACGCCGAGGTCGAGGCGCGGCGCCGCCACGATGCGGGGCACGCCGTCTACGTCTCGCCTTACAACGACCCAGACGTGATCGCCGGGCAGGGCACCGCGGCGGCCGAGATCCTCGACGACTGGCCGGAGTGCGATGCCATGGTCGTGCCCGTCGGTGGCGGGGGGCTGATCGCCGGCATCGGGCTGTGGGCCAAGGCGGTGCGTCCCAGCCTGCGGCTGGTGGGCGTTCAGCCCGCTGCGTCGCCTACCTTCTACGCCTACTTCGACTCCGGGTCGACCAAGCCGATGCCCATCGGTCCCACCCTGGCCGATGCCGTGGCCGGCAACAACGAGCGCGACAGCATCACCTGGCGCATGTGCAAGCAGCTCGTGGACGAGATGGTCGTGGTCGACGAGGACCAGGTCGCCGAGGCCATGGCCTGGCTGCTCGACGCGCATCGCCTGCTCGCCGAGGGAAGCGCTGTTCTGCCCATCGCCGCTCTGCGCGCCGGCCTGGCCGAGCTTCGCGGGCGGCGCGTTGCGGCCGTCATCACCGGGCGCAACGTCGATCCGGCCACGCTGCGCTCGGTGCTGGCGCGGGCGTAGCATCGCCTCATGACCGAGCCAGCACCCGCCCCCCAACGTTCGGGCGTGGCCGGGACGGCCGTGCTGGGCGCCATCCTGGTCGCCGTGGGAATCGCCTTCCTGGTCGTTCAGCTGGTGGACGTCCAGCTGGCGGTGGAGCTGTGGCCCTTCTACGTCATCGTTCCCGGGCTCGTGCTGGCCGCCATCGGCCTGACGCAGCGGGGCGCACCTGGCGTCACGCTGGCCGGGACCATCGTCGCGGTGGTCGGGGCCGTGCTGCTGTACCAGGAATGGGCGGACCACTACGAGAGCTGGGCGTACGCCTGGGCGCTGGTGGCGCCGGGCGGCAGCGGCCTGGGGCTGCTTGTCCATGGCGCCATGCATCGAGACGCCAAGATGACACGTGACGGGTTCTGGCAGATGGTCATCGGTGTCGGCCTCTTCGCCGTGGGCCTGGCGTTCTTCGAGGGCGTGATCGGCCTCGGTGGAGACCCTTTGGACCTCCCGGCGTGGCTCGTGCCCGCGGTCCTGATCGGTGCGGGCGTGGTCGTGCTGGCCCGCGCGGTCAGCGGCGGCCGTCGCGCGGCCGGCCCCTAGCTGGCCGAAAGAGAGGGACCAGCTCATACTTCACGCCGCCCTCGTCCTCGTGCCGGAGGACGAGGGTTCTCTCGTGCCCCACGCTCCGGACGAAGACCGTGCGCCTCATCGCCGGCGGGCCTCGCGCGTGACGAGGCGGCGGATGCGCCGATGCGGCCGCACCGGCTGACCCGAACACGCGCTCCTGGTGGCCTGTCGAACGCGATCCTCGGTCGCCATGTAGGCGTAGTGAAGGCGGTAATCCAGCATTCCGACCATCGGTCCTACCCTCGTGCGTTACTACTCAAATGGTTTTGATGGTGATGGCATAACGGTAGCCCCAGCGGCGTCACCTGTCAAGATGTATTGACTGGTGATGTAGGATGGCGTCGATGGCAGACGCTACCGAGCTCATCGTTGAGTTCGTGAACACCAATGACATCGAGGGCGGCCGGGACGCACTCGGCACGCCGGACCTGCTCCGAACCTGGCTGAGCGACCGGGGCCTGGTGGGGCCGGGCACGCAGGTCGACGCCGACGGCCACGCGCGGGCCATCGCCGTGCGGGAGGGCGTGCGCGCGCTGGCCCGGGCGAACAACGAGGAGCCGCTCGACGAGGGCGCCGTGCGACGCATGAACGAGGCCGCCGGGCACGCGCCGCTGACC
>DATADC010000019.1:0-7305 GCA_036258735.1 Candidatus Limnocylindria bacterium
GCACCCAGCGGCGCGGCACCTTCATCTACTACGACCTCGCCCCCGACTTTGCCCGGCGCTGGTCGGCGCTGAGCGCCAGCCTGGCCGGCCTGGTCGCCATCAGCTGATGCCACACATCCAGGAGAGACCGATGACAGAGCAGATCCACGAGCAGGTACGCGAGCGCTACGCGCAGTCCGCCAGGACCGTCTTGAGCGCCACGAAGGGCCCCGAGTGCTGCGACCAGCCGGGCGTCGACTCGCAGCTGTACTCCACGCTCCAGCGCGACCAGCTGCCCGATGGCGCCGTGCTGGCCTCCCTGGGCTGCGGCAACCCCACCGCGGTGGCCGAGCTACGCGCCGGCGAGCGCGTGCTCGACCTCGGCTCCGGCGGCGGCATCGACGTCCTCCTCTCCGCCAAGCGGGTCGGCCCCACCGGCCGAGCCTTTGGGCTCGACATGACCGACGAGATGCTGGCACTCGCTCGTCGCAACGCCGAGGAGGCGGGCGCCACCAACGTCGAGTTCCTCAAGGGGAAGATCGAGGACATCCCGCTGCCGGCCGAATCGATCGACGTGGTGATCAGCAACTGCGTCGTGAACCTCGCGGCCGACAAGGGAGCGGTGTTCCGCGAGATCGCGCGGGTGCTGCGCCCGGGAGGACGCATCGGCATCGCCGATATCGTGGCCGACGACACGTTGACGCCGGAGCAGCGGGCCGAGCGCGGCTCCTACGTGGGCTGCATCGCCGGGGCGCTCTCGTTCGGTGAGTACGACGCCGGCCTGCGCGCCGTGGGCCTAGGCGACGTCTCCGTGACCTCCACCCACACCGTCGCCGATGGCATGCACAGCGCCATCATCCGGGCCACCAAGCCCGCAGACGCAGTGCCGGCCGCCGCTGCATTGGCGGAGGGGCGGGACAACGAGCTGCAGCTCGTCGGCACAGGCTGCTGCGGTGGCGGTGGCTGCTGCTGAGCAGCTAGTCCGTGTAGTAGACCCCGTCCAGGGCGCCCCAGGCGGCCGCGCTGAAGACGGCGCACGCCGTCCGCGCACGCGCGAACTCATCATCCGTCAGGGCATCGATGCGGCTGGCCAGCATGGCCGGCTCATCGGTCTCGATGGCGTGCACCCGGAAGTACTCCTGTCCGGCCTCGTCAACCGTGCCGGCGTAGTGGTCCCTCAGCCCGGCCAGCTTGCTGTCGGCCGTGGCCGGCTGCTGGACCTCGAAGCTGTACAGCGCGCCCAGCGCCTCTGGCACCGATGCAAACGCGTTCTCTCCAACCGCAGCCAGCGTCCGGCTATGGGGCCGCCGCGCCTCGCTGCCGGCGCCGAGCGCGGTGCGGAAGTCGGTCCAGAGCTCGTCGTGCTCGCGTTCCTCGGCGGCGTAGTCGGGCTCGCCGATGCGCTCCCAACCGCGGTCGAGCATGCCGATGAAGGGAGCCCATTCGGCGGCATAGTCGGTGAGGCGCTCGAGTGGAAGCGTGCCGGCGCGCCAGGCCTGGTAGAAGGGATGCTGGTTCAAGTCGTAGCGCGCGACGATATCGTCGAGCTCCTTGATTCGGTCGCTCATCGGTCCTCCTGCGGCGCGGATCCCGGGGGGCCAGCCCGCCGCGCGGCGTGGTGGCGCGGATCCATCTTCGCCGAGGATAGCAGCCGCACCTGCTGCGCCGGGCCGGATAGCCCGGCTGCACCTCACCAGTCCGGATACCGACCCTTCAGCTCCCACAGCACCGCGCCGCTGGCCGCGTCGAGGACGTGGATGGCCGGCTCGCTGATGGTCACGTCCACGGCCAGCCGGGAGCCGTCCGGCGACCAGGCCGGGTCGATGCCCGGCACATCCGACCACAGCACGTTGCCGTCGACATCCGCGACGCCGACCGTGAAGTCGCCGGTCTGGTTGATCCCCACGAAGGCGATCCGGCGCCCGTCCGGCGACCACGCCGGCGAGGCTACTCCGGGCAGCAGCAGCCGCGCGTCCGAGCCGTCGGCATCGGCCATGAAGATGCCGTCCTCGCGCTCCAGCAGGATCGACGAGCCATCGGGCGACCACCAGCCCCCAGAGCCCTCGATCAACTCCCGCGGCTCCCCTCCGGCGACGGGCAGCACCATGATTCGAGATGGATCCTCGGCGGGGGCGTAGCTGATCTGCTCGCCATCGGGGTGCCAGCGCGTGGCGTTGCCGCGTGGCCCGAGCTGCGTCACCTCGCCGGTTCGGACGTTGGCGATCCACATCCGAGCGGGCTCGCCGGTGTTGTCGGTCGTGAAGACCGAATCGGTGTAGACCAGCCTGCTCGAATCGGGCGACCAATCGGTGGACTCTCCCAGCGTGTCGATCGGACGCTGGTCTGAGCCGTCGGCGTTGACGACCCACAGCTGCGGGTCCAGTCCGGAGCCGATGGCCGGCGGTCCAAAGGCGATCAGGCTGCGGTCCGGCGACCACAGCGGCTGCACGCCACCCACCGCGGCGTGCTCGCCGAGGCCGGAAACCTGGCGCTCGCTCCCGTCCTCGTCGATGACGAAGACCTGCGAAATGCCGTCCACCTCGCGGACAAAGGCGACGCCGGCGGCAACGGCGGGACCGGCCGCGCTGGGCTCCGTGGAAGGGCTGACCTCGTCCGACGCCGATGTCACCACGGTCGCGGCAGCCGACGTCGCGGGCGATGCCGACGGGGCAGCCGCCGGAATGCGAGCGCACCCCAGCAGCGGGGCGAGGGCGGCGAGGCCAATCAGTGCGAGGCGAGCGATCGGCATCACGTTTCGGGCCTCGCGTGAGTTGAACCGGTTGGGGTGGCCTGCGGGGCTTGAACCCGCAACCTTCGGAGCCACAATCCGATGCTCTGCCAGTTGAGCTAAGGCCACCACGGACCGCGGCGGACGGCCGGGATTCGGGGCCTCAATGGTCGCCGATGGAGGGACTGCGGTCAAACGGATCGAGCGCCCTAGAGCGCGCCGCCGGCGGCGGGCGGCGCGTCGGGCGAGACGCCTTGGTCACCGACGGCCTCGCGCGAGAGGTACGTCTCGGCCAGCAGGATGTTGGTGGCCGCGGCGCGCTCGACCGTGGTCAGCAGGTCAGCCATGGAGGACATCTCCTCGAGCTGCTCCTTGAGGAACCAGGTCAGGAACTGCTCGCCAACCAGGTTGCCCTCGCGTCGGGCCAACTGCGCCAGCTCCTGGATCATGCCGGTCACACGCTCCTCCTGGGCCAGCGCCTCGCGGACCGGTTCCACCGGGTCCGCGAATTCCGTGCGCGGCGCCTCCACCGCCGGGACGGTCACCGCCTCCCGCGCGTCGAGCAGGTACTGCACGATGATCATGGCGTGGTTCCGCTCCTCCACCGCCTGGCGATAGAAGTGGCGGGCGAGCTGCGGCAGCGTCTGCGCGTCGTACCAGACCGCGATGGCCACGTACTGTTGGCTGGCCGAGAACTCGTTGGCGATCTGGCGGTTCAGCGCATCGGTGAATGCGGTCAACTTGGTAGGTTCCTCCGCTGAATGGTCGGACGAGATGGTAGCAATGGCCGATGAGGCCCCCGCCGCATGACGGGCCGGGCGTCTCTATGCTGTCGGCATGCCCCTCTACTCGCTCCGGGAGCCGGTCGAGCTCACCTCGCCGGTCATCGTGGCGGCGTTCGACGGCTGGGTCGACGGCGGGCGGGCCGGCACCATGGCGGCCGAGCAGCTGGCCGACGGCGGGCGGCTGGTGGCGAGCTTCGATCGAGACGCGCTGTATGACTACCGCGCTCGCCGGCCGACGCTGGACATCGTGGATGGCAAGCTGATCGACCTGGAATGGGCGGACCTTACCCTGCGTTCCGCGCGACTCGGGCAGCGCGACGTCCTCGTGCTGACCGGTCCGGAGCCCGACTTTCGGTGGCAGCAGCTGACCGCCGACGTGGTCGAGCTGACCACGCGGCTGGGCGTAGCGGGCTGGGTCAGCCTGGGCGCCATCCCGGCCACGGTCGCGCACACCCGCCCCGTGCCGGTACTCGCCACAGCCTCGGTGGCCGGCCTGCTGCCCGAAGACGTCAAGCAGGGACCGCCGGGGCATCTGCGCGTCCCGGCCGCCCTGGTCTCCGTCCTGGAGCACGCCGTGTCGCGCGAGGCGATTCCCGCAGTCGGCTTCTTCGCCCAGGTGCCGCACTACGCCAGCGGCGCGTTCCCCAACGGCGCCATCGAGCTGCTGCGGCACGTCGGGCGCTACCTCGAGGCAGACCCGCCGCTGGGCGAGCTGCCGGTCAAGGCGCTGGAGACGCGGGCGCTGCTGGATGCCGCGGTCGCGGGCGAGGACCGCACGCGTGAGTACGTCGAGCGCCTCGAGCAGATGGCCGACGAGGCCAAACTGCCCAGCGGCGACGAGCTGATCGCCGACATCGAGCGCTTCCTGCGAGGGCGCGCCGAGGACGGCGACGGCGGTGACGGCGAGGGCCGTCCGAACTAAGCGTCAGTCACTGCCGCGGATGGCGCGCAGGATGAGCAGCACGATGGCCGAGCCGAGCACGGCGATCAAGAGGGCGCCCAGGAATCCGCCGGCCTGGTCCTGGCCCAGCAGCTCAGTCCAGATCCAGCCGCCGATGAGTCCGCCCGCGACGCCGATCAGGATGGTGCCGATGCAGCCGTTGCGCTCGCGGCCGGGCACGAACCAGCCGGCGATGGCACCGGCCAACAGGCCGATCACGATCCAGCTCAGGATGTTGAGTCCCTCGGGCATTTCGGTCCTTCCTCCTCACGGGTTGGTCTGCATCGGTTGGGTGAAGTCAACCACGATGACGCCCTGGCGCACATCGGTCGCGAACGAATCGAGGAACGGGTCGCCCGCATCGAGCGGCACGCCCTGGTACGTCCAGGCGTCGCCCTGGCAGTCGACCAGGCGATCCGCGCCCAGGGAGAGGCGGCATTGGTTGGTGCGGCTCCACGCGTTCACGACCGAGTAGGCCTCCTGCCCGGGAAGCTGCGCGGCCACGACCGCCAGGCGGAACAGCCCGTCCTGGCCCTGCACCGCGCCCGGGATGCCGTGCCCCTCCTCCAGCACCACCTCGGCCAAAATCGGCCCGGCGTCCACGCGAGCGGCCTCGGCCACCGGGTAGTTGCCGTCGTCGCGCGCTACGGCGAACGTGAAGATGAACGGCCGCACCAGCAGCACGACGGCCAGCACGGCGCCCAGGCCCAGCAGGGCGACGATCGCGTAGCGGGCCACGGGCACCGGCACGGTTCAGGCGCCGCCCGGCGGCGTGAGCTCGACCAGCGTGGCGCCGGTGACGTTGACGAGCAGCGTGCCGTGGTGCCGGACGGTGCGGCCGTCGAGCCCGCGCCGCACCAGCGCAGTATGCCCGTGGAGCCACAGCGGCGGCGCGAGGCGCTCGAGCAACCAGCGGTACGCGGCGAAGCCCCGATGCGCGTGGTCCGAAGCGTCCCCCAACCCGCGCGGAGCGGCGTGGCTGACCACCAGCACCGGGCGCCGCATCGCCGCGGCCGGCCAGGCCGCCAGCACGCGACGCCACATCGTCAGCGCGGAAAACTGCTGCTCGGCGTCGGGCCGGCCGTGCGGCGCGTAGCGCGGCGCACCCGAGAAGGGCAGGAGGCGCACGCCGGCCTCGGCCTGCACGCGGCCATCGGGCAGCGGGTCAGGCAGGATCAGCCGCTCGGTCGCGCCCCAGGCCAGCCCCACGTCGTGGTTGCCGCGGACGTAGGCGAGCGGGGTGCCGAACGCGTCGGCCAGGAAGGCCAGGTACGGCGGCTGCAGGTCGCCGCAGCCCACGATGAGGTCGACCGGTCCCATGCCGCGTCGGGTCGCTGCCGACTCCAGGGCGGGGTCCACCTCGTCGGACACCGCCAGGAGCCGGATCGGGCGCCCGCCGCGTGCCCGAAACGGCGTCGGGTCGGGCCAGCGCAGGCTGAGGCGATCCGTCACTCGGTCGTCGGCTCCGCGGGCGCGGCAGCGCCATCCACGTCCTCCGCGGGCATCGCGGCCGGAGGCCGGTCGTCACCGGTCAGCTGCTCGCGCCGCAGCTCGTCGACGATCGGTCGGTGCTCGGCGGTGCGTGACTGGCGGCCGGTCGCCGCCTGGCGCAGCTCATCGGCGCCCAACAGCATGGAGGCGACGTCCTGCCCTGGCCCGCGCGTGGTCGGCTCGGACCTGACACCCGGAAGCACGAGCTCGGTGACGTCGGCGTCGATCCCCACCCCGTCGGCCGCCAATGCGGCAGCCACCCGGTTGTGGCCGTCCGCCACGTAGTACTCGTCGCCGACCTTGATCAGGTCCACGGCGGGAAGAACCGACAGGTCGTTCATGGCCCGCTGAATGCGCTGCCAGCGGCCCTGCCAGTTGCGGCCACGCAGGTACGGCAGCGGCAGGAAGTCGGCGGAGTTCTGCGAGGGGTGGCGCGCCGTGCCCACGATCCTGTCCAGCGGCACCACCTGCAGGCCCCGGGGACGACGGAGGCCCGTCGTGGCCCGGGGATAACGGTCGTACAGCGACGGCAGCGGCTCATGGCGTGGCAGCCGGGGCAGCCGAGGCAGCCGGTCGCGAAAGGGTCGACGGCTTGGCATGACGTTCTTGATTCCTGCTTTATGATGGCAGCCTCGCGGTGTGTCGCCCATCCGAAAGCCGGGCGCGGGCGCACCTCTCTTCTTGGAGGACTGCATGGCGACCGTGACGTTCGACCACGTGTTCAAGCGCTACAGCGCTGACGTGGTCGCGGTGAACGACCTCAATCTCGAGATAGCCGACGGCGAGTTCCTGGTCCTGGTGGGTCCCTCGGGATGCGGCAAGACCACCGCGCTGCGCTGTGTCGCCGGCCTCGAGACCGTCAGCGAGGGCAAGCTCTACATCGGCGACCGGGTGGTGAACGACGTCGCGCCCAAGGACCGCGACATCGCCATGGTCTTCCAGAGCTACGCCCTCTATCCCCACATGTCGGTCTACGACAACCTGGCCTTCGGGCTCAAGCTGCGCAAGACGCCCAAGGCCGATATCGACCGGCGGGTCAAGGAGGCGGCCGGCATCCTTGGCCTGGAGCGCTTCCTGGACCGCAAGCCCAAGGCGCTGTCCGGCGGCCAGCGACAGCGCGTCGCGCTCGGACGCGCGATCGTGCGCGAGCCCGCGGTCTTCCTCATGGACGAGCCACTCTCCAACCTGGACGCCAAGCTGCGGGTCCAGACCCGCGCTGAGATCGCGCGACTGCACCAGCGCCTCGGCACAACCACGATCTACGTCACCCACGACCAGGTCGAGGCCATGACCATGGGCGACCGCATCGCGGTGATGCGCAAGGGACTTCTGCAGCAGTTGGGGACGCCCGACGAGCTCTACGAGTCGCCCGCGAACCTGTT
>DATADC010000020.1:0-11769 GCA_036258735.1 Candidatus Limnocylindria bacterium
AGCACGGCGGCGGCGGCGGGCGCCTGGGGGGCGCTGAACCGGCCACCGGAGGCACCGAACACGAGCCGCCGCGCTCCATCGCCGGCGTGGGCGAAGCTGATCGATCGGGCCACGCGCTCGACGTGCAGGAACTTGAGGGCGCGCAGCTCGCGTAAGCCGGCTTCGGCCTCGGGCTCCGATCCAGCCGACACTACGGCGCCCACTCGGCGAACAACGGCCGCGGCCGCGCGCGCTGCGTACAGGACCGACCCGCCAGGAGCGGTCGAGCCATCGGCGAAGCGGTCGACGGTGAGGCCACCGACTACGAGCAGGTCCAGCGCGGGCCGGGGCGGCTGCGGCGGCATCGGTCTATGATCGGTCCGCATGGCACTCTTCTTCTACGAGCTCCACGAGGGCGCCACTGACCTGATGAGTGACGCGCTTCTGGTGAGCGAGCGGGAGTTCACGCCTGACCAGTTCGCCGCCGCGGTGGAGCAGGCCAGGCGTGCGGTGAAGGACACCTACGAGGAGGACACGCTGGTCGAGGCGGTCGCCCGCGAGCTGGAGCGCAGCCATGCCTTCACCTACATCGGCGACGAGAAGCTGACCGCCAGCATGAGCGTCGGCATGGACGCCGAAGACACCTTCCTGGTCGAGCAGTCGGACGAGTTCCGCAGCATCGTGGTGGAGCTGGACCGGACCAGCTGACGCGGACCTTCAGCGGGCGACGTTGAAGAGGACCTCGACAACATCCCCGTCGTTGACCCGGTAAGCCTTGCCCTCCGAGCGCAGCAACCCGCCCTTCCGTGCCTCGGCCATTGAGCCGTAGCGCACCAGGTCCTCGTAGGTCACGACCTCGGCCCGGATGAAGCCGCGCGCCAGGTCCGAGTGGATCGCAGCCGCGGCGTCGACCGCCGTGGCGCCGTTGCGCAGCGTCCACGCCCGGCACTCGTCGGGGCCGACGGTGAAGAAGCTGAACAGCCCCAACAGCCGGTACGTCAGCCGGATGATGCGGCCGCGACTCGGCTCCGCGATGCCGAGGTCCTCCATGAAGAGCGCGGCGTCCTCCGGTGGAAGCTGGGCCAGCTCCGCCTCGATCTTGCCGGCCAGCGCCGCCACGTCGGTGTGCGGCTGGGCGTAGCGCGACCGGCCGTCCGCCTCCAGCGCGGCTGCCTCGCCCAGCCTTGACTCGTCGATGTTCAGCACCACCAGCACCGGCTTCTGGGTCAGGAAGCGGAAGCCGCGGACGCGCTTCTCCTCGTCCTCGGTGAGCGTCATGGCGCGCAGCGGGTGGCCCTCGGAGAGGTGGGGCTCGAGGCGAGCCAACAGCTCCTCCTCCAGGGCGTTCTGCTCGCGCTCCGAGGCGGAACCGTGGCGGCCCGAGCTGCGCAGCTTCTCGAGGCGCTTCTCGACCATCCCCAGGTCCGCGACGGTGAACTCGAGGTCCAGCTCATCCACCTCGCGCCACGGGTCCGCCGGCCGGTCGCTGGTGCCGCCCTCGAAGGCACGCGCCACGTGCAGCAGCGCATCGGCGTTGCGAATCTGGGCCAGCACGTCCGGCTGGACGGTCCCCTCCCGCGTCGCCCCGGCCGGGATAGCGACGTCCACGTAAGTGACGTCGGCGGGCGTGGTCTTCTTCGGGGCGAAGAGCTCGGCCAGGCGGTCCAAACGCTCGTCGGGCACCTTGACGACGCCGATGTTCGGTGCGGCGTGGCCGCCGGAGTATCCGCCCACCTGGGCATGGCCGCCGGTCAGCGCGTTGAAGACGGTCGTCTTGCCCGACGCGGGCAGGCCCACGATGGTGACCTGCATCGCTCAGTAACCGACCTCGAGGTCCACCACGTTTTCGAGCGGCTCGCCCCGCGCGAAGCGTCGCAGGTTATCGACGAAGAGCTCCAGCGAGCGGTCCACCACTCGGTCGCTGGACCACGAGGTGTGAGGCGTCAGATACAGGTTCGGCGTGCCGTACAGCGGCGAGTCCGGGGGCAGCGGCTCCTCGTTGAAGACGTCGAGCACCGCGCCGGCGATCCAGCCCGCCTCGAGCGCGCGCCGCAGCGCCGTCTCGTCCAGCAGGCGGCCGCGCGCGATGTTGATCAGCCAGCCCCCTTCCCGCATGCGCTGGAGCTGCTCGGCGCCGACCATCCCGGCTGTTTCGTCGGTCAGCGGCGCGGCCACGACCACCACGTCGCTGCGCTCCAGTAGGTTGTCGAGCCGATCGTGGCCGAGCAGCTCGACGTTGGCCGGGGCGCCACCGCGCTCCGGCCGACGCCGCGTGGCTATCACCCGCGTCTCGAAAGGCTCCAGCAGCCTGGCGATCTCGGAGCCGATGCTCCCGAAGCCCACGATCCCGACGGTCAGGCTGCCGAGCTCGCGGCCGGGCAGCGGCTGCCAGGTGCGCTCGCGCTGGAGCTCCATCAGCTGCGGCAGCCGGCGGGCGAGGGCCAGGCACCACATCAGCACGTACTCGGCGATCGGCCGGCTGAACACGCCGCGTGCGTTGGTCACCGTCAGACCGCGGGCTCGGATGGCCGGGGTGGCGACGCGGTCGATGCCGGCCGAGAAGCTGTGGATCCACTCCAACCGTGGCGCGTGGCTCACGATGTGGTCGAGGACCGCGCCGGGGATGCCGCCCCGCAGGAGGACGCGGGCGTTGGCCATGGGGTCGCCGGCCTGGTCGTGGACGAGCCCATCTCGCGAGACGTGGGCGACGCGCACGCCGTCGACCGACTGGATGCGGGCGACCTGCTCGCCGGTGAGCGGCGTCCCGAAGATGGGAGTCGCCAGGACCACGACGCCCTCGGTCAGCTGACGGCCCCCAGCCGCGGCCCATGCTCCATGCGAGCGATCCAGTCGGCCGGCTGCCGGATCTCGGTCAGCGTCGGCAGTCGGTCTGGGCCCTGCCAGACCTGGTTCAGGAACGCCCGCCCGCGGGCTGCGATGACCGCGGTCACGAAGCGCTCGCCGGCCTCGTACTGCTCCATCTTGAGGTCCAGCCCGGTGATGCGCATGATGGCCCGCTCGATGGCGCTGCGACCCTCGTTGCGCCGCTCGAAGCGCTCGTGGATCTCCGCGAAGCCGGGGAGGAGCCGTGCGCCGGCCGCGTTCATGACGTGGTTCGAATAACCCTCCAGCAGCGACATCATCGCCTGCGTGCGCTGGAAGGTCTCCAGCTGGGCGGGCGTCATCAGCCGTTCGAGCCAGTGCCCCGTCCCGCGGCGTGCCAGCGCCTGCTGGAGGCGCTTGACCATCCCGCTCGAGTCGGCCGCCAGCTGCTCGATCGACTCGGCCACCAGCGCGGCGAAGTGGTCGCGCAGCCAGGGATACGCCTCGAACTCGAAGGCGTGGGTGGCCTCATGCAGGGCGATGAAGGTTCGGAACTCGTCGTGCGGGAGGCGCATGGCGCTTGCCGTGGCAGCAATGTTCGGCTCCACGAAATGCAGCCGCCCGCGCGCCGTCGGTCCTGCGGCCAGGAGGCTGACGTCGTACTGGCCGAGGACCTTGCGTGCCAGGAAGGCGAGCAGGAAGCCGAGCTGCTGGTTGCCGATGGAGCGGTTGACGAGGCGCGCCAGCGCTCGCCCGGCCGTGTCCTCCCCCGTCTGCTGCGCGGCCACGATGCGCTCCACGCGCTCGAACAGCGTCTGGAACGTCGCCAGGTTGAGCTCGACCCAGCCAGCCCGATCCACCACCACCGGCGTCTCGAGGGCCGCCGGAAGCTCGGCACCGATCTCGTCGGCCACCACCGGCTCGATACGCAGCAGCACGTCGCGGTAGAAGGCCTCGGCCGCGGCGCGCGACTCGGCGGGCATCGGCCCTCCATCGGGTCCCAGCCGACGGAGCGCGATGGCACGCACCGCGCGCCAGTCGATCAGGCGGGTGCCGGCGCGGCGCATGATCTCGCGCTGCGCGACGCTGGCGCCCATGGCAAGGAGGCCGCCGACCAGGATGCCGGCCCCCAGGCGGCCCGGGTTGCGTGTCATGGCGCCGAGTCTAGACCGGAGCGAGCTCCGCCGCCTCGACCTGCGGGAGCGCCTCGCCGAACAGCCGGGTGGCCACGCTGCGGAACGCCTCGGCATCGCCGGTGGTCACGACGCGGTGCGACGGCGGGGCGGCGCCGTCCCCCGAAGTGGCGCGGGCGCCGAGGGCATCCAGCAGGTCTTCGGTGGCCAGCGCGGTGGTGAAGGCCGAGTCCACCACCGCGACGCGCTCGCCCACCAGGCGTTCGATAACCGGCCGCAGTAACGGGTAGTGCGTGCAGCCCAGCAACAGCGTGTCGAGCGCGGGGTCGTGTGCCAGCAGCTTGCCGAGGTAGCCACGGACGCGGCGCTCGGTGTCCGGACCCTCGAGACGGCCGGCCTCCACCAGGGGCACCAGGTCGGGGCAGGCCTGCTGCGAGACCGCCAGCGCGGGATCGGCTTCCAACAGCGCGGCGGGATAGGCGCCGGACTCGACGGTTCCCGCGGTGGCGATGACGCCGACGCGCCCGACGCGGGTGGCGGCAGCGGCTGCAACGGCGCCCGGTCGTACCACGCCCAGCACCGGCACCGGCGAGACGTCACGCACCATGGGCAGCGCGCGCGCGGTGGCCGTGTTGCAGGCCAGGACCAGCAGCTTGATGTCCAGGGCCAGCAGCCAGCGGACGCCCTCGAGGGTGAATCGCTCCACCTCGTCCGCCGGTCGCGGACCGTACGGTGCGCGGGCGTTGTCGCCGAGGTAGACGGTCGCCTCGTCGGGCAGCCGCCGCTGCAGCTCGGAGAGGACCGTCAGGCCACCCACGCCGGAGTCGAAGACGCCGATCGGCCGGCGGTCGCGGGACCGGCTCACCGGCGACGCACGCCGGTCAGTGGCGGGCCATCGCCGGCGATCGGAGGCGCAGGTGCTCGCTCAGGGACTCGGCCATGCCGCGCACGCCCTGCGAGATCGGCGCGTCCGGGCTGCCGGACACGAAGGGCACGCCCTCGTTGTTGGCGGCCAGCACCAGGCGACCGTCGGAGACGATCTCGAAGTCGATCGGCCGCCCGAGCGCGGACTCCACATCGGCCTTGCTGAACCCGCCGGCGGCATCGGAGCGGTTGAGGATGGTTGCCAGCTTGGTGGGCGGATAGCCGATGGCCTCGAAGGCCTCGTTGGCCATGACCAGGCCCCGAATGGCCATCGAGTCGTAGGTCAGCACCTGGAGCACGAGGTCCGAGGCGTCCAGGAAGACGAGCACGTCCTCGGACAGGGCCGGTCGGGTGTCGACGATGACGAACTCGTACAGCTGGCGCAGGATGCTGAGCGCCTTCTCGATGTCACGGACGGTGACCATCTCGGCCATCTCGACGCGCGGGGGCGCCAGCAGGATGTCGATGCCGGACGGGTCCTTCCAGGCGACGTCGGCCACGTCCGACTCGCGGATGCGGTCGGTGGGCAGGTTTACCAACGACGGCGCCACGGCCGGGACGCGCAGCAGCCCACGCAGGTCGCTGAACTGGAGCGACCCATCCACCAGGCACACCTTGTGGCCCTGTGCGCCAAGCGCCACGCCCAGGTTGTAGGCAATGGTGGTGCGGCCGACCCCGCCCTTGGGGGAGAAGAGGCTGATCAGCATCGAGCCGGCACGCGAGGCCTCGACAGCCCGCTCCTCGTAGGTCTTGCGCACGATGGTGGTCAGGTCGAACCCGGAGAAGGGCATCTTGAGAATGGCGTCCACGCCGCGCGCCGGATCCTCGCGCACCGGGTTCTGCGGCACGGTGACCATGACGATCCCGACCTGCGGCTCGCTCTCGCGGATGGCCTGCGCCACCTGCTGGCCCGAGGTCCGGCCCTGGAGCAGCGCGTCCACGATGACCACGTCGGGCTTGAACTCGCTGACGGCCGATACGGCGCGGTCGCCCGAGGTCACCACGTCCAGCATCCGGATCTGGGACTGTGCCTGGAGCAGGGCGCGCATGTGGGACGCCACCTGTGGCACGTCCTCGACCACGAGGAGCCGGATCTGATCGCCTGCCACTTGTGCCCTCGGGACCTCCTGCCGGTCGCTTCGCCGCGTCGATCAGCCAGCGGCTCGCCGGACCAGCAGGATCCGCCGCTCGCTGTCGTCCTCCAGCGGGTCCAGGTCGTGCGAGCCGTAGGTCAGCTCCTCGGCCAATCCGGCTTCCCGAACGAGCGTGCGGAGCGTGTCTGCGGAGGGATACCAGAGCCGGTGACTGGCCGGTAGCCGCGCTATCGTACCATCGGGTCGTCCCAGATCCACGATCGTGGAGAAGACGACCCGCAGCCCCTCAGGCGCCTCGTGCCGCATCAGCTGGCTGCGGCGCACGATCTCCCGGCCGTCGACCACGCGCCGCCAGTCGAGCGACAGCGGGAGGTCGCGCTCCGGCAGCTGGCCCGGACCGATGTCGTCCAGCACGGCCACACCGTTGCCGTCGAGCACCGCGGCCACGCCGACCAGGAGACGCAGCGCCTCCTCGGGTCCGTCGAGGTGCGGCAGCACGCCCGATACGACCACGAGCGAGGCCGCGGTACCGAGCGCCGCGCGCACCGCCCTGCGATCCAGGCGGCGCACGTCGGCCAGCGTCAGGGCCAGGCGTCCAGCGGCTCGGGCCTGCGCCAGCAACGGATCGCGCTCGATTCGCTCCTCGGCGCGCCGCAGCAGGGCCGGGCTGCCGTCCACGCCCAGCAGGCGGTCGACGCCCCCCTGCAGCAGGGGCGCGAAGAGGCGACCCGACCCGCATCCCAGGTCCAGCGCGGCGCGCGGGTGCCGCCGGCCCATCTCGCGGTAGAAGGCGTGGTCCTCGGTGACCGCGTCGTGCTCAATGTCGTACAGCTCGGCCAGGAGCTCAGCCGCCGTGGGCTGCCCGGCGAAGATGTCGCCGCTCACGCCAGGTCGAAGCGCCGCACCGCGAACCACTCGGCCACCAGCGCCATGGCAAGCACGAACAGCGCCGACGGCACCGTCAACGCGCCCCCCACCCGCAGTCCGGCCAGGGCGGCGAGGGCCAGGCCGGCCAGCAGGCCGCGCCGCATGGCGCGGCCCCACGACCCGCGATACTCGATTCGGCGGCGGACCGCAACCTCGGCCAAGAAAGCGAACGGAGCCACCGCCAGGGCGGTGCTCATCCCGATCAGCGCGACCACCACCGCCCGGTTGAAGCCGGCCTCCGGGCACGGACGGCCCGGAAGGTCCATGGCGCATGACGCAGCGGCGAAGGCGACCAGCCCGGACGCGGACAGCGCCGCCAGCAGCAGGAGGGCGGCGACCGCCAGGCGGCTTCGCCTGCGCACGCCTCAGCGTGCCGCGTCCGGGCAGATCTCCCGGAAGGGGCAGAAGCCACAGCGCATGGGTGATGGCGCAGCCTGGAAGCGGCCGGCCCGAATGCCCTCCCCCACCCGCACCACCGCATCAGCCGCCTTGTCCAGGCGGCCGGCCGTGGGGACGACGCGCCCGGTGATGCCCGACTCGAGGAAGTGCAGCGTCACCTCGTCCGGCAGCCGGCCGTGCTGCGCCTGGTAGGCGAGCGCGTAGATGGACAGCTGGAGCGACTCGCGGGCCCGTCGGTTGGCGGTGGCCGGGTCGCGCACGTCGCTCGACTTGTAGTCGGTGATGACCACGCGTCCGTCGTCGTCGTGGTCGATGCGGTCATAGCGACCGCGTACCCGTTCGCGGCCGATCGCCGCGGCGAACTCCTGCTCGACGGCCACGGGTCGGGCGGGATCGCGGCGCTGCTCGTCCCAGAAGCGGGCGAGCGCCTCCCGGGCCGCCTGGCGGCGGGCCTCCTCGTGGCGTTGGGTCAGGTACCCGACTGACTCCCAGTTCGCGTCAAGCTCCGCGTGCAGCTCCTGGAGCGACATTGGCTCACCGGCCATCTGGCGACGGTGATATGCCTGCACTGCGGCGTGCAGGGCGCGGCCGTATGCCATCTGGTGCGACGCCGGCGTCGGGATGCGGATGACGTGCGCGTAGCGGTAGCGAGCCGGGCAGTCCAGGTAGTCGCTCACCTGCCCGTAGCTGAGGTGCAGCGGCCGCTCGCCGAGGGCAGCTGGCGCGGCGGCAGCCGCGGTCGCGGGAGCCTGACCCCGATCGTGGCGCGCCAGGCGCTCGGCGATCGATGGACGCAGGACCTCGACCGGGGTTGCCGGCGGCAAATCCAGGGCCTCGAGGAGGAAGGGGCTCATGCGGCGCGCCACGCGGCCGCCATAGTCGCGGGCCCAGGTGAGCACCAACTCCTCGCGCGCCCGCGTCATGCCGACGTAGAACAGACGGCGCTCCTCGGCCAGGTGGTGATCCCCGGCGGGCAGCGGCTCACGCACGAGCTCCTCGGGGAGCGGCAGCTGGTCTCCGCGGCTGCGGGTCGGGAACCGGTCATCGACCAGGCCCACCATGAAGACGACGGGGAACTCCAGCCCCTTGGCCTTGTGGTAGGTCAGGACGTGGACCGCGTCGCCCTCGTCCAGCTCCACGTCGGCGGTGGAGGGGTCGTCGCCGACCTCGATCAGGGTGTCGAGCTGCTCCACCAGGAATGGAAGCCGGTCGTCGCGCAGCAGCGACGATTGGCGGCGGACGATCTCGAAGAAGCGGGCCACGTTCCCCAGCCGCTCCTCGCCGGAGTGCCGAGCCTCGCGGGCGAGGCGTGCCAGCCAGCCGCTGGCGGACACGAAGTGGTAGAGCAGCTCACCGGTGGTGCGCTCCGCGCTCATCGAGCGGTGCTGGTCGAGGCTGGCGAGCAGGGCGCGCACGGCGTCCAGCGCTCGGCGGCCGAAGGCCGCATCATCGCCGCGTTCCACGACCTGGCGCAGGGCGGCCTCCAGGCTGATCCGACGACGGCTGGACGCGTTCATGGCCCTGGTCACGTCCTGCGCCGCCAGGCCGAAGATCTCCGAGGTGGCCAGGTCGTAGCAGCTCACCGAATCGGTCGGGTCGTTGACGGCGCGCAGGAAGCTCACCAGCACCCGAACCTCCGGCTGGCGGTACAGGCCGGCGGTGCCCGAGAACCGCCATGGCACGCCGGCCATGTTGAGCGCGCGCAGGAACGGGTCCGCGTCGCGGTTGGCGCGAACGAGGATGGCGTGATCGCCGGCACGGCGCCCGGCGCGCACGGCGGACGTGATTCGCGCCGCCACCGCATCGGCCTCGTCGGACCCGGTGTCGAAGGCCAGCATCTCGATGGGTCCGGCCTGTGGCGTGGTGCGCGTGAAGGTGGCACGAGCCGCGAGGCGCTTGTCGAGGCCCTCCCGCGCCTCGAGGCGCTCGGGGTCGTTGTGGCGGATCAGGCGGTGGGCGGCGTCGAGGATCGTCTGACGGCTGCGGAAGTTGTCGTTCAGCACCACGCGGGCCGCGCGCGGGAAGGCGGCGCGGAAGCCGAGGATGTTCGACAGCGCGGCGCCGCGGAAGCGGTAGATGCTCTGGTCGTCGTCACCCACCACCGTGACATTGGCGCGCGGCGAGCCGGCCAGCAGCTTCACCAGCTCGAACTGGGCGTGGTTGGTGTCCTGGAACTCGTCCACCAGGATGTAGCGGAAGCGCCGCCTCTCCTCGTCCAGCACGGCCGGATGGTCCCGCAGGAGCCGGAGCGATAGCGTCACCTGGTCGCCGAAGTCGAGGCGGTCGCGGGAGCGCATCAGCGACTCGTACGCCTGATACAGCCCGGCCAGCTCGCGCTGTTGGGCCGCCTGCTCGGCCAGCGCGGCGTCTTCCCGCTCGGCGGCGGCCCGGGCGGCGAGCGCGTCGGCGGCCGCGCGGTAATCAGCCGGCGTGACGTCCTCGTCGCGCGCGCGGCTGATGAGGGTCACCAGCGCGTGCAGGAAGCGGGTCGGATCGCCGAGCGGGCGGTATCGGTCCAGGGGCAGGTCGAACAGGTGCTCGCGCAGGAAGATGACCTGCTCCGCGCGAGACAGGACGGTGGACCGATCCGACAGCCGGGCCTCCAGCGCGTGGTGGCGCAGGATGCGGTCGCCAAAGGCGTGAAAGGTGCTGATGACCGTGTCGGTATAGCCATACGGCACCAGGCGGTCGACGCGCTCGGTCATCTCCATGGCGGCGCGGTCCGTGAACGTCAGCGCCAGGATCTCCGACGGCCTGGCCCGCTTCTCGGCGATGAGCCACGCGATGCGCCGGGTGATGACCGTGGTCTTGCCCGTCCCCGCGCCGGCCACGATGAGCAGCGGCCCCTCACCGTGGGTGACGGCCTTGCGCTGGCGTGGCGTGAGATCCGCCAGCAGCGGCGGCTGGATGCGGAGGTGCGACGGCCTGCGCCGTGGCGGTGGTGCGGCCAGCTCCTCGAAGATCGGAAGCTGGTCGGGTGACGGCACGACCGCTGGCACGTCCTCGATGGTAGCCCAGGAGGCATTCACCGGACCGTTATCAACGGCTTATCGGACAGCTCGGCTGTCGCGAAGGTCAGCCCCGGCGGCCACTCCGTCGATGGTCCGCCCGCCAGCGAGCCAGGATGGCCTCCGCGTGGCGCCGCGAGGTGCGCAGCGCGTTGCGCGCCGCGGCGACGGTCAGCGGGCCGCCAGCCGCCAGCCGGTCCACCCGGCCGCGGACCTCGTCCCAGGTCGCGCCGGGGTAGTCGATGCCGGGCGCCAGCGATACCAGCTCGCCCGACGCCCGCAGCTGTCGGAGAACGCCATCCGGGATGCCGAGTCGGGCGGCAGGACCCTCGACGCGAGGCACGTTCACTCCCGCCTGCCGCAGCCCGTCCAGCAGGCGCTCGACGCGCTCGCGCATGACTGGCTCGAGGTCCGGCCGATGCTCCGCCAGCCGCACGCGCCGTCCGTCGCGCGCGATCCGGCCGTCCGCTGCCATGGCGTCGATCACCGCCAGCAGCTCGGCGTCGTCGGTCGGGATCGGCGTCGCGCCGCGATGACGGGCCGATCGGTTGGTCGGCACGGCCCTGGCCGCCGCCAGCAGGGCGTCCACTCGCACGTCCGGGCGCATCGGTTCGCGGCGGTGCATGCTGCGCAGCGCCGCCAGCAGCCGGCCCTCCGTGGCCCGACGCACGGCGGGGTCCATCGGTCCAGGCGTCAGGCGCCCGGGGCCCGTCCGGTGCCCGAAACGGCGATGCGGATGGCCTGCTCCTCCTCGTCGGAGAGCGCGTGCGGCGAGGTGCCTCCCTCGACCGGCTTGGCGAAGACGCGCGTGTTGGCACGGCCGTGGAGGCTGGAGATGACGATCCCGTCGCGGCGGCCGTCGAGCAGGGCGATGGCGAAGCTCTGGTCGGAGCCGGTGTCCTCGAAGGGGTTGAATCGGACGAGCCCGATATGCTGCAGGCTGGTCAGGCTGCGGTGCTCGAGTGAAGCCTGCATGCCGTCGATCTCCCGCATGCGCTGGTCCACAGCATCGACGCGGCCGACGTGGTCGGACAGGACGTCGCGCAGGGAGCCGCCCCGGCCGTCGCCAATCAGCGCGCGGTAGTCGCGCACCGCGCGGCCGAGGCGGATCGATTGGATGAGGACCAGCACCAGCAGGATCAGGAGCACCGCCGCGAGGACGCCCAGCGCCAGGGCCACGTTCTCGGTCAGCAGGCGGTTGAGCTGGTCCATCCGCGGGCGCTTCGACTCCCAGGTGGTCTGGAGCGGCGGGCCGGGCGGCACCGCCGGACGGGCTGGTATCATACCGG
Source organism: Candidatus Limnocylindria bacterium (assembly GCA_036258735.1). Lineage (GTDB taxonomy): Bacteria > Chloroflexota > Limnocylindria > QHBO01 > QHBO01 > JAPSGM01. Next base: position 11,577 of record DATADC010000020.1, read on the forward strand.
CCCCCGCGGTGCTCGAGGTGGCTGCGCGTGCGGGGATTTGCCGAGTCCGAGGAGGCGAATTGGCCAAACGAGGAGGCAAGGCCGCCAGCCGGCGATCTCGCCAGCAGCGGCGCGCGGGACGCGCGCAGGGCACGCCGCCGCAGGCCGGCGGGCGAGCGGCAGCCCCCGCGGCGCCATCCGCTCCACCCACGCC
>DATADC010000021.1:0-8886 GCA_036258735.1 Candidatus Limnocylindria bacterium
CCGCCGCCCTCCCACAGACCGATACGCCCGAACTTGCGCACGTCGCGGTAGCGCAGCTGACGGCCATCGGCCAGGCGGAAGACAACCCGGGCGTACGGGTCATCCGGCGTGCCGGGCTCGGCCACGAGCAGGGCGCCGGTCATGCGCAGGGCCACGGTCAGCACCCGCCCATCGGCCAGGTTGATCAGCACGCTCTTGGCTCGGCGGCCGACGCCGGCGATCTCGGCGCCGCGCACCTGGTCCACGAATAGGTTCGGTGGCTGCGGGTTCGTGATGGTCCGATCCCAGCGTACCTCGGCGTCGGTGATGCGGGCACCGGCCACCGAGCGCTGCAGGTCGCGGGCCACGGTCTCGACCTCGGGCAGTTCGGGCATGTTGGCGTAGTGTGCCGTTCGCGGAAGGTTGCCGTCAGCCACTCAAGATGTGGTCGCTAACTAGCCGCAGACAACACGTCAAGCCGCCGGGCTACGCCCCGAGCGGCTCGGCGATGGCCTCGTCGGCCTCCTCCTGCGCGACCTCGACGGCCGACTTGGGGATGCGGCGCCATCCGCCGTCCTCGCGGACGTATCGGTCCATGGCCTCCCAGTCCGTACCGACCTTGAGCTCGACCTCCAGCGGCGGGTCGAGCGGCAGGGCGCCCTCCATGATCTCGTTCGCCAGCTCGGCGAGGACCGGGAGCTCCGCCTCATCGGTCTCGAAGACGAGCTCGTCATGGACCTGGAGCAGCATCCGGGAGCGGAGGCCACCCTCGCGCATGGCGGCGTCCAGCCGCACCATGGCGATCTTCATGCCGTCGGCCGCGGTGCCCTGGATCGGCATGTTGATCGCCATTCGCTCGCCCGCGGAGCGCAGCGCGGAGTTGCGCGCCGTCAGCTCCGGAAGGTATCGGCGCCGTCCCAGCAGCGTGGAGACGAAGCCCTGGTCGCGCGCCAGGATCCGGATCTCGGTGGTGTAGCGGCGGATGCCGGGGTACGCCGCGAAATAGTCGGCGATGAAGCGCTGCGCATCCTCGCGCGGGATCTTCAGCCGGTCGGCGAGGCCGAAGTCGGAGAGGCCGTACGCGATCCCGTAGTTGATCATCTTGGCGATGCTCCGCTCCCGGGGGCCGACCGCCTCGGGCGCCAGGCCCAGCACCCGAGCGGCCGCGGCGAGGTGGATGTCGGAGTGGGCCGCGAAGTCGGCCTTGAGCCCGGCGTCACCTGACACGTGCGCAAGGATGCGCAGCTCCTGCTGCGAGTAGTCGGCGCCCAGCAGCAGCCGGCCGGGCGGCGCCACGAACGCCCCACGGATGCGCCTGCCCAGCGCCGAGCGGATGGGTATGTTCTGGAGGTTGGGATCCATGCTCGACAGCCTGCCGGTGGCCGCCACCGCCTGCTGGTAGGTGGTGTGCACCCGGCCGTCGGCGCCGACCAGCGCCGGCAGCGCGTCGACGTAGGTGCCCTTCAGCTTGGAGATCTGGCGGTGCTCCAGGATGAGGCTGACGGCCTCGTGCTGGTCGCGCAGCTCCTCGAGGACCGATGCGTCGGTCGAGTACCCGGTCCGCGTCCGCTTGGTGGCGGGCAGGCGCAGCTCGTGGAAGAGGACTTGCTCCAGCTGCTTCGGCGAGCCGATGTTGAAGTCGTGCCCCACCAGGCCGAAGATGCGCGACTCCAGAGCGGCCAGCTGCTGTCCGAACTCGATGCCCATCCGCGTCAGGGCCTCGCCGTCGATGGCCACGCCGGCCAGCTCCATGCGGGCCAGCACGGGCACCAGCGGCATCTCCACCTCGCGGAAGAGGGCCATCAGGCCGGCCTCCTCCAGCTCTCGCTCGAGCCCGGGACGGACCAGCAGGCTGGTGAGCGCCTCGGCCGCCGCGCGGCGAGCCGTTGCCCGCTCGTCGGCGTCAGCGTCCGGCCCGGCGGGGCGCTCTGGCAGGGTGGCTCCGTAGCGGCCGGCGGCCAGGTCGTCGAGAGTCATGGCGCGCAGGGATGGGTTGACCATCCAGCTGGCGACCAGCGTGTCGACCATGGGTCCTGCCACGTCCGCTCCGCGAGCGGCCAGCATCACGGCCAGCTGCTTGAGATCATGGCCGGTGAGCGTGGTCCCGTCGTTCCCGAACCACGGCGGCAGCGGCCGGTCGTCGTTCCAGGGCAGGAACCAGGCGGTTCCATCGGCGCCCGCAAGGCCGACGCCCACCAGGGCGCGCTCCAGCGGCCTCCCTGGCCCTGCCGCCCAGCCGATGCCGACGGCGTCCCCCTGCGCGTCCAGCCACGCCGCGAGCTCGGCACGGTCGTCGTCGCTGCGCACGATGCGCGGGTCGACGTGCTCGATCGCCCCGCCGGGATCGCTCGTGGCGCTCGGCTGCGCGCGCACCTCCGCCCCATCGGATGCGGGGGCCGAGGCAGCGGCGGGACCGCCGAGCAGGTCGAGCGACAGCTGGAGGCCGCTGGCCGTGTCCTGCTCGGCCGGGCCGTAGCCGGTGGGCGCGATGCTCGACGGCGGCAGCCGGTCGATGAGGCTGCGGAACTCCAGCTCCCGGAAGCGCTGCGCCACGGCCCGGCGGTCGTAGCGGCCGGTGCGCGCCTCCTCGAGATTCAGCTCCACGGGGAGGTTGGTGATGATTCGGCCCACCTCGCGCGACAGGAACGCCGACTCGCGGTGCTCGGCCAGCCGGTCGCGCAGCTTGCCCTTCACCTCGTCCAAATGCTCGTAAATGCCATCCAGCGTCCCGAACTGCTGGAGGAGCTGGATGGCGGTCTTCTCCCCCACCCCCGGGACGCCGGGAATGTTGTCCGACGTGTCGCCCTTGAGCGCCTTGTAGTCGAGCATCTGGTCCGGGCGCAGGCCGTAGCGCTCCATGACCTTGGCCTCGTCGTAGATGACCGTGGCCGCGACGCCCATCCGGGTGGTGAGCAGCTTCACGTGGTCGTTGACGAGCTGCAGCCCGTCGAGGTCGCCGGACACGATGTAGGTCTCGACGTCGGCCGTCTTGGCCTCCTGGACCAGGCTGCCGATCACGTCGTCGGCCTCGTAGCCCTCCAGCTCCCGAATCGGGATGTTCATCATCTCGCAGATCTCGCGCACGATCGGGAACTGGGCGCGCAGGTCATCGGGCATCGAGGGCCGGCCGGCCTTGTAGTCCGGGTAGGCGTCGAAGCGGAACTGCGGCTTGCCGACGTCGAAGCTCACCATGGCGTAGTCCGGCTTGAGGTCCTGCATGCCGCGCAGCACGATCTGCAGGAAGCCGAACGCGGCGTTGGTCAGCATGCCGTCCGAGGTGGTCAGCGGCGGGAGCGCGAAGTACCCGCGGTAGACCAGGCTCGGCCCGTCGATCAGCATAAGGATCGGTCGTCGGTCAGTCATCGCGCAGGCTCAGTCTAGCCCGGTGCGGTGGCGTTCCAGCCGCCGCCCGCGGGGCGGTTGCAGACCTACAATCTGCCGATGGCCGAGGGCCGCCAGCTCGATCCCTACGCCGTGCTCGGCGTCCCGCGCGACGCTACCCCGCTCCAGATCGCGCGCGCCCACCGACGGCTCGCCAAGCGGCACCACCCTGACCTGCATCCCGGCGAGGAAGTCACCGAGCCGATGCGTCGCATCAACGACGCCTATCGCCTGCTGGCGTCCGATGCCCGGCGCGCCGAGTACGATCTCGCGCACCCAGCGGCCGGCACGCCCGCCTCCGGCCACTGGGCCGGCTCTCGCCGTCCGATCCGGCCCGCACAGCCCACGAACACGCGCACCTGGGCCGCGTGGCGAACGACCGCGGACGAGACGCGCGCGGCACCCCGAACTCGGCGCGTGGCGGGAGAGGTCCACGTGGCCCCGACGCGCCGACCGGGGCCGATCGCCCCGGCCGACCGCACGTTCCGCGACTCGCCATGGGCCGCGCTGCTGGCCGGCCTAGCGTTCCTGGTCCTGCTGACCGCCGCCATCGTCGCCGGGCGGGCCTTCTAAAGGGCCGGTCAGCCGGCGCGGGGCTGAACCGCGAAGCGGAGGACCAGTCCGGCCACGAACAGTCCGGCGCCGAGCACCAGGACGACCAACCACGGGGCGGGGCCATCCAGGCTCAGGGGCGGCGCGCTCCGCGCCTCCGCACTTTCGTCGGCACGTTCCCGGACACCGGTCTCGGACGGCCGTGCGCTCGCGACTTCCTCGGATTCACCATAGAGGCGCGGCGACGCCGTGGCCCCGCCGCTGAGCCCAATTGGTGCCGTGGCGCCGGGCTCGGCGGGGGCTGCGCCCTCGCGGTCGCCGGCCGCATGATCCTCTGCCCCTGACTGCGCGCCCGGCATGGCGGCCATCCCTCCGGCACCGATGGCGGCCAGCCCCACCGCTCCGACCACCGCGAGACCGGCGCCGGCTGCCATTGCCGGGGCGGCAAGGCGCCGAAGCCATCCCATCCGTTCGCGACCGCGTCGCGCCGCGACCGGCGGTACGAGCTGGAGCGGGCGGCTGGGGGCCAAGTCGGGTAGGTCGGCCAGCGTAGAGCGCAGGCGTCCGATGTCGTCGACGACGCCAGCGCATCGAGAGCAGGCGTCGACGTGCGCACGCAGGCTCGCATCGGTGGTGGCCTCGGGATCGCCACCTGCCAGCGCCGACAGGCGCTCATCCTGGGGATGTTCGGAGTGCTGCATGGTCATCGGTCAGACGGCCTCAACGCTCGAACAGTTCCCGGTGCTCGGCCAGCAGCTCGCGCAGGCGGAGCCTGCCCCGGTGGATTCGGGACTTCACGGTGCCCAGCGCCGATTCGGTCGCAGCCGCCACCTCGTTGTAATCCATCCCGTACACGTCGCACAGCACCACGGCCGTGCGTTGGTCCTCCGGCAGCTGCTGGAGGGCCTGGTCGAGGTAGCGGTACAGCTCCGAACGGACGGCTTCGGCCACCGGATTGGGGGCTGCGGCGTCGGGCATCTCCGGCTGCCCTTCCTCGGGGTCCGGCAGCGGGCTCGTCGGTCGGCGCTGCGCGCGTCGCAGCATGTCGTAGCTGGCGTTGGCCGTGATGCGCAGCAGCCACGAGCGGAAGATGCCTCCGCGGAAGCCCGCGATAGCGTCGTAAGCGTGCACGAGGGCGTCCTGGGTGGCGTCGGCTGCCATCTCGGCGTCGCCCAGCAGGCGCCAGGCCAGCCCATAACAGGCCGACTGGTAGTGCTCCATCAGGCGCGCGAACGCGGTGCGGTCGCCCTCCACGGCCCGGGCCACGATCGCCGGCTCGTCGGGGAGCGGCGGCGTGCGGTTGCCCTGGCGGCCCGGCTCGTCGATCGGCATCCGCTACCTATAATCACATCAGCCGCACCGCCATCGGCGGAAGGCCGCACCGAGCCGGAGTGGCGGAATCGGCAGACGCGTCGGTCTCAAACACCGATGCCCGCAAGGGCGTGTGGGTTCGACTCCCACCTCCGGCACCACCTCTCAGTGAGCACGAATCAGCCTGAATGTGTCCTTTGCGATGGCACCCGCAGGGACGTACGTTGACGCCCGCTGATCGAGTATCGTGCAGTCGAATGGCCAACCTCGCCGAAGCCCTGAGCCTCGCGGCCCTGGTGGCCGCCACGCTCGAGCACGCCATTCTCGTGCGACACCGCGAAGAGCGACGCGATGAGATCCGCTGGCGCGAGGTGATCCGGGATTCCAGCCAATGGGGCCGCCGATACGGATCACCGTGGCAGCGCCGTTGGGTGGAGGCGGGAGCTCGCTACGACCGCGTAGCGCGCTAAGAGAGGTCCGCCACCCGTAGACGGCCTACAAGCCTCGGCCCTAGCCTCGGTGCACGCACCCGGGCTAATGCGGACGGCGCCACGAGGAGCCGAGGTATGGCTTAGTCCGCGACCGAGGCGCGGGTGATCCAGATCACCGCGATGCCGATGAAGGCCGCCAGCGCGCCAACCAGGCCCGCCGGTAGATCCAGTCGTGCGGTGCTTCCAGGGATGGGCAACTGAACGTTCGTTGCAGGTCCGAGGATGGCTGCCGCGATGAGGTACGCGCCGATGCCCAGGCAGATCAGGCCCACCAGGCCGCCCGCCAGCGAGTGCAGGAACGCTTCCTTGGCGGCCGCTTCCAGATCCGATCGAGAGATGGAGCGGGTAACGCGCACGCGTGCCATTGGCTTACGCGCTTTCCTTCTGGCCCTAAACCCGACGTCGGGCGAGGCGGCGCACCTTATTCCCCGCCGCGACCATGGACCGCCGCGGCCCCGCCAAGCCAAGCCTCGGATGCCACAGCAGCTCGCGCTGAAGGCGGAGGTTTGCGTGGAGCGCACCAATGGCGCGGCGATAGCGAGTGCGGCGATCCGCCTGTCCGTCCATAAGCTTGATCCTGAGAGCAGGGCGTGTGCCTGAGGAGGCCAGTTGCGTGCATTTGTCTTAAGTCGGACAGTACGGGACCACGCGGCGCACGCTCTATGGCCGTCGCGCCGGCGGTCCCGCGAATGCGCCGACGCCATGGTCTAGGCGAATAAGCCTCACCCGAGTACAGCTATCCGCACACGCGGGGAGCGAAGACGTGCGGGCCCATGTCCATGGCCGACGGGGAACGTACCGATCTACTGGGCGAACCCGGCGCGCGCCGCGCGCTAGAGGTGTTCCCATGCGGCGCGTCTGGCATCCCGCGCCTTCACCGCCGAGGGCATCACCCGGGTCCGGCACGCAAGTTGCGTTGCCGGTGCACCGTTTCCACGAGACCACGGACATGGACCGTCAGCGCATGCAACGCCAGCTCGAAGTGATCACGGTGACGTACCGTGCCGAGCAGCACCGCGGCCGCTACCTGGATGGATTTCGGGAGCGAGCCGCTAAGCTCCTGGACGAGCTGGAGGCCGTTGCGCAAGGCGACAGCGAGGTGCTGGCGCAGATCGGCGCCGTGCGCGATGAGGTTCTGCGCTAAGCCGGCTGACGCAGTTCGTCTAGCTTCGCGTAAAGCTGTCCGATGCTGAATGGCTTGGATAGCGTCGTAACGTGCTGCAGCGAGCGGATCTCATCGCCGAGCCCGTCCAAGGCGAACTTGTCTGCGGTGCACACGACCATCGGCACGTGCTTGAGCTCGGGGTGCTCGCGGACCTGGCGGAGGATGTCGAGGCCCTTCAACTCGTCAGAGCCAAGGCGCAAATCGATGATCAGCATCTCCGGCTCTGAGGCCTCTATCAGCTCCATGGCGTTGTTGCGGTCGCCGTCCACCAACGTCGCCGGATAGCTGGCGTCCTGCAGGAGATCCTGCATGAGCTCGAGGAACTCAGGATTGTCGTTGACGACGGTGACGCGTCGGAGCTCGGGCATTGCGGCGAGGATACACCCATTCTCGAACCGGGTCCACAGATTTGTCGGGCGGCAGCCAACGGCGTGTCTACTGCGGCCGCCGCCAAGGTGCGACAGCGCGGCTTCGCTGGCGCGTTCCAGGGCGCTTCCGGTGATGGCTCGTTCGGTGCGGTTATCGTCAGCCCGGTCGCTGGCGGCGACCATGCTGACTCCGGCCACGGTAACGGCGCCAAAGGCTACCGCTGCCATCACGCCCTTCGTGGTCCGCTTCTCGGTCCCCCCGTTTGATCTGCACCTGCATAGGCCCGCGCTGAGTAAGCCGCCACGCGGCATAGCGCACTGTTGCCATCCCAGTCTGACTCGCTGTACTCGCGTGCAGATTCTGCAAGGTGGATGGCAAGGTGGGCGAGGTAGTGTGCGAGTGGCCGGTCGCTGGGTGGACGAGGTACCCCCTGGTTACTCGAGCGGCCGGCTTTCGCGTTGCACCCGGTCCGCGTCGGCGGCGAGATACAGGCGCCAGCGGCCCGGCACACCCTTGAGCGCATGAGACCCTGCGTCCGCGAATCCGATGCCGGCCCCCGCCGCCAGGTCGCGGACCGTCGACGTCACCAGCACCTGGCCCGCGCGCGCACGGGCGGCGACTCGTGAGCCGATGTGGACGGCGAGGCCGCCGATCTTCTCGCCGCCCAGTCGCTGGACCTCGCCGGTGTGCACGCCTGCCCGAATCTGGACGCCGAGGTCTGGCAGTGTCCGCGCCAGCTGCAGGGCACAGCGAACGGCCCTCGCCGGACCGTCGAACGTGGCGAAGAAACCGTCGCCCGCCGTGTCGACCTCATGGCCGGCGAATCGGGCGAGATGCTCCCTCACAACCGCATGATGTTGCTCGAGCAGGGACCGCCATCCTGCGTCGCCAAGCCTCGCGGCGTGCCGGGTTGAATCGACGATATCGGTGAACAGAACCGTCGCGAGCAGGCGGTCCGTCTCTGGCGCCTGGCGGGTGCCTGTCAGGAATTCCTCGACGGCGTCGAGGATCGGCCCGCTGTCTCCGATGAACGGGAAGTAGTCGACGCCGGGGACCTCACGGTAGGTTGCGTCCGGGACGTGCTCGGCAAGGTAGCGACCGTGGTCGCGGACCACGAGCCGGTTGTCCGCGCGGTGGATGATCAGCGTCGGCACGCGGATCGCCGACACGACCCCGCGAACGTCGATCGCGCGCAGCATTCGGCGAAAGGCAATGACCGTCCCCGGGCTGCTGCCCAGCCGCTGGTAACGGCTGAGCCACCGGCGAAAGGCGGGGTTGGCTTCCTCGCTGGGAGCGACGAGATCGATCAGCGCATCGCGGCCCCAGGTGGCCCGCAGGTCCTGCTGGACCCGTTCCTCGAAGGCATCGGTCGTGCCCGCCGGGTAGTCAGGCGCCCACGCCAGCCGGGCAAAGGAGTTGACGAGGACCAATGCCTGCGTGCGCTCGGGTTTGCTAGCGGCGTACACGGTCCCGACGACCCCGCCGCCTCCGCTGCCGAGGATGGCCGCCTGCCGCGACCCGGTGGCTTCCATCACGGCGGTGACATCGTCCATCCAGTGATCGACGTTCGGCAGCTCGCCGAGCGGTACCGGATCCGACAGCCCCGTCCCGCGCTGGTCGAAGCAGATGAGCCGGCTG
>DATADC010000022.1:0-16449 GCA_036258735.1 Candidatus Limnocylindria bacterium
CGCCGCGTCGGAGCCCGCCGCCACGGAGCCCGCCTCGACGGCCGAGCCGGGCGAGGACGAGAAGAAGCCCGCCCGCCGGCGCCGGACGACGAAGAAAGCGGATGCGGAACCCCAGCCTGACGCGCCCACGGAGGCGCCCGCCGGCGAGAAGCCGAAGCGGACGCGTAGCAGGTCCGCGGCGAGCGGCGGCGGCGACGAGGCCAGCGCCCCTTCCGCCACGGGAGCTATGCGACGCTCACGCAAGAAGGCGGAGCAGCCGGCGGACTCTCCGAGCGAGCCTTCGGCTCCGGGCTCGGATGAGGGCCAGGGGATCTGGGAGCGATTCCGCTCGGCGCGCGGGGGCAGCCGCTCGTCCTAGTGGGGCGCAAGCGAACGTGAGAGAAAGAGCGGTCGGTCACCGACCGGGCTCGCGCTCAGATCCTCTCTTCGCCCTCGGGCGTGGCGTCCACGGGCTCGATGGCCTCGACCGGCGCGGCGTCGTCGATCGCCTCGACTGGCTCGACCGCGTCGATCGACTCGACCGGCTCGATCGGCTCGATCGGCTCGGTGACCGGACCGTCGGCGGGCTCGAAGGCGGAGACCGTGTCGATCGGCGCACCGGTGTCGACGGGCTCCGCGGGAGCATCCATGGGCGAGGCCGTGGCGTCGATGGCTGCCGAGACTCCGCCGTTGGTGGGCTCGCGCTGGAAGAGCGGGACCCATTCGCCGGCCTCTTCGCGTGCGCGCTCCGCCGCGTCGCGCGCCTTGACCGCCAGCTCGTCTCGCATCTCGCGGCCGGGCTTCGGCGTGGTCAGCAAGGCGACGATCGCGCCCGCCGCGGCGCCCACCACGACCCCCAGGAGGAACGCCACCCAGTGACCCCGCTCGCGCCGCTTGCGGATACCCAGGCGCGCGGCAGCGTCCTCGACCAACTCGCGGCCGGCGGGTATGGCCGCTGCCGTTGCACCGGCGGCCACGGTGCGCCGCTCCCAGAGGTCACGCAGGGTGGGACGAAGCTCCTTCTTCCAGGTCCGCCGGGACCACTTCACTGCGTCCTTGCCGGCGCGCCGGGCCGCTTTCTCGGCGTCCCGCCGCTGCGACTCCGTGTCGCGCCAGGCGTCGCCGGCGCGCGCCGAGACTGCCTCCGTCGCGTCCGCCACGGCGGCGGCCAGCTCGCGGCCGCGCCGCGCAATCTGGTCGGTCACGTCTGCCTCGAGCAGCCTCTCGACGGTGGATCGCACCTTCGTGGAGACGTCATCGGCCATGTCGTCCTCCTCGTCAAAGTCGGGCAGGGTGGGCGGCACGAAGTATGCCATCCAGGGGGTGCCGGCGCGATGCCAGACGAAGGCGGAGCCGGTTGCCAACCGGCCGCCAGCGCGGCGTACCCCGGGCATCCGACCGGCACCCGCAGGAAGCATTGACCTTGGGGCCTCACCGGCCGCTTACCCGTCGCTTACCTATACTCAGCCGATGTCCGTACCGGAGCTCCAGGCCGGCTTCCTGAGCCTGGGACAGGCCTCTGCGCGCCGCGCCGTGGTGGAGGCCGCGTCCCGCGGACGGCTGGACCGCACGCTGCTCGTGCACGGTCCGCCAGGAGCGGGCAAGGGAGCCTTCGTCGACGACCTGCTGGCCCTGCTGCTGTGCCATGCCGCCGCCCCAGCCGAGCGACCGTGCAACGCCTGTCGCGCCTGCCGCGACGCGCGCGCGCGGACCCATCCCGACCTGGTCGTCGGGTCTCCGGAGCGCTGGAGGGAGTCCCGCGCGCAGGGCGAGAGCATCGTCGGCGTCGCACGTCGCTGGCTGCTGGAGACGGCCGGCGCCCCGATCGCGGGCCCTCGCCGAGTGTTGGTCGTCGAGGGCGTGGACCGCGCCAACGAGCAGATCCAGAACGTCCTGCTGAAGGCGCTGGAGGAGCCGACCCCGCGCCAGGTCTTCGTGCTGACGGCGGCGGACCCCGCACGGGTGCTCCCGACCATCCGTTCGCGCTCGCAGCCGCTGCGCGTCGGCTCGGTCGCGCACGACGAGCTGGTGGCCTGGCTCGTGGACCGCGAGCGCCTCCCCGCCGACCAGGCGGACGCGCTGGCTCGCATCGCGCAGGGTCTGCCGGGCCGCGCCATCGGCTACGCCAGGCAGCCGGCGCTGGTCGAGTGGCGGCGGCGCACACAGGCGGAGCTGATGAGCCTGCTGTGGCGCGGGCCTGCCGATCGCTTCTCGTCCGTGCGCGACCTCCTCGACCAGGCGCCCGCCCAATCGAGCGCCGAGATCGAGGCCGCGCCGACCGAGGAGGGGAGTCGCGTGTCGAGCGCGGTGCAGCGGGCCGCGGCACTCTCGGTGATCGAGGCCTGGGAGGGGCTGGCGCGTGACCTGCTCGTGGCCGTGGCGGGGCGGCCTTCGCAGGCTGGCGCGAGCCAGCTGCTGACCGGACTCGACGAGGCGGCCAGGGCGCTGCGGCCCGCCGAGCTGGTCGGGTTCCTGAAGCTGCTCGAGCGGATCCGCGATGGCCTCGTCCAGAACGCCGCTCCGCGCCTCGCCCTGGAGGTGGCCATGCTGTCGTGGCCGCGCCCGCGGCGCGACGCTGCCAGGTGAAGCGCCAGCGGTTGACGGCGCGCATCACCGGCCGGGTCCAGGGGGTCGGCTTCCGGTGGTGGGCGCGCTCCCGCGCCGAGGCGCTCGACCTCACCGGCTGGGTGAAGAACGACGCCGACGAGCGGTCGGTGACCGTGGTGGCCGAGGGTGACCGGGAGCGGCTGGACGAGCTGGAGCGGCTCTTGCGCATCGGTCCGGCGTCCGCCCGGGTGGAAGGGGTTGATGCGCGACGTGAGCCGGCATCCGGAGGCTTCGAGCGCTTCGAGATCAGCCCTCAATGAACCCGCGCGTCATTGGCTGCGCGGTGATAAGCGTGGCCGCGTTCGTGGGGATGGGCGTGCTCGGCCTGTCCGTCGCCTTCCGCGACGCGGAGGGATGCCCCCCGAGCCTGCAATGGGCGGATCGAGCCTACCTCGCCCACGGCCAACTCGGCCCGTCACCCGACGTGGGCGGCGGCGACGCCTCCTACATCGGGTCCACCTTCTTCGGGCCGATCACCCGGCGCGCCTACGGCCCGCCCGGCAGCTCACCCTCGACCGATGCCGCGGCACGGCCGCCGATCATCGCCCTCGACTGCGGGGATGGCACCTTCCGGACGTATCGATGGCGGGGCGAGCCACTGCCCACGGGGACGCTGTGACCGAGCGCCGTCCGATCCTGCTGCTGGTCAACCCCGAATCCGGCCGCAAGGTGGTGGCCCCCGCCCGCGAGGCGGACCAGGAGGCGCTCGAGCCCGGCGCGCTGCTGGCGGGGCTGGTGACGCGGGGCCTGAGCGCCGAGCTGCAGCTCCTCGAGGAGCACGACGATGCGGCGGCGCTCGCCGCCCGGGCAGCGTCGGCCGGCCGAGACGTGGTGGTGGCCGGCGGGGACGGGACGGTGGCGCCGGTAGCCGCGGCCCTCAGCCACGCGGACGCCACGCTGGGCATCGTGCCGACCGGCTCGTGGAACAACGTGGCGGCCGCTTGCGGCGTCCCGACCGAGTTGGAGGCCGCGCTGGACGCCATCGCGCGAGGGCATACGTCGCGGATCGACGCGGGGCTGGCCTGGCACCCGGCCGAAGGCGCCGCCGGTTCCGACGACGACCCGCCGCCACCCGATGCCACGCGGTTCTTCGAGGCCGCCGGCGTCGGGCTGGACGCGGCCGCCTTCGGCGCCACGCAGGTGGGCGAGAGGCGCGGATGGCTGGCAGCCGGGCGGCTGGCCTGGCGCGCGCTGCGCCGGCGCCGAACGCGGATGCGCCTCAACGTCGACGGACGCCGGCTGCGGACAGCGGCGCCCGCGGTCACCGTCTTCAACGGGCCGTACATGGGCATTGGCTTGGCCGTCGCGCCGGAGGCTGACCCGACCGACGGCAAGCTGAACGTCATCGTGTTCTCGGGCATGACGACGCTCGACGTCCTGCGCCACTACCTGTCGGTGGCCGGCCGCCGACCGCAGCGCGAGCCGCGCACCAGCCGCCTCGAGGCCCGACGGATCACGATCAGCGGCATTCGCCGGGTGCTGCCCGCCCATGCGGACGGCCAATCCATCGGCACCACGCCGGTCACGTTTGCGGTCGATCCGGGAGCGCTGCGCGTCTTCCGCTGACCCTGGCGAAACCCGTCAGTCGGGGATCGCGTCCCAGCCCGCGTCGGTCCCGAACGCTCGCTCGTGGACCGCCAGCGCGTACCGGTCGGTCATGCCGGCGACGTAGTCCGCGACCTGGACGACGATCGGCGCCTCGTGCTCCCGGTAGCTGTCCGGGATCTGGTCCGGGTGCGCCAGGTGATGCTCCATCAGGTCGTGCAGGATGCCGATGGCGCGCTCCTGCCGCGCTCGCTGGGACGGCGACTGGTAGACCCGCTCGAACATGAAGTGGCGCAGCTCGTTCATGACTGCCAGCGTTTCGGCGTCCATCCGCACCTCGCCGGCCTGAAGCGAGTGCTCGATCACCGCCTCGATCATCTCGCCGATCCACAGCCGCCCCGGCGAGCCGAAGCGGGCCACGACGTCGGGAGGAAAGGCATCGGCGGCCAGCACGCCGGCACGCAGCGCGTCGAGCGCGTCGTGGGACAGGTAGGCGATCCGGTCGGCGTAGCGGACGCAGTACGCCTCCGGCGTGGCCGGCGGTGGAGTGATGCGCCAGGTGTGCGCGCGGATCCCGTCGCGCACCTCCCACGTCAGGTTCAGGTCCTCGAGGACCTCGAAGATGCGCACGCTCTGGGCGGCATGGTGCCAGCCGTCACGCTCGAAATAAGGCGACAGGGCCTCTTCCCCGGTATGGCCGAACGGCGTGTGCCCGACGTCGTGGCCCAGCGCGATGGCCTCGGTCAGCGCCTCGTTCAAGCCCAGGGCAGCAGCCAGCGAACGCGCGATCTGGGCCACCTGCAGCGTGTGGGTCAGCCGGGTGATGAAGTGGTCGCCGTCGGGGTGCAGGAAGACCTGCGTCTTGTGCTTGAGCCGGCGAAAGGCCTAGGCGTGAATTATGCGGTCGCGGTCGCGCTCGAAGGCGGTGCGGTAGCGATCTGGCTCCTCCGGACGGGGCCGTCCGCGCGACGCGGCCGATCGGGTGGCGAGCGAGCTGAGGCGCTCCTCGTCGTGCTCGCGTGTGATGCGGTCGCGGCGGATGAAGCTCACGGCCGCGATCATGCTACTTGGACTAGGACTTCGCCACGTCCCGTTGGTCCGGCGCTTGCAACCCTCAAGGGGTGCGCGCGCCGTCACCGACCCGTGCGACCACCGCCCGTGCAATGACCACCTGGAGGAAACCAGATGAGCACCGTTGAGAAGTCGATCGACGTCAACGTCCCGATCAGCACCGCCTACAACCAGTGGACGCAGTTCGAGGAGTTCCCCCGCTTCATGGAGGGCGTCAAGTCGGTCACCCAGATCGACGACACCCACCTGCGCTGGGTGGCCGAGGTCGCCGGCAAGGACAAGGAGTGGGACGCGGAGATCACCGAGCAGCATCCGGACGAGCGCGTGGCGTGGACCAGCATCAGCGGCGCCCGCAACGCCGGCGTGGTGACCTTCCACCGCCTGGACGACAATTCGACGCGGATCATGCTGCAGCTGGACGCCGAGCCCGAGGGCCCCATCGAGAACGTGGGGGACTTCCTGGGGCTCCTCGACCGCCGCGTGCAGGGTGACCTGGAGCGCTTCAAGGAGTTCATCGAGTCGCGCGGCGCAGAGACTGGCGCCTGGCGAGGCGAGGTCGAGAGCCCGTCGGCGCGCTGACGGCGGGTCCCCGTCATGGATGAAGGCGATCGCTCGCCCGATCGCGACGCGGCGGCCGATCGGCGTGCTGCGCCCGCGCCGCCAGCCGATGGCGAGGGCCTAGCCGCGCTGACCGGTGCGACCGGCAGCCTGACGCCGGACGACCCTGACGATGCGTTCGTCCCCGCCGAAACGCGCGAGATGTCCGATCCCGAGGCCGCGCGGGACATCACCGCTGCGTCGCACCGGCGACGGGAGGCGCGTGCCGAGGACGAGACGCTTTCGGGCAGCCCGATCGGCTACGGGTCGACCATGGGCCTGTCGGAGGCCGACTCGGCCTACCGCGAGGAGAAGCACCTGCCCGACCCGCGGCGCGAGACCGGTCCCCGAGAGACGATCATCGGCGGGGACGTCGTCCGCTCGCCGGACGAGGAGCACCTCTAGGCAGCCGGCGAGGCCGTGCTAAGGTGGCCGGCTTTGGGACCGGTCACCGATGAGCCGATCACGCCCCACGATGGCCCGCAGGCCGCCCCCGGCGCGCACGACGAACGCGATCGGCTGCTCGCCGCGGGCGAGACGCTGCTCGTCACCTTCCTGTGGGCCACGTCATGGGTTCTGATCAAGGTCGGCCTCCAGGACCTCGACCTCGAGCCCGTCTCGTTCGCTGGTCTGCGCTACGCGCTGGCGGCCGCGGTCCTGGCACCGCTCGGCTGGCGCTCGATCCGTGCCGTCCGTTCGCGCGGTGATCCCGGCCTGGATGGCCGTCTGCTGCTGCGCGTGGCCCTGCTCGGCGCATTCCTGTACGCCCTCGCCCAGGGCGCCCAGTTCGCGGCGCTCGAGGTGCTGCCAGCGGCGACCGTCGGACTCGTGCTGGCCACGATACCCATCTGGGTCGGGACGGCCGCCTGGCTGCGTGGCGACGAGACGGCGAGCCGCTGGCAAGCGGCGGGCATCGCTGTGCTGGTGGCCGGGGCGGCGCTGTACTTCGGCGGCGTGGACCTCGGCACGGCGGGCTGGGTTGGGCTGGCGGCAGCGGTGCTGTGCGCCGGCTCGTCCACCATCGGCCAGCACCTGTCACGCGATCTCAACCGTGACGACCAGGCCCGTCTGGGCGGGGCGATCGGGCTCACCGCGTTGTCGATGGCCATCGGCAGCGCCCTGCTGCTGGCGGCCGGCGTGTGGCTGGAAGGCTGGCCGGAGCTGGACCTCCGCGGCTGGGCGATCGTCGGGTGGCTGGCCGTCGTCAACACGGCCCTGGCGTTCAGCCTCTACAACCGCGCGCTCCGGGTCCTGACCGCGGTGGAGTCCAGCGTGATCGTGAACCTGATGCTCGTCATGGTGGCCGCCATGGCCTGGATCTTCCTAGGCGAGGCGCTCGACCCGCGCCAGATCGTCGGGCTGGCGCTGGCAACCGCGGGCGTGCTGATCGTCCAGGTGGCGCCGCGCTGGCGGTCGCTGCGTCGCCCGAGCCGGACGTGATGGTCAGGCCGCGCGAACCTCGGCCAGCTCCGGCTGCTCCACCACCTCGCCGGTGACGCGCGCGCCCGTGCCCTCGATGATCCGCCGGCGCAGCCACCCCGATACCGTGTCGACGGCGATCGTGGCGCCGACCACGACCAGGATGGCCGTGCCGGCCAGCGCGTAGCGCTGGAACGCGATCGTCTGCTGCAGCTGGAACCCGATGCCGCCGGCTCCGACAACCCCCAGCACCGCCGCTGCGCGGATGTTGATCTCGAAGCGATACAGCCAGAAGGCGATGATCTCGGGCAGCACCTGCGGCAGGACGCCCCAGCGCTGGATCTGAAGCGTCCGGCCGCCCGCCGCGCGGGCTGCCTCCACCGGTCCGGGATCGATGCCCTCGATCACCTCGGCGGAGAGCTTTCCCAGTGTGCCGACCGAGTGCAGGCCAACCGCCAGCGCGCCGGCTACGGGCCCGAGGCCGGCGATCGGAATGAAGATCGCGATGGCCAGCACGATCTCAGGGAAGGCGCGAATGGCGTTGAGCAGCTGCCGGACGACGGTCGAGACGAGGCCGCTCGAGACGTTCTTTGCGCCGAAGAACCCCAGCGGCAGCGACAGGGCGGCACCGATCACGGTCCCGACCCAGGCGATCTGCAGCGACTCGAGCATGCCTTCGAGCGCGTCGTCGAGGTACGTCCAGTCCGGACCCCTCTCGAGGAACATCTCGTAGAAGAGCCGGCTCACGCCGCCGGGCAGCTCCAGGATCTCGGCCGGATCGATGTCGAGCGTCAGCGCCGCCCACAGCACCAGCAGCGACGCCGCGACGAGGCCCACGTTCCGCGGGGCTCGGCTGGGCGGTTGGGGCCTGACACCGGCCGGGCGCGCGTCGGTCACACCAGCCTCCGCCGCAGCCAGATGGAGAGCAGCTCGATGGCAAAGACGAACAGGAACAGCTCGACCACGATGACCGAGACGTTGCTCCAGTTGAAGAAGCGGTACTGGGTGAAGAGCTGGTTGCCGATGCCGCCCGCGCCCACGATGCCGATCACCGCTGAGGCCCGGATGTTCAGCTCGAAGGTGTACAGCGAGTAGGCCACGTAGTTGGGCAGCACCTGCGGGAGCACCGCCCAGCGCACGGTCTGGCTCCGGTTCGCGCCGCCGGCGCGTGCCGCCTCGATGGGACCGGTGTCCACGCCGTCGACCGTCTCCGACAGCAGCTTGGCGACGACGCCGACGTTGAACATGACCAGCGCGGCGACGCCTGCCAGGGGACCGATGCTCACCGCGGCCACGAACACCAGCGCGTACAGGAAGTCGGGCATGGCGCGCACGACGCTCAGCAGGCTGCGGTCGACCAGGAAGGTCGCCAGGTTGGGCGACGTCACGCGCGACGCCAGGAACGCCACCGGCAGGGCGACCGCGCAGCCGATTACGGCGGCCACCACCGCGATCTGGAAGGTCTCCAGCATCGGCTCGACGGTCCGTGGCAGGAAGTTCCAGTTGGGCGTCAGCAGCTCCCCCAGGATGCCGGCGCCGCGGGTGAAGTCCTCGATCAGCGCGCCGATGTCCAGGCCGATGCCGAACTCCTCGCTCAGCGAGGCCCAGCTGATGGCGACGAACAGGACGAGGCCGATCGGGACCGCGAGCGAGGGGCGTGGCTTGGCCGGCCGGACGCTGCGCGTCGCGGCTGGCAGGCTCATATGGCGACCGTGGCGGCCGCCTGGCCCATGACGTCGTCCGCGGTCAGCGAGCGGCCGTAGATATCGCGGAAGACGTTCTCGTCGGCCTGGGCCGCGGTCCCGTCGTAGACGAGCTCGCCGGCCCGAAGGCCGATGATCCGCTCACCGTAGACCTTGGCCAGGTCGAGGAAATGAAGGTTGACGACCGTGGTGATGCCCAGCTCGCGATTGATGCGCTGCAGGTCGCGCATCACGACGTGGCTGGTCGGCGGATCGAGGCTGGCGACGGGCTCGTCGGCCAGCAGGATCTTCGGCTGCTGGGCCAGCGCGCGGGCGATGCCGACGCGCTGCTGTTGCCCGCCCGAGAGGTTCGAGGCGCGGACGTAGGCCTTCTCAACGATGTTGACGCGCTCGAGGGCCCGCATCGCGATCTCGACGTCAGCGGGCCGATACCACCCCACCAGGGAGCGCAGCGTCCCGGTGCTGTGCAGGCGTCCCATCAGGACGTTGTTGAGCACGGTGGTGCGCTTCACCAGGTTGAACGTCTGGAAGATCATGCCGATCCGCGAGCGCAGCTGCCGCAGCTGACGAGGGCTCGCCCGACGGACGCTAACCCCGTCGATCGTCACGTCGCCGCCGGTCAGCGGCACCAGGCCATTGATGGCCCGGATCAGGGTCGACTTGCCGGCCCCGGACAGGCCCACCACGACCATCATCTGCCCATCGGGGATCTCGAGGGTGAGGTCGTGCAGCGCCCGGACGCCGCCGGGGTATGTGACCGACGCGTTCTCGAATCGGATCATCGGCCAAGACCAGCGAGAGGGGCGAGCCATGCGGCCCGCCCCTCGGTGCGCGTCGTCAGCCTTCGAAGCCCAGCTGTTCGACCGCCTGGCGAACGATCTCCAGCCCCTCGAGGTTCGGCTCGGTGAAGGCCGTGATCTGGTAGATGTTGTCCAGCACCTCGGCCCCCTCGGGGGTCTCTGCGTAGTCCATCAGCGCCTGCGTGATGTCCTCCTGGAGGTCATCGGGCAGGTCGCCGGCAACGGCGATGCCGTCGTTGGGGATCTCGGGCCCGTAGGCGAACACGACCACCTCGTTGGCGACGTCGCACTCGGTGATCGGCTGGGCGATGGTGCGCGCATCGTCGAAGCTGACCCCGATCTCGGCGTCGCCCTCGCAGACGGCGATGACCGATCCCTCGTGCGTCCCGGCGAAGCTCTGCTCGATGTCGGCTTCAGGGTCGATCCCGGCTGTGAGCATGACCGTGGCGGGGAAGATGAAGCCGGACGACGAGGCCTGCTCCACGAACGAGACCGTGATCCCCGGCTCCACGTTGCTGAGGGCCTCGAGGCCGATGGGGCCTTCGGGAGTCTCCTCGTTCTCGCGCGCGGTGCCATTGCAGTTGAGGAAGGTCACTTCCTCGTCGTCGATGACCCGCGTGTTCTCCTCCGGCGGCGAGATGGTGCAGTACGTGTCCGGGTCGTTGGTGAAGAACTGGGTGTGGTAGGTCCCGCTGCCGAAGCGCTCCGACTGCAGGATGATCTCAGCGCCGGCGCGGTCCACCGCCTGAAGCAGCCCGTACGGCGGCAGGGCGCCGATGTGGGCCTGTCCGGTCTCCAGGGCGGTCACCAGGCCGGTGTAGTCGTTCGTGACGGTGCCCGTCACCGTGATCCCCAACTGGTCGGTGAGGTAATCGGCCAGCGGCTCGATGTCCTCGACCAGCTGCCCGGCCTCCGTGGACGGCACGAAGCCGATGACCAGCTCATCGGGGACCTCGGCGGTAGCGGCCTGCGAGGCGGCGGTGCTGGCCGTCTGCGCGCCCGTCCCGCAGGCCGACATCCCGAGCGCCAGCGCGGCCAGCACGGCGAGTGGTCGAAAATGCTTCATCTGACTCCTCCATGGCGGCGCTCCCCCAACGCCGACTGCGTTGTTGTCAGACCGGTCGCCGCGCGTCTCGAGGTGGTCGGATAGTGCGGCCTCGCGGGGATGCGTGCGGACCGGAACGGACCCGATGATAGCGGCCCGCCAAAGACGAGGGCCCGCGCTGAGGTGGCGCGCCGGACAGGATTCGAACCTGCGACCTTCGGCTCCGGAGGCCGACGCTCTATCCACTGAGCTACCGGCGCGCGGCCGGGAGCGCCCAGTCTAGCAACCGACCCTAGCGGTTGCTCCCGCGCAGGCTGGCGGTCAGCTCGTTATCGGATGGGTCGTAGACCGCGCACTGCACCGAGTGATCGCCCTCGTCCCAGCCGTCCTCGGTAGGCTGGAACCACAGGATCTCGAGCGCCGATTCTTGGTAGCTGGTGCCGACGTAGTCGGAGAACGCCGGCAGGCAGTTCTCGTCCAGCCACGCCTCGAAGGCCGCGTCCGACGGGTAGTCGCCTTCGGGAAGGTCGCCGACGAACATCATCTCGTACTGGTGCGGCTCCGAGCACGGGCGAGCCGTGACGTCGTCCACCTCTTCCGCCGTGTCGTCCTGGACGTCGAAGCAGTCGCCCACCTGGAGGTCGGTGACGGCCAAGTCGCCTGAGCGCGTGATCTCGCCACCGTCATCGCGCTGGGCGTTGAACAGCAGGCCACCCAGCCCGATGACTGCGATCGGGATGACCCACCAGAAGCGCGCGAGGATGCCGAGCAGGTTTCTACGCGTGCTGCCGGCCGGCTGGCCGGCGGCCGCAGCCGGCGTTCCCGGTGTCGCCGCGTCATCCGACGCCGGACGCTCGCCACGCGCCAGGCCGCAGGACTGGCACGCCGGAAATGCGTCGTCGTTGGCTTCGAAGCAACGGAGGCACACCCATCGGGCCAAGGTATCGATCCCTCGTGGAGCTTGAGGCCGGCGCAACCCGAGCCGGCATGCGAGCGCGCAGCCTAGCGTACGCGCGCCGTCACTCGGAACGGGACCTTTGGGCCGCTGGCACGCCGCCTGCATCGGCCACTGGCGTCCGCACAACCGCATAGGAGGACGCCATGTACTGGGGTGGAGGGATCATCGGACTGATCCTGCTGATCCTGCTGATCTTGCTGCTGACAGGGAACTTGTAGGCAGCTCGGTTTCGGGGGCAAGATTCAGGCGCGACATAGGAGAAGGCCCCTCCGAGGAGGGGCCTTCCGTTGCTGCCGGATTCGCTAACCACAGGGGCATCTTTCACGCGCGGTTTCCCGCACTACCCTTACCCAAACCTACCCATGACCCTGCAATCAGTGGTGAATCGCTGTGCGAACAGCGAACACATCATATCGGGACGCCGGCCCGGCGGTCAACGGTCCGGGACTAAGATTCCTTTACATTTCAGAGCGGTAAGAATGGCTCATCGTCGGCCAGGACCACGGTCCTACTGCGGCGATGGCGTAGCCCGGCCCTCGATCCGGACGGTCTCGATGACGACCGGGTCCAGCGGCACGTCACGCACGTTGGTGGGCACGCTGCCGATGGCGTCCACCACCTCGGTCCCCGACGCCACGCGGCCCAGGATCGAGTAGTACGGCTGCATCTGCTCCGGGGCGTCGGCCAGCATCACGAAGAACTGGCTGCCATTGCTGTCGGTCGGCCCGGTGATCTCGCCGGTGAACTCGTCAAAGTCGATGGCGTTGGCCATGGCGACGGTGTACCGCGTGTAGCGCGTGTCTTCGGGCGGGAACTCCACCTCGAAGCGGTATCCCGGCGAGCCTGAGCCGAGCCCTTGGAAGTCCTCGTGCCGACCGCGAGTCTGCGGGTCGCCGGCCTGGGCCACGAAGCCAGGCACCACCCGGTGGAAGGTGATCCCGTCATAGAAGCCGCAGGCGGCCAGCGCCACGAAGTTGGCGACCGCCATCGGCGCGCCGTCCGCGTTCAGCTCGATCGCGAACTCGCCCTTGTTGGTCACGACCACCGCCCGGCTGGCGCCGCCCAGCACGCCCTCCGCCTGATCCGCCGTGGGGGCCGATGTGGGGCAGGTGGGACGTGGCGTCGGCGTCGGTCCCCCGATACCGCAGGCGCCGAGCGCAACTGCCAGCCCCACGTACCCAAGCGCGCGGACGCCCGGCGGCCTCATCGGTCCAGGCCGTCCAGCTTGGCGTCGAAGAGGCGCGATGCGTACGAGACCGGCATGGTGCCCCCGTAGATCAGCGTGTCGTGGAAGAACCGAAGGTTGAAGGCGGGGCCCATGCGCCGCTCGACCCGGCGTCGCAGCGCGTCGATCATGTGGCGGCCGTACAGGTAGCTCAGCTGGTAGGTCGGCGTGCTGGTGTAGCGCTTGACCTCGGCCACCGCTGCGTGATCTTCGAACCCGGTCTGCTCGCGCAGGAACGCCACCGCCTCGTCGAGGCCAATCTCGCCGCGGTGCAGGCGCACGTCGAGGATGATGCGCACCGCGCGCCAGATCGCGTCGGTGTGCTGGATGTACCGATGCGTGGGCGTCGCGTCGAAGCCGGCGTCCTTCATCATCCGCTCACAGTAGAAGGCCCAGCCCTCCACGAACTCGGCGGCCGATAACCCCAAGGTGCGCACCAGGCTGGGGTTCGTGATGGCGCCTGCCAGCTGGACGTGGTGGCCCGGATACGCCTCGTGCACGCCCGTGTTGCTGATCGAAGCGTAGTTGTGCTCGCGCCACATCGCCTCGTTGGAGGGGGGCGTCACGACGTAGGTCCCGACCGGGTCGGGGTCGAAGCGCGCGGGGTCGTAGTACGCCGCGAAGGGGATGAGGTGGCGGGTGAAGGTCGGCGTCTCGACCACCCGCAGCCTCTCGTTCGAGGGCAGCGTCGCCAGCTCGTGGTCGACCACGAAAGCGCGCGCCCGGTTCATGGCCTCGCGATAGGCCTCGAGCGCGTCGGGGAAGGTGGCGGGATGGTCGTCCTTGACCAGGTCGGCGACTTCGGCCGCGCTCAGCGTGGGGTCGATCTCGACGCATGCCGCCTCGCGGGCGGCTTGCTCCTCGGCCAGGATCTCGTGGCCGACGGCCAGGATCTCGTCCCCGCCCGCCTCCAGGGCGCGAAGCCGGATGAGCTCCTCAAGCATGTCGGGGCCGGTGCGCCAGTCCGCCGCCGCCCGCGGCAGCGCGTCGTGCCGCAGCCAGCTCGCGTGCTCGTCCAGCGCCTTCCGCACGTCGCTCGCGGCGACATCCAGCCGCCGGAGCAAGGGGCCCGCGAGCCGTTCGGCACGCGCGGCGGCCAGGATGGCGTCGACGAACTCGGGGAGGCCGGCCGTGCCCTCGAGGTCGATCTCGATCCACAGCCGCACGGGCGACTCGGCCCGCGCTCGAGCGGCGGCCAGGTAGCGCGGCGCGTCCTCCAGGCGCGCGGCGATGGCCTCCATGCGCTCCGGCAGGGGAGCGTAGTCACGCGTGAAGATGGGAAACAGCGCGTTGCCGATGTGCTCGGCGGCCTGCGTGGCGCCGGCCCACGTCCGTCGCTCCTCGAGCTGGAAGGCCGCCAGCCGGGACTCGTGCGCGATCAGGTCGCGGTCCAGCGCGCGCTCCGCGCTCAGCTCGCTCGCGTCGAAGCGGTCCATCTCTCCGATGGCCGCGCGGTGGAAGCGAATCTCCTCCTCGACCTGGTCCCGCGTCCCGTCGGACAGCCGATGGTCGTGGTCGTGGATGCCCAGGTAGGTGGCCTGCTCGGGATCCATCGCCAGCAGGTCGCGGAACCATCGGCTGACGGTGCGGTCGAAGCGGGCATCCGCGTCTGAGGAGGGCTGGTGCATGTGGCGGCTCCGGGTGAGGCTCGGCCCGACGGTCCGTCGGGCGCGCGGCACGCGCGAAATAGCGACGATGTGGTGGAAGGTCGCGGGCTAGCGGGCCAGCGCGTCCGCGAAGAAGCCTAGCACCCAGTCGCGGTACTCGTCGCCGCACCCGCCCAACGTTCCGCCATGCCCGGCGGACTCGCAGACCTGCAGCTCGACCCGCGCCCCGCCCTCCCTCGCCGCCGCCACCAGGTCGTCGGTGTCGGTCGGGCCGATGGCGTCGTCGGCGCGGCCGGCGACGATCAGCAGCGGCCGCCCCCCGTAGCGCTCGACGGCCTGGATCGGGTCGGCAGCGCTCATGTCCTCGCCGGTTCGGATCAGCCCGCCGAAGAGCACAGCCCAGGCGGCCGGCATCGAGAGCGGAAAGCCGGCACGATCGAGGCGCGCCTGGATGGCGCTGGCCAGCGTGGCATGGGTCGAGTCCATGACCAGGGCCCGAACGCGCTGGTCGCCCGCCGCCTCGTTGATGGCCGCCGCGCTGCCCATGGACACGCCCAGCACCCCGATCGTCCGCGGCTGCTTGGTCGTCTCCAGCCAGTCGATCATTGTGCGCAGGTCCTCCTGCTCGCGCAGCCCGACGGTCGACGGGGCGTCCTGGCTCTGGCCGTGGCCGCGAAAGTCGAACAGGAGCAGGTTGTAGGTGCGGTGCAGGACCTCGGCGCGCGAGAGCATCTCGCTCTTGTTGGTGGCGTGGCCGTGGGCCAGGACGATCGTCGGCGCCGCCGGCCCGGGGCCGTTGCCGGCGGGGATGTACCAGCCCGCCAGGCCAACCCCGTCGGGGGTTACCACCTCGTCGCCGGCCCGCTCCGGCTCGACCTCGCACTGAGTCGGATCTTCAAGGTCCTCCAGGCGCGCGTCGGCGCTCTGGTCGTAGTTGATGGCCTCGTACTCCCAGCCGAAGGCGATGCGCGGGGTGCGGCAGTCCCGGCTCCGGTTCGGCGGGTCGACGGCCTGCGCGGACCCCACGAAGCCGGCGTAGGCGACGTACGTGAGCGCCGCGACCAGCACGGCCAGGATGGCGAACGTCAGCCAGCGCAATACGGCGCCGCGCCGATCCGCGCGCCCGTCCGCCGGCAGCTCGTACGGCACGCGGCCGAGTATACGGTCGCGCGCCGCCGGAACCGGTCCCCTACAATCGGGGGCCGTTCCCCGGAGGGACCGAGCTTTTCGCGTGGTCACCAAGAAGGTCACCAAGCCCGTGACGCGGTCGAGGGCCCGCGACGTCGTGCCCGCACGGCCGGCTCGCACGCGCGCCCATTCGCTCGCGCCCGCGCACCTCGGCGAGGCCGCGAGCGCCGCCGTGCTGGCCGTTTCGGTGCTGGGGCTGGCGATCTTCATCGTCGGCGTGGCGATGGCGGTGTCCGGGCTCACGCTGGGCAGCCGCTTCGGGTCCGAGCCGCCGCCCAACGTGGGCGAGCTCGGCGTCGGCCAGGTCGTCGGCGGGCTGGGCCTGGCGGTCCTGGGCCTGGTGCTCAGCGGTTCGAGCCTCGCCGTGCTGGCCGAGGTGCCGCGCAGCCGCCCGCTGGCGGCCGCCGTTTCGGCGCTGGCGGCCGTGCTGGCCGTCGCCGGTGCGGTCCTGGTCCAGCTGCGCCCCGGAAACGAGGTGGTCCTCACCGCCGCCCTGGCCGTCGCGGCCGTCATCCTGGCCGCGGCCGCCTTCGTCCTGGTACGGCCCCGTCGCTGATCCTGCGGCCGGCGTGCGGCGCGCGCGATGGTCGGCCCGCGGCCCGGTGCTCGTTCTGGCCGGCGCCGGCCTCCTTCTACTGCTCGCGGGCGCGGCCGGCATTGTGGCCGGCCTGACCCTGGCGGGACGAATCCAGGGCCTGCTGCCAC
>DATADC010000023.1:0-11227 GCA_036258735.1 Candidatus Limnocylindria bacterium
GCACGTCGAGCGCGTGGCCCGATCGATCCGCTTCGACCATGCCGGCGATGGCGCCCGACAGCTCGTATTCGGTGGCTCCGGTGGCCGGTTCAGCGCCCCCCACGCCCCCGTCGCCGCCGCCGTGCTCTACGGTCCAGTGGCGGACGAGCTCAGCGCAGACTTGGGCGGTCAGGCGGCGGCCGGCGGGACGCGCGTCGCGATCCTGCAGGGCTGGCTGCGAGAGCTCGAGGCCGGCAGCGCCGTCCGCCCACGACCGCTGCGGGGGATGGCTCCGCAGCTGTGCGCCACGCTCGCCACGCTGGACGCCCTGGTCGCCAGCCGCGAGGACCTCGCCGCGGAGCCGGGCGACGCCGATCGCCAGCTGGATGCGCTGCGCGAGACCTTCGGCGCCCGGGCTGCGTTGGTCCTGACCGACGGGCCCAACGGCGCGACGCTCGACGCGGCCGGCGAACGCTGGCACCTTCCGGCCCCGGCGCGTGTCGAGCACGGGTCGACCACCGGCGCCGGCGACATGTTCGCCGCCCTGCTCGTTGCCGGCGGATGGCCCGCTGCGCCCGGGCGGCCAGAGGTCACCGAGCGCGCCGAGGCCGCGATGCGATCGGTGGCCGAGATCCTCAGGCGGCGTCGCTGACCTGGGGCCTCGCCCTGGCCGCTGCGGCGCGGCGCTCTGCGGCTGCCGTCCAGCTTCGCAGGCGGCGCAGCCTCGAGTCGACGCGCAGCCGGACCTTGCCGATCTCCGCCATGCCGCCGCCGCGACCCAGCGCGAAGGCGAGGTCCAATACCCGCGACGCGGCGGCCGCGGCCTCCAGCGCGCCGGACAGGTCGCCGCGGTGCCGCTCCCGGATGCGCGCCACCTCGATCCAGGCGGTGGCAGCGTCCAGCGAAGCGCGCCGCGTGCCGGCCGTCCACAGCGCCTCGGCACGCTCAGCCTGGCCTGCCGCAACCAGGAGCCGGGTTGCGAGGCGGCGCAGGGTCACCACTTCCGCTGGGTCCACTACCGTGTGGCTCGCCTCTTCCAGCAGCCCGATGGCGTCGTCGATTGCGCCGGCGCGCATCAGCTCCACGGCCATGCCGCGCCGGTCGAGGACGCCGGCGGTGCGCCAGCCGCCGGCTCGCAGGCGCACGACCTCGGCTTCGAGCAGAGCGAGGGAGACGATGTCCTGCAGGTTGTGGTCGAGCACCGCGGCCAGCAGGTCCGGCGAGCCGCCCCGCAGGTAGCCGAAGTAGCGCAGGGGCACCTCGCTGCTGGGACAGTCGGACGCGCGTCGCACGCCGAGCACCGCAGCCTCCACCACGGCCAGCCGCGCGCCGCCGAGCGGCCGGCGAAAGAGGCGCCGGGCCACGGGCAGCAGGTCGTCGTGGCGCTCCGGCAGGTCGGCCTGCTCGCGGAACAGCCCGTTGACCGTCAGCCGCGACGCCAGCAACGGCAGGTCGAATCCGCGCCCGTTGTAGGTCACCAGCCGCGGTCGAGTTGCGAGCTCGGCGGCCACCAGGCGCAGCAGGGCGCGCTCGTGTGGATAGTCCGGCAGCAGCAGCTGGCGCACGACGAGGCATCCGCCGTCGAGGCGGCCCGCCCCAGCCAGGAAGACGACCGTCCCGGCGCCGGTCGAAAGGCCGGTGGTCTCGGTGTCGAAGTACGTTCCGGCCCGCAGGGTCGCCAGCCATCCGGCGGCCTCCGCGCTCAGCGGGACGCGCCGCTCCACCACCACGGCGGTGGCGCCTTCCTCGACGTGCAGGCGCGCCCCGAACCAGCGCGCCAGGCGCTCCGCACGATCGGTCGCCGGGGCGGCGCGGGCCGGTGGCGGAGCGGTTCGGACTGCCGCAAGCCGGTCGGCGAGCGTGCGCATCGGTCCTCAGGACATCCCGGCCAGCAGCTGGGAGACCACCGCCTTGCCGCGCGCGCCAACCTCGATGGCGGGACCCACGCAGGCCGGGCAGCCGTCGCGGCACGGGCAGCCGTCCACGGCCTCGCGGCAGGCGCGCAGCAGCTCGTCGGCGAGCGTGAACAGGCGCTCGCTCAGGCCCACGCCGCCGGGCACCGCGTCGTACAGGTACAGGGTCGGCCGGCCGGTGAACGGCGCCTGGACCTGGGCCAGCACGCCAATGTCGCGCGGGTCGCACATCAGCAGCAGCGCGCCGGTGGTACGGGCGATCCGCGCCAGCCCGATCAGGGCGCCGTCGAGCGTGTCGCGGTCGTATCGGTTCACCAGCTCCGCAGGAGGCACCAGCCACGTGGCGCTGGTGTGCATCTCTGTCTCGGGCAGGCTGATGGACCCCCAGCCCACGTTCTCGTGGGTGTGGTACTTGAGCTTCTTGAACATGGTCACCTTCCAGGCGACCATCACCTCGCCGCGCTGTCGCTTACCAGCGGGGGGCGCATCGGTCTCGTCGAAGACCTCCAGCACCTTGAGCGTGATGCCCAGGTCCGCATCGGTGTAGTAGTCGACGTCCGTCTCGCTCACGAAGGCCTTGCGCTCGTCCCAGTCCAGGCGGTCGACGTGGTACTGGACGCCCTGGTGGATGTAGATGGCCTTCTCGTGGACGAGCAGGGGAGCCGCGAAGAGGTCCACCTCACCGAGGACACGGTGGCGATTGCCGGTGGTGTCGACGATGACGACGTTCTCCGGCGCCCCCGAGCGCAGGCTGAAGTCGCTGGCCGGGAAGTTTTCGTGGCTCCAGTAGTAGCGGTCGTCCTCGGCGCGGCGGATCCAGCCGTCCTCCTCCAGCACGTCCAGCAGCAGCGGCGTCTCCTCCAGCCCGAAGCGCTCGTCAGCGGGGACGGGCAGCTCGAAGCTCGACGCGCGCAGGTGGTTGAGCAGGATGTGCAGGTTGTCCGGGTTGATCAGCCCGTGCTCCGGGGAGCTGTCGAACAGGTAGTCGGGGTGAGCCGCAAGGAACTGGTCGATGGGCGCGGACGAGCAGACCAGGGCCGACAGGCTCGTGCTCGCCCGGCGGCCGGCGCGTCCCATCTGCTGCCAGGTCGAGGCGATGGTGCCGGGGTAGCCGATGCTGATGGCCGCGTCCAGGCTGCCGATGTCGATCCCGAGCTCCAGCGCGTTGGTGGCGACCACGCCGCGCACCCGCCCCTCGCGCAGGCCCCGCTCGATCTCGTTGCGCTCGTTCGGCAGGTAGCCGCCCCGATAGCCGCGGATGGTGTGCGGGTGGCCCGGCGCGGGCGCGAACGTCTCGCGCAAGTAGCTGGTCAGGACCTCGACCGAGGTGCGGGAGCGCGCGAAGGCGATGGTCTGCACGCCGCCGGAGATGAGCCGCTCGGCCAGCCGCTGCCCGGTGAGCAGCGCCGAGCCCCGCACGCCCAGCTGCTCGTTGACGACCGGCGGATTGATCACCAGCACGTGGCGGCGGCCGGACGGAGCACCGTTGTCGTCGACCAGCTCGACCGGCGCCTCGACGATCCGTTCAGCGAGCTCGCGCGGATTGGCGATGGTGGCGCTGGCGCAGATGAAGACCGGGTCGGCGCCGTAGTGGCGGCAAATGCGCCTCAGGCGTCTGATGACGTTGGCGACGTGCGACCCGAACAGGCCGCGGTACGAGTGCAGCTCGTCGATGACGACGAAACGCAGGTTCTCGAACAGCTTGAACCACTTGGTGTGATGCGGAAGGATGGCCGAGTGGAGCATGTCCGGGTTGGTGATGACCACCTGCCCGGCGGCCCGCACTACCGACCGCACGTTGGGCGGCGTGTCCCCGTCGTAGGTGTGCGTCTTGAGGCTAAGCTCCGCAGCGCCGGCCAGCGCCCGCAGCTCCACCAGCTGGTCGGCAGCCAGCGCCTTGGTAGGAAACAGGTACAGCGCCCGCGCGGCCTCGTCCCGCGCCACGGCATCAAGGACCGGCAGGTTGTAGCAGAGCGTCTTGCCCGATGCGGTGGGCGTGACGACGACGAGGTTGCGCCCTGCCGAGGCAGCCGCGTACGCCGCCGCCTGGTGGGTGTACGGCGCCTCCACGCCCCGAGCGCGCAGCGCGTCGATCAGGCGGGGATCCAGCCTCGCGGGCCACGGCGCGTGGCGAGGTGGCCGCGGGTCGATGACCCGGTGCGCCGCGATCAGCGGCGCCATCTCTTGGCTGGCCAGGAGGGCGGCGATCGCCTCGTCAGCGTTGCTCGGCGGGGCGGTCAGCATCGGCTCCTCCTCGGTCAGCGCGATATAGAACAGACGTTCGGAATGACCGTAGCACAGCCGCCGCGAGCATCGGCCGCGATTGCGACAGCTCGCATGTCGCAACGAGGAGGCCTTGGTGTAGGCTGCCGGCCGTGACCGGCGTCGAGACCTCGGCCCAGCGATCCCGGCCGTCGCGCAATCCGCGCCTGACGCTGCCCGCCAGCCGCGGGGGGATCGCCTGGCTTGTGGTGCTGCTCGTCATCGGCGGCTTCCTGGCCTTCCAGGTGGGCCGGCAGGTGTACGCCTCGTGGTCCATCAACCAGGAGGCGGACCGCGTCCGCGCCGAGATCGCGGCGCTCGAGGCCGAGAACGCCAAGCTCCAGCGGGAGCTGAAGTACCTCAGCTCGGATGCCTTCATCTCCGCCGAGATACGGCGCCTGCGCAACGTGGGCCGGCCGGGCGAGCGTGTCCTCATCATCCCGCCGGGCAGCGAGGCGGCGCCTCCCCCGGCGGCGGTCCTGCGGACGCAGGACGCACCGCCGCCACTCGAGCAGTGGATGCAGCTCTTCTTCGGCCGCTGACCCCGAGGCCGAAACCCGCGCGTAGCTAAGGCGGTCCTTCACCACGTCTGGCGCGATGGTTGCCGGGATCGACCGGCATGAGGCCGTCGCCCATCCGCATCGGTTGCTCCGGGTGGCAGTACAGCCACTGGCGTGGCGACCTGTATCCACGCGAGCTGTCACAGGACCGATGGTTCGAGTTCTACGCCGAGCGATTCGACACGGTGGAGCTCAACAACAGCTTTTACCGCCTGCCGCCCGCCGATGTCTTCGCCGGCTGGGCCCGGCGCGCTCCAGCCGGGTTCCTGCTGGCGGTCAAGGCCAGCCGCTACCTGACCCACATCCGGCGCCTGCGAGAGCCGCGCGAACCCCTGGACCGCCTCTGGTCGCGGGCCTCGCGGCTCGGCCCTCACCTGGGACCGATGCTCTACCAGCTGCCACCGCGCTGGAACCGCAACGTCGAGCGCCTGGCAGCCTTTGCCGATGCGGTGCCGCCCGGACGCCTGCAGGCCGTCGAGCTGCGCGACGCGTCGTGGTACCACCCGGATACGTATGCAGCGCTGGCGCGCGGGGACCTGGCGCTGTGCCTGCACGACATGGCTGGATCGGCCAGCCCCAAGGCGCCCGTCGGCCCGTTCGTCTACGTCCGCTTCCACGGGTCGGGCGCCAAGTACGGTGGCCGGTACACCGGCCAGGCGCTGCGCGCGTGGGCCGATCGCCTGGTGCGCTGGGCCGGCGAGGGTCGCGCCTGCTACGCCTACTTCAACAACGACGTCGGCGGCCACGCCTTCCGTGACGCCGCCCGCCTGCGCGAGATGGTGGCACGGCGGGTATGATCCGGCCATGCGCGCCGTGAAGGGACGCCGCACCTTCGAGGTGGACGTCGGCTAACTGACCGCCTTCGCAGCCGAGCACGCGTCGGTGGCGATGGACTTGGGCACCGGGGATGGGCGATTCGTGCTGTCCCGCGCCGCGGCCGACGCCCGGCGGCTGGTGATCGGCGTAGACGCCAGCGCGCCGGCCATGGCGCAGGCGTCGCGCCGAGCGGATCGCGGCCGTATCGCCAACGCACTCTTCCTGGCGGTTGACGCGACGCGGCTGCCCGCCGAGCTTGCCGGACTTGCCGACGAGCTGACCATCCACTTCCCGTGGGGCTCGCTGCTGCACGCCGCCGTGCGGGCCGATCGGTCCATCACCCGCCTCCTTGCTCCAAGAGGCCGCCTGCGGCTGCTGCTCTCGGCATCGGCGTCGGATGCCAGCGGCGGCCTGGTGTGCCTGGAACCATCGGCGCTGGAACGCGCCTATCGCCGGGCCGGTCTGCGCGTGGTCGTCAGCCGCGCGGCGAACGTCGGCGACGCGGTGGCTGCCCACTCGTCATGGGGCAAGCGCCTGCTGCACGCCGCCGGCGACCGGCAAGCGTGGCTCTTGGAGGCCGTCGCCTGCGATGGACCAGTCGATCCTCCGTGGCGGCAACCCGGCTGCAGCGAGAGCTCATGCTTCGGTCTGTGCTTCGGCCCACGCGGCACGCGAGAGGGCGATCCAGCCCACGCCGGCCGCGGCGATGAGCGCCACCATGGTCCATACCGCGGCGGACGGGGCGACCGCATCGGCCAGCGTGCCGGCCAGCAGCGTCGAGGCCGCGATTGCCAGGGTCACCATGCCGTAGTCGAGGCTGAAGATCCGGCCACGGATGCCGTCTGGAGTGGCGCGCTGCAGCCCTAGTGTCGAGAGCGCCCACTGGCTGCCGCCGCCGCAATGGGCCAGGAACACCAGCCCGGCGGCGATCGCCAGGCTGGGAGCCAGCGGGAACAGCGCATACGAGGCGGAGACGATTGCCAGCGACGCGCCAATGCCCAGCAGCAGCCCGCGGTCCTCGGTCCCGACCACGGCCCGCGCGATGAACGGCCCCGTCAGCGCACCCAGCCCCCGGGCGGCGAAGAGGACGCCGATCCCCGCGTCGCCCGCGCCGAAGACCGATGTTCCGAACACCGCCAGCAGGGCGACCACGCCGGTGCCCACCCCGAAGGTCGTCTTGGACAGCAGGAACGAGGTCACCAGCCGTGAGCCGCGGGCAAAACGAACGGCGCTGCGAACCGAATCCACCAGGTTCGCGGCCGGCGGATGCACGTCGCCCTCGCGGCGCTCCTGCATCGGCAGGCGGATGCCGTAAACCAGCCACGCAGAGGCGGCGAAGGAGGCCGCGTTGAGGACGAAGGCCACGTCGCGGCCGAGGGCCACCGCCACCAACCCGCCCAGCCCGGCACCCACCGCCAGCATGGTTCCCCACGCGGAACCGATGAGGACGTTCGCCTCAGGCAGCCGGCGGCGGTCCACGAGGTTGGGCAGCGCCGCGGATGAGGCCGGCTCGAACACCGCCGCGCCAACCGCCAGCAGCGCCACGCAGGCGAACGCGATCCATAGCGTGCCCGGCTCGCGAGCCAGCAGGAAGCCGAGCGCCACCGGGACGCGCGCCAGGTCGGCGGCGATGAGCAGCCGCCGCCGGTCGATGCGGTCGGCCAGCAGCCCGGCCACCGGCGACGCCACGGCAAAGCCACCTGTCTGCAGCACCAGGACCAGTGCCGCCAGGCCCGCCATGCCCGTCAGCTCCAGCGCCAGGCCCAGCAGCGCGACCGTGGCGAACCAGTCGCCGGCGAAGCTGATCAGCTGCGCCACGTAGAGCCGGGCGAAGGCGGGGTTCTCGCGCAGCAGCGTTACGTAGGAGCCAAGGCGCATGGCCTAGTCCTGGTCCTCACCGAACTCCAGCAGCGTCACGCCATCCAGCTCGGCGCACAGCACCACGATCTCGGACGGCTCGACGCTGCGCGGCAACGTGACCTCCACGGTCACCTCGTCGCCCGCGCTCCGCATCGACCGGACGGTCACAGCCCGCTCGCCGAGCGCGGTGGTCAGGACGTCGGGCGTGGTCTCCTCGCGGAGGCGTACGCGCAGCTCCATTTGCAGACCCTGGCCGCCGAGGCCGCGCCGGACGAGCGTTCGCATCGGCGCCAGCGCAATGACCACGATGGCCGTGCCGCCCACGGCGATGCCGTACTCGCCCGTCCCAGCCGCCATGCCCAGCGCGGCGACCGCCCAGATGCTGGCCGCCGTTGTCAGGCCGCGCACCGCGCGCCCGTAGCGCAGGATGGCCCCGGCCCCCAGGAAGCCGATCCCGGACACGATCTGGGCTGCGACCCGGGAAGTATCGGCCCTGACCTCGGCGCTGATGGCCGGGAAGCCGACGAACGACAGCTCGGTGAAGATGGCGGCGCCCACGGCGACCAGGAGGTGCGTGCGCACGCCGGCGCTGTGCCCGGCGACCTCGCGTTCGATGCCGACGAGCGTGCCGAACACGGCTGCCAGGACCAGGCGGATGAGGAGCTCGGCGTCTGAGATGTTGGACACGGCGTGACCCTGCATGCGGTTTAGTGGACAGGCCGATGTGTGCGGATCGGCGTCCCGCCTGTCAAGTCGGGGCCCGTGCGACGATGACGCGGGATGGCGTCGATGGAGCCAGTCGCTCGTGCCGTGCTGATCGTGGCAGTCGTCGTCGCGCTGCTGCTCGTCTACCTGTACCTCACCCAGCGCAGCCTCATCTACTTCCCGTCCTCCTCGGTGCCGGATGCCGCCCTCCTACCGCCACGTGGCGAACAGCTCACCCTGGAGACCGATGACGGCCTTCGGCTGGGCGCCTGGTTCATTCCGCCCATCGGCCATGTCGCCGGGCCGGCCCCGGCCGTCCTCGTGTTCAACGGCAACGCGGGCGACCGCTCCCACCGCCTGGACCTCGCCACCCGGCTGGTCGAGCGAGGCTACGCGGTCATGCTCTTCGACTACCGCGGATATGGCGGCAACCCCGGCAGCCCGTCCGAGGACGGCCTGCGCCGCGACGCGCGCGCCGCCCTCTCCGCCTTGACCGCCCGTGCGGACGTGGACCCGGACCGCGTCGCCTACTTCGGCGAGTCGCTGGGCGCCGCGGTGGCGGGTGGACTGGCCACCGAGCTCCCACCGGCTGCGCTCATGCTGCGCTCCCCGCCGCCCTCGATGGCCGACATGGGGCGGCATCATTACCCATACCTGCCAGTGATCGACGCGCTCCTCGTGGACCGATACGCCCTCGTGGACCAGGTTCGCGACGTGCGCGCCCCGCTGCTGGTCATCGTCACGGAGCACGATGAGGTCGTGCCGGCAGCGCTGTCGCGCCGCGTCTTCGACACCGCGCCGGAGCCCAAGCGGTGGGTAGCGCTCGCCGCGGCGCACCACAACGACCCGGCGCTCTTCGCCGGCGACCAGCTGATCGACGAGGTGTCGGGCTTCCTCGACCGCTGGCTGGGCCAGCCGACGGTTGCCGCCCGAATCGGCGATGGGTAATCTTGTGCGGCGTGGCGGAGTAGCTCAGTGGTAGAGCAGGGGACTCATAAGCCCTTGGTCGGTGGTTCGAATCCGCCCTCCGCTACCAGTCCCCTCGCCGATGCCGTCGACCGGGGCGCGCGCACCCTCGACATCCCCGATGACGCGGCCATGGTGCTGGCCGTCTCCGGTGGCGCCGATTCCATGGCCCTGCTCCATGGCGCCGCGCACCTGGTCGCGACCGATGCGCGTGCCTGGCGCCTGACCGTCGCCCACCTTGATCACGGGCTCCGGCGGGACAGCGCCGACGACGCCGACTTCGTCCGATCCATCGCTGCCTCCCTGAGCCTGGCGTTCGAGAGCCGGCGCACGGATGTTGCCGCGCTCGCGGACGCCACCGGGCGCTCGCTGGAGGAGGCCGGGCGCGACGCCCGCTATGCGTTCCTGGAAGAGGTCGCGGCTTCGGACGACGCGCTGGTCGCTACGGCCCACACCGCCCACGACGCCGCGGAGACCGTGCTGCTCAACCTGCTGCGTGGCAGCGGCTTGGCGCGCGCGCGCGGCATCCCGGCGCGCCGCGGCCGGGTGGTGCGGCCCCTGCTCGGCGAGCGGCGCGCCACTCTGCGGAGCGAGCTCGACGAGGCGGGCCTGCCGTATCGCGACGACCCCTCAAACCTGGACCCTGGCTTCCTCCGCAACCGGATCCGCCGCGAGCTCATGCCCCTGCTCGACGAGCTGCGACCCGGAGCCGTGGAGGCGCTGACCCGCTTCGCGCGGCTGGCGGCCGACGACGACGACCTGCTCGACGCCATCTCGGCGGCGGAGCTCGGCAGGCGGCGGACGCGGGGCGGCGATATCGACTGGCAGGAGCCCCCACCACGCGCGCTGGGCCGGCGTGTGCTGCGGCTGGCTATCGGCGACCCGGCGCCGTCCGCGGAGCGAATCGAGGCCCTTCTGGATGCCGCCGAGGGCAGCCGCGGCGGCGTGAGCATCGAGCTCGGCGGCGGCCGTGAGGCATCGGTCAGGGAGCGGCGCATCCGCATCGGCTGAGCCCGAACGTCTCCTCAGCACGTATCAGTACTGATGGCCGGGTTCGCGTGGCATCGGTCCTGCATTGGTGGCTGGCCAGTCGCCAACCTATACTTGGCGGGCCTTGCGCCGTGCGCGGGCGGGCGGCTCGATCGGGCTATCGGTCGAGGGCCGCCCACCATACGGAGGATTTGAAACACACATCGTGAGCAGTCGACTCGTTCGAAACAGCGTTCTGCTCGTCGTCCTTGCCGTCTTTGGGCTCGCCCTGCTCTGGACTTACCTGTGGGACAACGACAGCGAACCCGAGTACAGCTACAGCCAGCTGCTGCAGGACCTCGCGAACCCCGAGTTCCGAACCGGGGTCAACGAGATCACCATGGATGGCGATCGGCTGATCATCAACCCGGACGACCCCGACCCGAAGACCGCCATCGTGCCGCCGGGGTCTGAGGGAACCACGGTCTATGAGCAGATCTGCAGCGCGGCCGGTTTCGATACGACCGCCTCCTGCGCTGAGGCGATCCCGTTCAACCCAGTCGAGCCGAGTGCGGCCGGACAGTGGGTGGGCCTGCTGATCACTGCGCTGCTGCCGGTCCTGCTCATTGGCGCGTTCATCTTCTTCATGATGCGCCAGGCCCAGGGCACCAATAACCAGGCCATGAGCTTCGGCAAGAGCCGGGCGCGCATGTTCCTGGGCAACAAGACGGTGGTCACCTTCCAGGACGTGGCCGGCGTAGACGAGGCCAAGCAGGAGCTGACCGAGGTGGTCGAGTTCCTGAAGTACCCCGAGAAGTTCAACTCGCTCGGCGCGCGCATTCCGCGCGGCGTGCTGCTGGTCGGCCCGCCGGGCACCGGCAAGACGCTGCTGGCCCGGGCCGTGGCCGGCGAGGCGGGCGTGCCCTTCTTCAGCATCTCCGGTTCGGAGTTCGTGGAGATGTTCGTGGGCGTGGGCGCCAGCCGCGTGCGCGACCTGTTCGAGCAGGCCAAGCGCAACTCACCGTGCATCGTGTTCGTGGACGAGATCGACGCGGTCGGGCGCCAGCGCGGCGCCGGCCTGGGCGGCTCGCACGACGAGCGCGAGCAGACCCTCAACCAGATCCTGGTCGAGATGGACGGCTTCGACACGAACACCAACGTGATCGTGGTGGCCGCCACCAACCGGCCCGATGTCCT
>DATADC010000024.1:0-23224 GCA_036258735.1 Candidatus Limnocylindria bacterium
GCCGACCGAGACCTGGAGCAGCGTCCGCGTCTCCGGGTTCATGGTCGTCTCCCACAGCTGGTCGGCGTTCATCTCGCCCAGGCCCTTGAAACGCTGAACGCTGATGTTCTTGGTCTTGCCCTCGCGCGAGAGCTCCTTGACGGCCTGGTCGCGCTCCTTCTCGTCCTTCGCGTAGCGCGTCACCTTGCCGGTGCTGACGCGGAACAGGGGCGGCTGGCAGATGTACAGGTAGCCGTGCTCGATGACCTGCGGCATGTGCCGGTAGAAGAAGGTCAGCAGCAGGGTGCTGATGTGCGCGCCATCGACGTCGGCGTCCGATAGCAGGCAGATGCGGTGATAGCGGAGCTTGACCAGGTCGAACGTCTCACCGATGCCGGCGCCGAGCGCGATGACCAGCGGCCGGATCTTGTCGCTGGACAGCACCCGGTCCAGGCGCGCCTTCTCGACGTTGAGCATTTTGCCGAACATGGGCAGCACGGCCTGGAAGCGGCGGTCACGCCCCTGCTTGGCCGACCCGCCGGCCGAGTCGCCCTCCACGATGTACAGTTCGGAGCGAGCCGGGTCGCGCTCCTGGCAGTCGGCCAGCTTGCCAGGCAGCGCCATCCCTTCCAGCGCGCCCTTGCGGATGACCAGGTCGCGCGCCTTGCGGGCTGCCTCTCGGGCACGCGCGGCCGTCAGGCTCTTCTCGATGATCCGCCGGCCGTCGGCGGGATTCTCCTCGAGGTGCTGCATGATGCCGTCGGCCACAACCTGCTGGACGGCGCCCTTGACGTCGGCGTTGCCGAGCTTGGCCTTGGTCTGCCCCTCGAACTGGGGATCGGTCAGCTTCACGCTGATGACGGCGGTGAGGCCCTCGCGCACATCGTCACCCGACAGGTTGGCGTCCTTGTCGGAGAGCACGGCGGCGCGGCGGGCCCAGTCGTTCAGCGAGCTGGTAAGCGCCGCCCGGAAGCCGGTGACGTGGGTGCCGCCGTCCACGGTATGGATATTGTTGGCGAAGGGGAGCACGGTCTCGGCGAAGCCATCGTTGTACTGCAGCGCCACCTCGACGCTAGTGGTCTCGACGATGCGCTCGACGTGGATCGGGCGCAGGTTGAGCACGTCGCGGCGGCGGTTGAGGTGCCGCACGAAGCTGGTGACTCCGCCCTCGAAGTAGAAGTTCTTCTCCCGGTCCGCGCGCCGGTCGGTCAGGCGGATCCAGAGGCCCTTGTTCAGGTACGCCGACTCGCGCAAGCGGGTTGCGATCGTCTCCCAGCTGAAGTCGAGGGTCTCGAACATCGAAGCGTCGGGCGTGAAGATGGTGCGCGTCCCGCTTCGCCGCTCCCAGGCCGGGTCGAGGCCTCGATTCGCCTCGGCGCGCCCCCCGCTGGTGCGCACCGGCCCCGATGGCGCTCCGCCGTCCGCGTACTCCTGGACGTAGCGCTTGCCGTCGCGCAGGACCTCCACGCGCATCCGCGACGACAGGGCGTTGACCACGCTGACGCCCACGCCGTGCAGCCCGCCGGAGACCTTGTAGCCGCCGCCGCCGAACTTGCCGCCGGCGTGGAGCACGGTGTGCACGACCTCGAGCGCATCCTTGCCGCTGGAGTGCCGCCCGACCGGGATGCCGCGCCCGTCGTCGACGACCTCGACGCTGGCATCGGGATGGATGGTCACGTCGATACGGGTCGCGACGTTGGCCATCGCCTCGTCGATGCTGTTGTCCACCACCTCCCATACGAGCTGGTGGAGGCCGCGCGCGTCGGTGGAGCCGATGTACATGCCGGGCCGCTTGCGAACGGCCTGCAGCCCCTCGAGGACCTGGATGTTGGCGGCGGTGTACTCGGCCACGCCACCCTTGCCGCGCCGCTGGCGGCGCGCCGGTTGGACGGTCATGGATGGTTCTCCTGTCCAACCGCCCCGCGCGTGATGATGGCGTACAGGCGGTCGAGCTCCTCGTCGCTGTAGAAGTCGATCACCAGCCGGCCGCCGCGGCGGGTGCGCACGATCCCCACCTTGGTAGCCAGCACGCCGCGCAGCTGTGCTTCGAGGTCTGCCAGGTCCCCGCTCAGCGTTTTGCGCTCCCGCGTGGCACCCGAATCGCGCTTGCGGCGCACGAGCTCCTCGGCCTGGCGTACGGAGAGGTGACGCTCGAGCACAACCTGCAGCACGGCGCGCTGCAGCTCGGGGATGGTGAGCGCGGCCAGCGCTCGCCCGTGCCCCTCGCTGATGCGCCCGTCGATGATCGCCTGGCGCGTCTCAGGCGCCAGGTCCAGCAGCCTCAGCGCGTTGCTGACGGCGACCCGGCTCTTGCCGACCTGGCGGGCAACCGCCTCGTGAGACAGGCCGAAGCGGTCGATGAGCTCGCGATAGGCACTCGCTTCCTCGATGGGATTGAGGTCGGCGCGCTGGACGTTCTCAACCAGCGCCAACTCCAGCAGCTCGTTGGTCGACGACTCGCGCACTACAGCCGGGATCTCGCTCAGGCCAGCGGCGCGTGCGGCGCGCAGCCGACGCTCCCCGGCGATGAGCTCGTACCCGCCGTCCGACGCGGCGCGCACCACGACCGGCTGGATGACTCCGTGGACCGCGATGGAGGCGGCCAGCTCGGCCAGCTCCGCATCGTTGAACTGCACGCGCGGCTGATGGGGATTTCGCCGGACGCGGTCGACCGGGATCTGCTGCGCCGCGGCCTCCGCCCCGCGGGGGATAAGCGCCTCGAGGCCGCGGCCCAGGCCGTATGACCTAGCCACGCGCTGTGACCTCTTCCGCGAGCCGGCCGTAGGCCGCCGCACCCCGGGACGACGGCGCGTAGACCGCCACCGGAAGGCCATGGCTGGGTGCCTCCGACAGCCGCACGCTACGCGGCACCACCGTCTCGTACACGGTGCCGTCCATGTGCCGGCGGACTTCGGCCGCCACCTGAGCGGAGAGGTTCGTGCGCGCGTCGTACATCGTCAGGAGCACGCCCTCGATCTCAAGGCGCGGGTTGAGCTGCTCGCGCACGAGGCGAATGGTGTTCACCAGCTGGCTGAGCCCCTCCAATGCGTAGTACTCCGTCTGTATCGGGATGAGTACGCCGTCGGCGGCCGTCAAGGCGTTCACGGTAAGAAGGCCCAGCGATGGGGGACAGTCGATCAGCACGCGTTCGTACCGCCCGTCCACCGTCCCCAGGCTGGCCGACAGCCGGCGCTCGCGCGCCGGCACCTCGACCAGCTCCACCTCCGCGCCTGACAAGGCGGGCGTCGAAGGTACGAGATCCAGCCCGTCGATGGCCGTGCCAACCACGACGTCGCTGATCGGAGCGCGCTCGATCAGCGCCTCGTAGACAGACGCCTCCACACGGCGGCGGTCGACGCCGAGCCCACTGGTGGCGTTGCCCTGAGGATCGATGTCGATGACGAGGGTCCGGGTGCCGGAGAGGGCCAGGAACGCCGCCAGATTGACTACCGTCGTCGTTTTGCCCACGCCGCCCTTTTGGTTTGTGCACGCCGTGACCCTGACCACAGGCACTCCGTAGCGAGTTGGTGGCTAAGCAATTTTACCAGTTTGCCGCTTACGGGCGGCTCATTCGGCGCTTGGCAGCGAGCGTTGTTTCACGTGCTACCTTACGGTGAAACAACGGGGTTCCACGTGCAACCTGACGGTGAAACACCGGCCGAGCCCGAGCCTACGCCGGCTGTCCCGGGCGGATTCCAGCTAGGCGTCCTGGTCGGCCTGTTGGTCGGCGAGGGCCACTTCGGCGGCGACGGCCGTACCCCCCAGGTGACGCTCCGGATGCACGTTCGGCACGAGCGCATGTTCCGTTGGCTCGTGGACAGGTGGGGAGGAAAGCTGTATGGACCGTACAGCCATGCTGGCCGCAACTACTACCAGTGGATGGCGCGCGGCTCGTACCTACGCGACACGCTGCTCCCCGCCCTGGAGGCCGGCTTGAGCCCGGACCTGGACGAGCACAGCTGGCACCGCTTCCAGGCCATGAAGCAGCGCTACCGGCTGTGAGATCGGCGCCTCGCGATC
Organism: Candidatus Limnocylindria bacterium; assembly: GCA_036258735.1. Taxonomy (GTDB): domain Bacteria; phylum Chloroflexota; class Limnocylindria; order QHBO01; family QHBO01; genus JAPSGM01. The sequence continues at coordinate 4,000 of DATADC010000024.1, forward strand.
CGTATACTGGTGGCCGCCCGGACGAGCGTGAAACGGCAGCGCGGGAGGGGAGCTCGATATCACATACACCAGCGTCCTCCTCGCCATCGTCGTCGGACTCATCCACGCGGGCCTTGCGCCCGTCATCGAGGTCGCCGGGGTCAGGCCCAACCTCATCCTGGTTGCCGTCGTGCTCGTCACCGCGCTCCTCGGCTTCACGCCCGGGCTCATCTGGGCCTTCGTCGGCGGCCTGACCGCCAACCTGCTGGTCCCCGACCCGCTGGGGTCGATACCCCTGGCGATGCTGATGGTGAGCGCCCTCGTGGCTGGCGGCGCGCGTGCGTTCGGGCGCCTGGTGTGGGTCTATCCGATCCTGGCCTGCTTCGTCGGCAGCGTGGTGGCCGACCTCGTGCAGCTCGGCATCTACCGCCTCGTGCGCGATCCGCTGCTGATCGACGTGCCCATCACTCTGATCATCCCCGCGGCATTCCTCAACGCCGCGATCCTGGGCTTCCTGCTCTACCCTGCACGCCACCTGACGGTCAACCTGGTGCCGGAGGAGAAGCCCGCATGGTGAGCCCGCGGAGGCAGCCGTGGCCGACCTGAACGAAGGGCGCCGCGACCTGCCACGCTCTCCCGCGCGGTTCGCTGCCTTCGCCGTGGCAGCGGCGCTCGTGTTCACCGCGCTCGGCGCGCGCCTGTTCCAGCTCCAGGTCATCAGCGGCGACCAGTACGCGCTGCAGGCCGCCCGAGCGCAGACCGTCGAGGTCCCGCTCCGAGCGCCGCGCGGCCTGGTGTTCGATCGCACTGGGCGCCCGCTGGTCGTGAATGTCCCCTCCTGGACGATCAAGGTCCGTCCCGCAGACCTTCCCGAGAGTGAGAGGAGCCGCGTGCTGCGGCGGGTCGCCGAGCTGACCGGAGCGGATGCGCGCGTCCTGCGCCAGCGCCTGGCCGCCTTCGAGGGATCGCCCTTCGACCTGGTCCCGATCGAGCGCGGCGTTGGTAGGCAGGCCGCGCTGATCATCGGCGAGGAGGCGCAGTCGCTTCCGGGCGTGGTCGTCGAGGTCGACCCCATCCGCCGCTACCTGGACGACCGGGGCAGGCCAAACGGCGAGCTGCTCGCGCACGTGCTCGGCTACACCGGCCCCATCAACGGCGACGAGTTCGGGGAGCTGGAGGACGACGGCTACCTCCGCGACGACACCATCGGCCGAGCTGGGATCGAGGCCGGCTACGAACGTGAGCTGCGCGGCACGTACGGGGCCGAGCTGTGGGAGCGCGACGCCAACGGCCGCGCCGTCAAGAGCCTCGAGACCCTGGCCGAGCCCGTCGCCGGCAAGAACCTGATGCTCACGCTGGACGCGCGGATGCAACGCATCGCGACGGATGCGCTGAGCTGGGGTATGGATGCGGTCGGCGTGGAGCAGGGCGTCACCATCGTCATGAATCCGCAGACCGGCGAGATCCTGGCGATGGTCTCCCTGCCGGCGTACGACAACAACAAGTTCGCCACGGGGATCAGCGCCAGCGACTACCGCGTGTACCTGGAAGACCCCGCGCGGCCTCTGCGCAATCACGCCATTGCCGACATCTATCCGCCCGGATCAACGTTCAAGCTGGTCACCGGCCTGGCTGCGCTGGAGGAGCGCGTGACCACCGCCGCCCGCCGCTGGCCGACCTACGGCTGCTACCAGATCCCCGGCGCGCCGCAGGGCCAGTGCCTCTATGACTGGAACCGGCAGGGGTTCGGGCCGCTCGACATGGTGGCGGCCTTTGCCGTCAGCTCTGATACCTACTTCTATCAGATGGCCATCCAGCTGGGCATCGACGCCTTCGGCCGCTGGGCACAGGAGCTGGGCTTCGGCGATCGCACCGGCATCCGCCTGCCAGGAGAGGCAGAGGGCATCGTGGCCAGTCGCGAGTGGGCGCGCTCGCAGGGTCGGGAGAACGTCTATACCGGCGAGCTGGCGCAAGCTGGCATCGGGCAGAACGTGGTGGCGGTCACGCCGCTGCAGCTGCTGAACGCCTATGCCGCCATGGCGAACGGCGGCGACCTAATGAGGCCCATGGTCGTTCGGGGAGAGACAGACGCGCGTGGCAACCTCACCACCGAATACCGGCCCGAGCGCATTCGGCGGCTGGCGGCCAGCCCCGCCAACCTGCGAACCATGCGCATCGGTGCCCGCCAGGTGATCACCTCCGGGCACGCGTACAACATCCGCGACCTGCGCCTGCCGGGTGCACTGTCCGGCAAGACCGGAACGGCGGAGTTTGGCGAGCGCAGCAGGCAAGGCACGCTGCCGTTCCACTCGTGGTTCGTCGCCTACCTGCCCTCGGCGCCGGGCGCCACCGACGCGGAGCTGGCGGTGCTCACCTTCTCGTACTCGGCGGTGGTGCCGGGCAACGTATCGCTGGAGGTGGTCAAGTACTTCCTGCAGGAGTGGTACGAGCTGGACCAGGACCTGCGGCTCGACCCGCGTGACTTCAGCCTGGTGACGGCCAACTGATGGGCGCGGCGGCACTCACCACGACACTTGTTGACAACGTCCGCGCCCGGCGCTGGCGCGCCTTCGATGCCCAGCTCTTCCTCTACATGATCCTGCTCATCGTGCTCGGCGTCGTCACCGGCTACTCCGCCGGCTACGCCGAGGCCGGCGCGGCTGCAGGCATGTCGCAGACGGTGAAGACGCTCATCTGGGCCACCATCGGGCTCGTCATCTTCTTTGTGGCGGCCAGCGTGGACTACCACTGGCTCCAGACGCTGACGGTGCCGATCTTCCTGGTTGTGCTCGGCCTGCTCACGCTGACCCTGTTCGTCGGGACCAACCTGTTCGGCGCGCAGATGTCCATCACCGTGGCCGGGCTGGACTTCCAGTTCAGTGAGATCAGCAAGGTGCTGATGATCGCCGTCCTCGCCAGCTTCCTGGCCGGACGGCGCGAGAAGGTCGGCAAGCTCTCCACGCTCGTGGGGGCGGCGGTGCTGATGGCGATCCCGACGGTGCTCGTCTTCCGCCAGCCGGATCTCGGCACCGCCCTCGTGTTCGTCGCGATCCTGATCGGCATGCTGTTCATGAGCGGCGCGAGCATCGGCTGGATGGGCATCCTGGCCGGCGCAACGGTCGTAGCCGCGCCATTCGTGGTGCAGTCGCTGCAGGCCTACCAGCGTCAGCGCCTGTTCTGCTTCCTCGACCCGTCCGCGGACCCGCAGGGAGCCTGCTACCAGCTCATCCAGTCGCTCAACGCGGTCGGCTCTGGCGGCCTGCTCGGTCAGGGCTTGACCGCGGGGCGCCAGAACCAGCTCGGCTTCCTGCCGGTGCAGTCGACCGACTTCATCTTCACCGTGGTGGCCGAGGAGCTCGGCTTCGTGGGCAGCGTGGTGGTGCTGCTCATCTTCGCGCTGCTGATCTGGCGCATCCTGGCCATCGGCTGGGGCGCGCGCGACGCGCTGGGCATGATGATGGCGGTCGGCCTGGCCAGCATGCTGCTGTTCCAGATCATGGTCAACGTCGGGATGGTGATCGGCATCATGCCGGTCACGGGCATCCCGCTGCCGTTCATCACCTACGGCGGCTCGTCACTCATCTCGCTCATGTTCGGGATGGGCATCCTGCAGTCGGTGCGCATGCACGCGCGCAAGCCGAGCTTCTGACGCGGCGTCAGTCCAGCGCCGGCTCTTCCTTGCCCTCCCCGACCGATGCCTCGGTCTGCGGCTCCGGCGGCGGCGGCTCGTTGACGGCGGTTGCGCCGGCACCGATTGCCACCGCGTACGCCGCCTCCGGCGGGCGTTCGTGCAGCCGCTCGAAGGCGTAGCGGTACAGGTCGCGGCCGGTGGCCACCACCGGGGCGGCCAGGATGGCCCCGCCGATGCCGAAGAGCGCGCCCCCCACGACCAGGGCGAAGATCATGACCGCCGGGTGCAGCTTGACCGCGTCGCCCAGGACCTTCGGCACCAGCACGTTGTTCTCCAGCTGTTGGATGGCGGTGTACAGGACTGCGGCCGCAATGGCGGCTGCCGGGCTGATGGTGAGGCCGATGAGGATGGCCGGGATGGCAGCCACGATCGGGCCGATGATGGGGAACCACTCCAGCACGCCTGCGATCAGCGCCAGCACCAGCGTGAAGCGGCCGAACTCGCCGAAGCCGGCGACCGTGAGCAGGGTCAGGCCGATGACCGTCGCCAGGAAGATAGCCGCACCCAGCAGGAGCTGGCCGCGCACCCAGCGGCCGCCGGTGATCGCCAGCAGGCTGAGGACGTTGTCGGCGTCCGCGTGCCATCCGACGGGCAGCGCCTTGCGCACGTTGCGTGGCAGGCCCTCGCGGTCCTTGAGCAGGAAGAACAGCCAGACCGGGATGACGATCAGGCCCAGCAGGAACCCCGCGGTGCGGAGGACCGCCGAGAAGGCCGGCCCCAGGATCTGCCGGACCGCCTCTCCGAAGGCCTGGTTGGCGCCCGCGATCGACTCGTCGATCACGGCGCGCACGTCGGCGGGCAGCGGCAGCGAGGCGTACCACTGGAGGATGGCGCGCTGCACGTTGGTGACCTCCGCACCGAGCTCCGGCAGGCGGTCGATGAGCTCGCGTGTCTGCTCGGCCAGCGGCGGGAGTGCGAACGCGATGACGAGCCAGATGACGCCGATGAGCAGGACATACGCGACCAGCACCCCGCCCCAGCGCGGTACCCCGCGGCGCTGGAGGAAGCTGACGACCGGGTCGAGGATGAACGCCAGCGCGATGGCGATGAAGAACGCCGGCAGCGCGGAGCGCACCTGCCACACCAGCAAGGCCAGCAGCACGCCCACCGCCAGCACGAACAGTCCCACCCGGTTCCGCCGCAATGCGCTCAGCAGATCGGCCATGGCCTGCACGGTACCATCGGGGCGTCATGACCGATCGAAGCGCCGACCAGCCGCCGCGCCAGCGCTGGCAGATCCTGTTCGCGCGCCACGAGCCGGCGCTGCGCATCCGCCAGGCCCAGCTCCTGGCCGAGTTCGAGAATGCGTTCCGCCAGGCCGGGCTGCCGCTGGCGAGCACCAACGCGGCACGCCCACGGGCACGCCTCAAGTTCGCCGCCAACCTGCCGGTTGGCATGGAGCTGCGCGGCGAGCTGCTGGAGGCGCACTTCGACGAGCTGGTTCCCATGGACCGCATCCTGGCCATCAACGAGCACCTGCCCGAGGGCGTGGAGGTGCTCGACGCGCGCGAGGTGTGGCACGGCTTCCCGTCCGCCGCGTCGCAGGTGCGTGGCGCCGAGTACGAGGTCGAGGTGGTCCCCACCGGGGACGCCCCGCTGTCGAGCGACGAGCTGCGCGGCGCCGTGGTGCGCCTGCTGTCCGCGTCGCGCCTCCCGGGGAAGCGGCGGCGGGGCGAGAGCGAGCGCCGCGCGGACGCCGGCATGGGCGACCTGCGGCCCTATATCGAGGACGTGGAGCTGGTTGAGGTCGCCGACGACGGGCGATCGGCCCGCCTGCGGATGGTGCTCCGCCTGGACCCCAGCGGCGCCGGTCGACCGGAGGACGTCGTTCACGCGGTGGACCTGCCCGTGCGCCCGTCGCGCTCCACCCGGACGCGGCTGCTCTTCGTTGACACTCCCCCCATCGCTCGGTAGACTTCGCGCTCCCGCGGGACGCTTCGGCGCTCGCGTCGTGGTGCGCCCCGTTCGGTGCGCGCATCGGTCCACCCACCCCTTCGGAGATCAAGATGTACGCCGTGGTCAGCAGCGGCGGAAAGCAATACCGCGTCGAACCCGGCACCACGCTCACCATGGAGCGCGTGGGTGCCGAGGCCGGCGTGCCGTTCACCTTCGACCGCGTCCTGCTGGTGGGCGACGGCGACCAGGTGACCGTCGGCACGCCACTGGTCAGCGGCGCCACGGTGAGCGCCACGATCCTGGGCGAGGAGCCTGGACCGAAGCTGGTGATCTTCAAGTTCAAGCAGAAGGTGAAGTACCGCCGCCGCACCGGTCATCGGCAGCGGCTCGTGCGCGTTCGGATCGACGCCATCAACGCCGATGGCGCCGAGCGGGCCTCCGGCGAGAAGGTGACCAAGCCCCGTCCCACGCGCGCCAGGGCATCCGCCTCGGCTGAGGAGGCGGACGAGAAGCCCAAGGCCGTCCGCAGACAGCGCGCGCCGAAGCCGGAGACGGCCGAGGCGAACCAGACCAGCGGCGACACCGCCGAGGAGTAACGGCCATGGCACACAAGAAGGCAGGCAGCAGCAGCAAGAATGGCCGCGACTCGGCGGGCAAGCGCTTGGGCGTCAAGCGAGGAGACGGTCAACGCGTGCTGGCCGGGACCATCATCGTGCGGCAGCGCGGGAGCACGTTCGTGCCCGGCACGAACGTGGGCATGGGTCGCGACTACACCCTGTTCGCCACCGCGGACGGGCTGGTCAAGTTCAGCCACCGGGCACGCGACAAGAAGCAGGTCAGCGTGGTGGAGTCAGGAGGCGTGGAGCCTGGCCTGGAGGTGGCGTCGTGAAGGCCGAGATCCACCCGCGGTACCATCAGGCGCAGGTGCACTGCATCGGGTGCGGCACCACCTTCTCGGTCGGCTCGACCGCCGAGTCGATTCGCGTCGAGGTCTGCTCCAATTGCCATCCGTTCTACACGGGCACGCAGAACATCGTGGACACCGCCGGCCAGGTGGAGCGCTTCCACCGCCGCATGGAGCGCGCGGTCAAGTAAGCATGCGATGCGCCGGCGCCTGACCAGGTGGCCGGCGCTCCTCGCGCCGCACCTCCTCTTCCTCGTTCCCGAGCTGCTCATGGCGGCCGGGCCGTTCGTCATAACGTCGGCCGCGGGCGCCGCAGAGCGGCCCCGCTTCCGGATGCCCGACTTCTTCTACGGCGGCCAGGCACTCATCGAGGGCGTCATGATGCGCGGCCGGACCACGGTCGCCATGAGCGTTCGCCCGCCTTCCGGCGAGATCGTGACGCTCTCCGAGCCGCTTCCGGAGGCCCTGCGCTCGGGACGATGGATCAAGGTCCCGTTCGTGCGCGGCGCCTTCGTCCTATACGAGACGCTGGTGCTCGGGACGCGGATGCTGATGCGCTCGGCGGCCATCGCGGCCGAGGGCGACGACATCGAGATCAGCCGCCCGATGATGATCGGCACGATGGTCTTCTCCATCGGCTTCGCCGTGGCCATCTTCTTCGTGCTGCCGCTGTTCCTGTCGACCTTCGCGGAGGGGCCCACCGAATCGGATGTGGTGGCCAACTTCGTGGAGGGCGGTATCCGGCTGGTGGTCTTCGTGGCGTATATCGGCCTCATCGGCCTCATGGGCGACGTGAAGCGCGTCTTCGCCTACCACGGCGCGGAGCACAAGGCCATCAGCGCCCACGAGGCGCGGCGGCCGCTCACACCCGCGGAGGTCGACCGCTTCTCGACCGCCCACACCCGCTGCGGGACGACCTTCCTGCTGATCGTGGTGGTCATCAGCATCTTCTTCTTCAGCCTCATCCCGCGCGGCGGCGTGCCGCTGCCGCTGCTCTTCGCCTCGCGGATCGTGCTGATCCCGGTCATCGCTGCAGTGAGCTACGAGCTGGTGCGCTTCGGCGCGCGGCACTATGGCAACCGCCTGGTGCGCGCGCTGTACGCCCCCGGCCTGTGGCTGCAGTCGCTGACCACGCGGCCGCCGGACCACTCCATGCTCGAGGTGAGCATCGCCTCGCTGGAGTCGTGCCTCGCCTCCGACCGCCGGGCCGATGCCGAGGGTCGTGCCGCCGAGCCCACCGCCGAGGTGGTCGACCCGACCACCGGAGTCCTGCCCTAGCTCGTCGCCTGCCCGGGTCGCCTCTCCGCTGCATCGGCCAGGGTTTCACTCGGCCGCACCCCAGACAGTCGCCCGATAATGGGCGGCATGATCGACAGGCTGCGCGAGATCGAGGCGCGCTACGAGGAGCTGGCCGCGGCCATGGCGTCCCCGGACATGGCCGCCGATCCGTCGCGCCTGGGCGACCTGGGGCGGGAGCTCGCCCGCCTGGAGCCGATCGTCGCGGCCATCCGCTCCTGGAACGAGGTCCGCGGGCAGCTGGAGGCAACCCGCGAGATGACCCACGACCCGGACGAGGACGTGCGCGCGATGGCCCGCGAGGAGCTCGAGGACCTCGAGGCGCGCCGGCGGGCCCTGGACGCGGAGCTGAAGCTCCTGCTCGTCCCCCGCGACCCGAACGACGACCGCGACGTCATCCTGGAGGTCCGTGCCGGCACCGGCGGCGACGAGGCGGCGCTGTTCGCCGCGGACCTGTTCCGCATGTATGCCCGATATGCCGAGCGCCGCCGCTGGCAGATCGAGCTGCTGTCGTCGTCGGAGGGGGCGTCGGGCGGGTTCAAGGAGGCGATCGCGGAGGTGCGCGGCCGCGGCGCCTACTCCCGCATGAAGTACGAGAGCGGCGTGCATCGCGTCCAGCGCGTGCCGGTGACCGAGGCGTCGGGTCGCATTCACACCTCCACGGCCACGGTGAGCGTCCTGCCCGAGGCGGACGAGGTGGAGCTGGCGATCCCCGAGAAGGAGCTGCGGATCGACGTCTATCGGTCCAGCGGCCCCGGCGGGCAGTCGGTCAACACCACCGACTCGGCGGTGCGCGTCACGCACCTCCCGACCGGCATCGTCGTGGCCATCCAGGACGAGAAGAGCCAGCACAAGAACCGCGCCAAGGCCATGGCCGTGCTGCGCTCGAGGCTGCTGGAGCTCGAGCAGCAGCGCCAGGCCGAGGAGCGCGGTGAGCAGCGGCGTTCGCAGATCGGCACTGGCGAGCGCTCCGAGAAGATCCGCACCTACAACTTCCCCGACGACCGGGTGACCGACCACCGCATAGGCCTTACCGTCCACAACCTGCCCGGCCTGCTGGAGGGTGACCTCGACCGCGTGATCGACCCCCTGGCCCAGGCCGATGAGGCGGCGCGCCTGGCCCAGGTCGCCGGGGAGAGCTGAGCCGATGGCGGCGGACTGGCGTTTCACCGCGCTGCGCGGAGCATCGGCCCAGGACCTGGTCGCCAGCGCGGCGGCACGTCTGCGCGAGGCGGGCTCGCCGACCGCACGCCTGGACGCGGACGTGCTGGTGGCACACGCGTTCGGCCGGGATCGCGCGTGGCTCCTGGCCCACGCCCGCGAGGCACTCGAGCCGGAGGCCGCCGCGGCCCTGGCCGGATGGGTGGAGCGGCGAGCCGCCGGCGAGCCGATCGCCTACATCCGCGGCTTCAAGGAGTGGCTCTCGATCCGCGTCCTCACCGACCGGCGCGCGCTCATCCCGCGTCCGGAGACGGAGCTGCTCGCGGAGGCCGCCATCGAGGAGATCGCCGCACGCCTGGTGCGTGACACCGAGCCGATCTCGGCGTGGGAGGTGGCCACCGGTAGCGGGGCAGTGGCGCTGGCGCTGGCACTCCGCTTCCGAACGGCGCTGGCGCTCGGCCGGGTGCGCCTTGCAGCCAGCGACATCTCGGCCGAAGCGGTCGAGCTCGCCAGTGAGAACCTCGCCGCCAACGGCGTGGCCGGGCTGGTGGCGCTCGGCTGTGGCGACCTGCTGGACCCGCCAGTCCTGCCGCCACCGCTGCAGCCGGACGTGGTCGTCGCCAACCTCCCCTACCTGACGACCGAGGAGGCCCTTGCCGGGTCGGGCAGCCTGCGACACGAGCCACGGGCGGCGCTCGACGGTGGCCCGGACGGGCTGCACCTCATTCGGCGGCTGCTCGCACGACTCCCCGACCGCCTGGCGCCGGGCGGAGTGGCCCTGCTGGAGGTGGGGGCCGGCCAGGCGCGCGCGGTGCGGGAGCTAGTCGGCACGCTCCCGATGGCCTGTGCTGTGACGACTCTGCCCGACCTGGCGGGGGTCGAACGCGTGGTCCGCATCGAGCGTTCGTGACCGAGCGCCTGGCCGCCGACGCGAGGGGCGTGGCCGCCGCCGCTCGCATCCTGCGCGACGGCGGTCTCGTGGCCTTTCCGACCGACACGGTGTACGGCGTGGCCTGCGCGGCGTCCCGCTCGGACCGCGTCGACGCCCTTTTCGCGCTCAAGCAGCGGCCACCGGACCGGCGCATCCCCATGCTGGTGGAGAGCATCGAGGCCGTGCCGCGGGGCTGGGTGGCCGACGATCGCGCGCGGATGCTCGCCGAGCGCTTCTGGCCCGGGGCGCTGACGCTCGTCCTGCCCGCCGGCCAGCCCGGCGCCGACAGCCAGGCGTTTCGGGCGCCCGACCACTCCGTGGCGCTGGCTCTCATCCGTGAGGCGGGGCCATTGCTGGCCACCAGCGCGAACGTGAGCGACCAGCCCGATACGCTCGACGCGGACGACGTGGTGGTGGCCTTCGCGACCCGTGGCGAAGAGCTCGACGCGGTGATCGACGGCGGCCGGGTGCCGGGCGGCGTCGCCTCCACGGTGCTGGACCTCACCGCCTCGCCGGCTCGCGTTCTGCGCGCCGGGCCCATCGGTCCCGACCAGCTCTCGGAGGTCGTGGAGGTCGCGAGCGGGCCGTAGACTGCACGCCGATGCGCGTCGCCATCGGCTCCGACCACGCGGGATTCGCGCTCAAGGGCGAGCTCTGTACGCTCCTCGACGAGCTGCGCATCGAGTATCGCGATTTCGGGACCTTCTCGGACGAGCCGGTGGACTATCCCGATTTCATCGCCCCGGTCGCCCGGGCCGTGGCCCGCGGCGAGTACCGCTTCGGGATCGTGCTGGGCGGGAGTGGCACCGGCGAGGCGATCGTCGCCAACAAGGTGCGCGGCATCCGCTGTGTGCAGGCCACGAACCCCGTGGTCGCGCGCCTGGCCCGCGAGCACAACGACGCCAACGTCATCAGCTTCGGCGGCCGGATCGTGGGCAGCGAGGTGGCCCGGGCATCTGTCCGCGAGTTCCTGGCGGCGGAGTTTCAGGGCGGGCGGCACGTGGCCCGGGTGGCGAAGATCGCGCACGTCGAGGCCGAGGAAGCGGGCCGCTAGCTCGGTCAGCGTGCATTTGCTCCGGCCGCAACCAAATACAAACAACGGCGCGAATTCGACCGATCCGGCCCATTTGGTGCCGCGGGCGTGCACTCCGCGCAAGCGGTGGCGAAGCAGACGGCCCTGCTTCGTAGTTGCTGCCACGGGCTGCAAATCCCGGCCGCTGGAGGCGTATGCCTGACGGCCGCAGGCTAAAGTCCACCCACCATGGCCGGACTGACCATCGAGACTATGACCGCGGCCCACCTCGATGCGGCGGCCGAGATCCTGGCCGCGCGGCAGCGGCGCCTGCGCCACGGTCGGCCCGAGCTGCCGGAGGCCTATACGACTGCCGAGGCGTGCGGTCCCGTCCTTGCGGCGCTGCTGGAGCGCCCAGGTGCCCACGGCGTTTACGCGTCGCAGGCCGGGCAGAATGCGGGCTACTTCATCGGCTATCCGCGCACGGAGCCGATCTGGGGACGTGCCTGCTGGAGCCCAATGGAGGGCAGCGCGCTCGCCGACGGCGTCGGCGCCGAGACGATCCGCGACCTGTACGCAGCGTGGGCCGAGGACTTCGTGCGGAGTGGCTACTTCCTGCACTACGCCCATGCCTCGCCCGACGAGCCGGAGCTGATGGCGGCCTGGATGCGCACCGGCTTCGGCCAGATGCAGGCATACGCGGTCCGCGAGGTCGGGATGCCTGCCGCGGAGGAGGCCAAGGGCGTCACCATTCGGCGCGCCGCGCCAGCGGACATCGACCGTCTGGAGCCGCTGCTTCCGCTGATCGCCCAAGCGCTGATGCGCCCGCCCGCCTACGCCATCAGCCTGCCCGAGGACATTCCCACCTACCGCGACTCGTGGCTGGAGGAGCTGTCGGGCTCGGAGGGGCGCCACTGGTTGGCCGAGGAGGACGACCGCGCGCTGGCCATGGCCAGCTTCTACCCGGCAGAGCCGGACCCGATGGTGCCCGATGGCGCCTGGTACCTCGCGCTGGCCATGACCCTTCCCGAGGCGCGCGGCCGCGGCCTGATGCGCGCCCTGCTGGCCACCGGCTTCGACGAGGCGCGGTCCCAGGGAGTGACCCACTGCGTCACCGATTGGCGCACGGCGTCGCTGCCGACCCATCGGTCCTGGACGGCACTGGGCTTCCGGCCAACGCACTACCGGCTGCATCGGCACATCGACGAGCGCATTGCGTGGGCCGCTCCACGTTGAGGGGTACACTGCCGTAATGGACTTCTGGGCGCCGCTGGAGACCGAGGATCCGGAGATCCACCAGGTCATCCGCGACGAGGAGGAGCGCACCCGCTCGCACCTGGAGCTGATCGCCTCGGAGAGCTACCCCTCGCTGGCCGTGCTGCAGGCCACCGGCAGCGTCCTGACCGGCAAGTACGCCGAGGGCTACCCGGGGCGCCGCTACTACGGGGGCTGCGAGGTCGTGGATCGTGGCGAGGAGCTGGCCCGCTCGCGCGCCAAGGAGCTGTTCGGCGCCGAGCACGCCAACGTCCAGCCCCACGCCGGCGCGCAGGCCAACATGGCCGTCTACCACGCCCTGCTGCAGCGCGGGGACACGGTGATGGGCCTGTCCCTGGACCAGGGCGGGCACCTGACCCATGGGTCCCCGGTGAACTTCAGCGGGCAGTACTACAACTTCGTCCCCTACACGGTGGACCCCGAGAGCCACCTGATCGACATGGACCAGGTGCGGAGTCTGGCGCGGGAGCATCGGCCCAAGCTGATCGTCACTGGCGCCACCGCCTACCCGCGCCTGTGGGACTTCGCGACCTTCCGCGGGATCGCCGATGAGGTGGGCGCCATCCTGATGACCGATATGGCCCACTTCGCGGGCCTGGTGGCAGCCGGCGTCCACCCCTCCCCCGTGCCCTACTCGCAGGTCGTGACGACCACCACCCACAAGACGCTGCGCGGGCCGCGCGGCGGCATGATCCTGTGCACCGCCGAGCACGCCAAGGCCGTCGACAAGGCGGTCTTCCCGGCCATCCAGGGCGGGCCGCTGGAGCACGTCATCGCCGCCAAGGCGGTCGCCTTCAAGCAGGCCATGAGCGACGGGTTCCGCCGCGACATGGAGCAGACGGTCGCCAACGCCCGGGCCCTCGCTTCGGCGCTGGCCGAGCGCGGGGCAACCATCATCTCCGGCGGGACCGATAACCACCTCATGCTGGTCGATGTGCGCCCGCTGGGGGTGACCGGCAAGGAGGCCGATGCCGCCCTGGGCGAGGTCCGCATCACCGTCAACAAGAACACCATCCCCTACGACCCCAACCCGCCCATGGTCGGCTCGGGTATTCGGGTCGGCACTCCGGCTGTGACGGGGCGCGGCATGCGCGAGGCGGAGATGGAGGCGATTGCCGGGCTGATCGTCGACGGCATTGCTGCACGCGGCGACGAGGCGGCCCAGGAGCGCGTGCGCGACGGTGTCGCGCGGATCGTGGATCGCTTCCCGGTGCCGGGACTGCCCGGCACCCGGGCGGTGGCCGAGGCGCCAGCCTAAACTCGCCGCGCCCAGGCGCGCCATTCGCCACGCTCCGGAGGCTCGGCTATACTCGCGGCGTCCGACCGCTGTGAGTCGAACGGCATGACGCAACTAACGCCTGCGGACCTCGTCAGGATCCTGGGCCACGTGACGCTCATCCTGGTGGTCCCCATGGTGGGAGGCGTGGTGCTCGGCCTCGTGCTCGACGCGATGCTGGACACCTCGCCGCTTCTTGCGCTCGGCGGCCTGGTGGTCGGAAGCCTGGCGGCAGCCGTGGGAATCTGGCTCTACATCCGCGTCCGTTCGCCGGAGCGCGGTGCGATGTCCAACCGGCGGGCTGATGACCGATGACGGCGACAAGCGAGGCTCCGGCGCTCATGCGCCTTGGGGAATCGCCTTCGACCTGGGGTTGCGGCTGGGGATCTCGGTAATCCTGGGACTGGGCGGCGGCCTGGTCGTCGACAACTGGCTCGGAACGCTCCCGATCTTCACACTGGTAGGCCTGGTGCTGGGCGTCGGCGCCGCCATGTACACGATCTGGGACGTTGCCCGCGACGCAATGAGGAGATGAGCTAAGCGTGCCAGAGGAAGAGGGCGGCAGCCTGATCCACGTCAGCATCAAGGCGGAGCCGCTCTTCCACATCGGTCCATTCGAGTTCACCAACAGCATGGTTGGTGCGCTGCTGGCCTCGCTCGCACTGCTGTTGGCAGCCTGGTACTTCTCGCGGCGCGCCGCCCTCGTCCCGGGGCGGATGCAGAGCCTGATCGAGATGCCAGTGGACTGGATGACCTCCATCGTGGCCGGCTCCTCGACCCGCTGGCGGGGCTACGCGGCGCTGATCCTTGGGTTCTTCCTGATGATCCTGATCGCCAACTGGATCGGCCTGCTGCCCGGCGTCGGCACGGTGGGGCTGCTCCACGAGGACCACGGCGAGATCACGCTGGTGCCGTTCATCCGGCCCGCTTCGGCGGACCTGAACTTCACCCTCGGGCTGGCGATGGTGGCCTTCGTGGTGTTCGTGTGGTGGGGGGTGCGCATCAACGGGGTCGGCGGCTACCTCAAGGAGCTGGTGGGCGAGCCACGCTACATGGCACCGCTCATGTTCCCGATCCACCTCATCAGCGAGCTCAGCCGGTTGATCAGCCTGTCAATGCGGCTCTTCGGCAACGTCTTCGCCGGCGAGGTGCTGCTGGCCACCATGGTCGCTCTGGCACCGATCCTGGTCCCGGCCGCATTCCTGGGCCTGGAGGCCGTGTTCGGCTTCGTCCAGGCGCTCGTCTTCAGCCTGCTGGCCATGACCTACATCACCCTGGCCATTGCCGAGCACCATGCCGGCGGCCATGGCCACGAGGGCGAGCACGAGGAGAACCCCGACATCCAGCAGCATCCGTCGGATGCCGCAGCGGTCAACGTCTAACCCCAACTAGGAGGAAGCACTCGAAGTGGAAGGCAATATCGCAGCCGGCCTGGCCATCGGCCTCGGCGCCATCGGTCCCGGCATCGGCCTGGGCATTGCGGTCAGCAAGGCCATGGAGGCACTGGGGCGCAACCCGGATGCGGCGGGACAGATCTTCGTCCCCTACATCCTGGGCATCGCGCTGACCGAGGCCATCGGGATCTACGCCCTGGTCATCGGCCTGCTCCTGATCTTCGTGGCGTAGGAGGCGGGAGTGGTCGAATTCTTCAACGAGTTCGGCGTCGACGTCTGGAAGCTTGCCTTCCAGATCGTCAACTTCCTGCTGCTCCTCTACCTGCTGAACCGCTTCCTGTTCAAGCCCCTGCTCGCGCGCCTCGACGAGCGCAAGGAGCGGATCGAGAAGGGCCTGGAGGACGCTGAGGCCGCCGCCCGGGACCGCGAGCTGGCCCGGGCCGAGCGCGAGGCGGCGGTGACCGAGGCGCGGCGCGAGGCGCAGGAGATGATCGCGCGCGCCAACAAGATCGCCGAGGACTCGCGCGCCGAAACCGTGGCGCGGGCCCGAGAAGAGGCCGAGAAGGTCACCGCCCGCGCTCGCGAGGAGATCAACGCGGAGAAGGAGAAGGCCATGGCCGAGCTGCGGGCGACGGTGGCCGACCTGGCGCTCCAGGCCGCCGGCAAGCTGGTGCGCAGCGAGATGGACGGCCCCACGCAGCGCCGGCTGGTGGAGGAATTCCTGACCGAGGTGCATCCGTCCACCGCGCGCACGGAGCGCAGCTGAGCCGATGGCCAGGCGCGAGACGGCGGCGCGGCGCTACGCCGAGGCGGCCTTCGACATCGGCCGCAGCGACGGCACGCTGGACGCCTGGGAGCGCGACCTCGAACGGCTCGGCGCGCTGCTGGAGGACGACGAGCTGCGCCGGCTGCTGGAGCATCCCGCCATCCCCTTCCACCGCAAGGAGGTGGTCATGCGGCGGATTGCCGGGAATGACGTCAGCCGCGAGGCACTCAGCCTCGTCCTGCTGATGGTCCGCCGCGGCCGCCCCGGTGCCATCCGGCGCATGATCGAGCACTTCGGGGCGCTGCTCCGCCGCGAGCGCGGGCTCCAGCTGGCCGAGGTGCGAACCGCACTGCCGCTGGACCACGGGCAACGGCGTGCGCTTGCCGCCCGGCTGGCGGAGATCACCGGCGACCGGGTGGAGATGACCGAGGTCGTCGACGAGTCCCTCATCGGCGGCGTCGCCGTTCGGATCGGCGACACGCTGTACGACGCGAGCGTTCGCAACCGCCTGGAGCGGCTGCGGGCGCGCATGACCGCGGCCTAGCACCGCCGCCCCAACGAGACGAGGAGAGCATGGCGATTCGATCCGACGAGATCACGTCGATCATCCGCGACGAGATCAAGGGCTTCGAGGAGGGCGCCGACGTCGCCGGCGTCGGCACGGTGGTGGAGGTCGGCGACGGCATCGCCCAGATCTACGGGCTGTCGGGCGCGCTGGCGTCCGAGCTGCTGGAGTTCCCCGGCGGCATCATGGGCATGGCCTTCAACCTCGAGGAGGAGACGGTCGGCGCGTTGGTGCTCGGCGACTACACGCAGCTGGCCGAGGGCGACCAGGTCAAGACCACCGGGCGAGTGGTCGAGGTGCCGGTTGGCGACGCGCTGATTGGGCGGGTGGTGAACCCGCTGGGTGAGCCGATCGACGGCAAGGGCGCGATCGACACCACCAAGACGCGGCCGGTGGAGCGCATCGCGCCCGGCGTCATCGTGCGCAAGCCGGTGGACACGCCGGTGCAGACCGGCATCAAGGCCATCGACGCCATGATCCCCATCGGGCGCGGACAGCGCGAGCTGATCATCGGCGACCGGCAGACGGGCAAGACCGCCATCGCGGTCGACACCATCATCAACCAGAAGGGCCAGGACCTGGTCTGCATCTACGTCGCCATCGGCCAGAAGCAGTCGACGGTGGCGCAGGTGGTGGCACAGCTCGAGGAGCGCGGCGCCATGGAGCACACCATCGTGGTGGTGGCCGCCGCCTCCGACCCGGCGCCGCTCCAGTTCCTGGCCCCGTACGCCGGCGTGGCCATGGGCGAGGAGTTCCTGGACACCGGGCGCGACGCCCTCTGCGTCTACGACGATCTGTCCAAGCACGCCTGGGCCTACCGCCAGGTCTCGCTGCTGATGCGCCGTCCCCCGGGCCGCGAGGCGTACCCCGGTGACATCTTCTACGCCCACTCGCGCCTGCTGGAGCGCGCCGCGCGGCTGAACGAGGACAACGGCGGCGGGTCGTTGACGGCCCTGCCGATCATCGAGACGCAGGCCGGCGACGTGTCGGCCTACATTCCCACCAACGTCATCAGCATCACCGACGGGCAGATCTTCCTGCAGACCGACCTCTTCAACCAGGGCCAGCGACCCGCCGTCAACGCCGGCATCAGCGTCTCGCGGGTCGGCGGGAACGCCCAGATCAAGGCCATGCGCCAGGTGGCCGGCAAGCTGCGCCTGGATCTCGCCCAGTACCGCGAGCTGGCGGCGTTCGCTCAGTTCGCGTCAGACCTGGACAAGGCCACCCGCGACCAGCTGACGCGCGGCGAGAAGCTGACCTACACGCTCCGCCAGCCGCAGTTCGCGCCGGTGCCGGTGGAGAAGCAGGTGGCCATCCTGTGGGCCGCCACCAACGGCTACCTCGACGACGTGGAGTCGGCCCGCATCGCCGAGTTCGAGAGCGGCTTCTACCGCTTCCTGGAGTCGACTCACGAGGACCTGCTGCCCGCCATCGCGCGCGACAAGGCGCTCTCGGACGAGCTCACCGAGCAGCTCACCAAGGCAGTCAGGGAGTTCCGCCGTCAGTCCGGCTTCGGCAAGGCCGATGCGGAGCCGTCGGAGGCCGGCCAGCGCACGGCACAGACGGCCGCTTCCGAACCAGCCGGCGAACCCTCGACCGATTCCACCGAGCCCCAGCAGGCGGCCGGACCCGAGGCCGCCGCCCAGGCCGAGGCGGATGCGGGCGGCCCATCCGACGCTTCCACAAGCGGTGAGGGCGCCAGCCTGGACGAGGGAACGCGCTAGGTGCCAAGCCTCAAGGAGATCCGCGGGCGCATCGGGTCGGTGCGGAACATCGCTCAGATCACGCGGGCCATGGAGATGATGTCGGCGTCCCGCATGAAGCGGGCGCAGGACGCCATCCTGGCCGCGCGCCCGTACTCCGACGAGCTGCACGCCGCGCTGGCCCGCGTGGCGGCCGCCGTGGGCGAGGAGGTCGACCCGCTGCTGGCGCGGCGGCCGATCCGGCGCATAGGGCTCATCGTCATGACCTCGGACCGTGGGCTGGCGGGGGCCCTCGACTCGAACACGGTTCGGACGGCGCTGCGCTACATCTCCGAGCACGCCCCGGCGGAGAGCACGAACGAGCCGGTGGAGGTGACCGCCATCACCATCGGGCGCAAGGGACGCGACCAGATCCGGCGCACCGGCGTTCCGATCGCGGCGCACTTCCAGCGATTCGGCGACCGGCCGAGCTTCGGCGACGTGACGCCGGTGGCGCGCCTGGTGGTCGACGACTTCCTGGCCGAGACCTACGACGAGATCAGCGTGGTCTACCCCGCGTTCATCTCCACGCTCGCGCAGCAGGCCCGGGTGCTGACCATCCTGCCGGTGCGCTCACCTGCGGACCTGAGCGGCGAGGAGGCCGCCACCAACGACGATTACCTGTTCGAGCCGTCTCCCGAAGCGGTCCTGAGCCGGCTGCTGCCGCACTACGTCGCCATCGACCTGTACCGCGCCGTGCTGGAGGCGAACGCCTCGGAGCAGTCGGCGCGCATGATCGCCATGCGCAACGCGACCGACAACGCCAACGAGCTGATCGAGGACCTCACCCTGGTCTACAACAAGACACGCCAGGCAACCATCACCCGCGAGATGATCGAGATCGCCTCCGGGGCCGAAGCCCTGGGCGGCTGAGAAGGAGAGCGAAATACCGATGGCCACCGGCAAGGTGATCCAGATCACGGGGCCCGTGATCGACGTGGAATTCCCGCCGGGCGACCTGCCCGATATCTACAACGCGCTGGAGATCAAGCGCCCGCCCCAGTCACGTCGTGCCGCGGGTGACGGAGCCGGCGGGGACGGAACGAGCGCCGCCAGCCAGGACGGCACGCTGGTCGTCGAGGTCCAGCAGCACCTCGGCAACAACTGGGTGCGGACGGTGGCCATGTCCACCACCGACGGCCTCTCCCGCGGCCTGGACGTGGTGGACACCGGCGCACCGATCTCGGTGCCGGTGGGCGAGGTGACGTTGGGCCGCGTGTTCGACGTGCTTGGCCACCCGATCGACAGCAAGGGCGAGGTCAAGGCCACCGAGACGCTGCCCATTCACCGCGAGGCGCCGTCGTTCGAGGAGATGGAGACCGAGGCGCAGGTCTTCG
>DATADC010000025.1:0-2750 GCA_036258735.1 Candidatus Limnocylindria bacterium
CCTGCTCTACGCAAGCGTCCGGGCGGTGCGAGCCACCCGGCGCTCGGGCTGTAGCGCAGCTTGGTAGCGCACTTGACTGGGGGTCAAGGGGTCGCAGGTTCAAATCCTGTCAGCCCGACAGTGAAACCGCAGGTCAGAGGCGGGTCGCCCGGAAGGGTCGGCCCGCCTCTCGCGTAAGTACAGCAACCGCACCGCAACCGGAACCGCAACGCGGTTTGCACCGCAACGTCACCAGTGGATCGCCTGCCCGAGCTTGTCGGCCGCCTCGCGCTGCTGCGCCGGGGCCACGTGGCTGTAGATGTCGGCCGTGATGGCGTAGGAGCTGTGCCCAAGGTGCTCCTGCACCACCTTCGTGTGCGTGCCCGCGGCGAGCAGGAAGCTCGCCGCCGAGTGACGCAGCGTGTGCAGGTGGACGCCGCGCAGGCCGGCTCGCTCGGCCAGTGCCTCGAACCGACGCAGGACGTTGCGCGGTTCCAGCGGCGTGCCGATCTCTGACGTGAACACGAGCCCGCTGGCCTGCCACAGGCTGCCTGCGGCGAGCTGCTCCGCGGCCTGGCGCTTGCGGTGCGCCCGCAACGTCTCGACGGCGGGGACGGGGAGCGGCACGGTGCGCCGCGACTTCTCGGTCTTCGGCTCGCCGAGCTCAAGCCCGGCAGACGTCCGCGACAGCGTCCAGCGCACCCGGACGACGGCCGCATCGAGGTCGACGTCTCGCCAGTGCAGGGCCAGAGCCTCACCGCGGCGCAGGCCGGTCGCCAGCATTACGCGGTAGAGGGCCTCTAGGCGGTCACCGCGGACTGCCTCGAGCAGCGCCTCCGCCTGCTGGGCGGAGAGGTAACCCGCGTCTTTGCGCTCGACGGCCGGGCGTTTGACCAGGGCGGCCGGGTTGCGCTGGATCAGCCCGTCCCGGACCGCGACGTCAAGGGCGGCCCGGAGCACGGCGTAGATCGTTCGGACGGATGACGCAGAAAGGCCCGCGCGGCGCTTGGCGAGCACCAGGGCCTCCACGTCGGAGGGGCGAAGCCGGTCGAGGGGCAGGCTGCCCAGCTTCGGCACCAGATGGCTGCGAGCAATTGTCGCGTACAGGTCGATCGTCGCCTGCTTGCGGTCGCTCGCCGGCAGCGCCTTCGTCGTCCAGTCCTCCAGCCAGGCGGCCATCGTGATCGACGCATCCTTGACGGGGGCGCCAGCCTCGACGCGCTCCCGCAGCTCCCGGAGCTTCGCCCGCACCTCCGCCTGCGTTCTGCCGCTGACCTCCCGCCGCTTCACCTCGCCGAAGTCGTCTCGGTAGGTCAGGGCCGAGTACCACCGTCCGTTGGCCCGCTTGAAGATCGAACCCTCGCCGTTCCCTCGCTTCGCCATGGGGCTGCTCCGATCGCCGGGGCCGGCGGCCGTCCGGCCGCTTTCCGTTTTCTTCCTGATGGTTCGGCGGACAGTGTTCAGCACCGGTCTGACCACGGTGCCCGCTCTGCACAGGTCAGGCCGCATCCGGGGGATCGGGATCAAAGAGCCCGCTCTGATTCGCCGACTTCGGCTGGCTGCGTCGACGGTGCTGGGCAGGCGCCACTGGGTTCTCCAGCATGCGGACATAGCGCTCGAGTTCGGCGCGGGCCAGCCGACAGCTGCGACCGATGTGGACCGGGCGCAGGTCGCCGGCCTTCATGAGGGCGTAGACCGTGGTGCGGCCGATGCGGAGAACCTTGGCCGCATCCTCGGGCGTAAGCAGCAGGGGGCTCTTGGTCAGCATGTCCTGCAGCGACTCGGGGTCGCCCATCTCGTCTCCTCCAAGTATTCCGGTCCGCCGGTCGCCGTCCGGCAGCGGCCGTGCGCGGGCGACGATGGGCGCGGTGCGTTCCTCGACGATGAGGGACCGACCTCCTGTTCTTCTCCGGTTCCGCGCTAGTCAGCACGGACCGGTGACCAGCGGGAAGGAGGCACCGGCTCCGCAGCTTCTCCTGGTCCCCGCGAGCTGCTACCGGAGGAGTACGGGAGGGAACCTGGAGGACACCGTGGTACCGCGGGTCCAAGCTGCCGTACCCGATGTCCTGTGGTCTTGGAGACGGCCGCTGTCACCGGTGGAGGTGTCAGCGAGGTCGGTCTCGAGGGTCCCCGATGGGACAATGCCCCTCGGCGCGGAGGCCGACGTGGTGCCGGCGGTGGTAGGCGGCCAGGACGGCGTCGAGGGCAAGTGACAGGCCGGCAAGGTCACGGTCGTAGATCCGGCCGTCATCGAGCTGCGCAGCCAAATCGGCGAGGGCCTGAGGCCAGTCGCGTCGGATGACTGACTGCCGCACGGAGACTTGCACGCGCCGTTCGACGATCTCCACTGCCGCCCGGCCCGAGGCGGCAGCGTGGGTTACTCCCAGGCGCGGTGCCGGCAGGTCGCCGAACACCATTTGGGGATCGGGCCCCGGGCTCGCGCGGTGATCGGCCCGCCACACCAGCCGCAGGCCGTCGCGGCGGCCCGCCGCACCGGGCCGCCTCCGGCTTCCGCCGGGTCGGAGCGGGCCTTCGTCGTCCGTGTCCGCTGGGCTTGTTGACGCCGTTGCTGTTCGCGCTGTCGGGCCCGGTTCTCGGGGATGCCGTGGTCTCCCATGCCTGCGATCTTGCTGATCATCCTCCGGAAACTCGTCACCACGAGTTGATGAATCTCCTGAGTGCATGAGGTGTGATGGCTCGTGATCTTGAGAGGTCCGGTAGAGCCGGAAGACGCAGCGGCCGATGTGCAGGAACGCCTCGACGGGACACCG
>DATADC010000026.1:0-20459 GCA_036258735.1 Candidatus Limnocylindria bacterium
AACAACCAACGAGGATGACCAATGCAGACGACTGACCGATACCGACTCCTTCGCGGCTTCGGCCTGGCGACCGGAGCGCTGCTACTGATCACGGGCGCGGTGTTCGCGTCGCAGACGACGGTGCCGGCTGGCACCGATGCCGCCGCGGTTCGTGCCAGCGGGAGCGCCGATGGCAGCGCGCAGCCCAGCGCAAGCCACGAGGCCAGCCGCAGCGCCGCACCCAGCGTGCAGGCGACCGGCATGTTCGGCGGGACGACCTCGCCGGCGGCCAGCGGCTCGCCCGACGCCAGTGGTTCGCCGGGGGCCAGCGGGTCGCCCGACGCCAGCGCCTCGAGCGACGATGCGCAGCCGACCAGCTCCGCTACCGCCACCGCCAGCGGGTCGCCGGAGGCCAGCCCATCGCCGGACGTCGAAGACAACAGCAACTCCGGCCCGGCCGGCGGAGACGGCCACGATGACGACAACTCCGGCCCCGGCGCCGGTGACGGGGACGATGACGACAACTCCGGCCCCGGCGGCGGAGATGACGACGAGGACGACGACGACTGAGTGTCTGTGGCACAGGTCGCGTGGCACGATGGGGCCGTGGATGACCGCGGCCTCGTCGCTGCCGTTCTGGCAGGCGAGCGTGAGGCGTTTCGCACGCTCGTGGAGCGAGAGCAGGGCGCCGTGTATCGCGCCTGCCTTCGAATCCTGGGCCGGCCGCACGACGCCGAGGACGTCGCCCAGGAGGCCTTCCTGATGGCGTATCGCTCGCTGGGGACGTACCGCGGCGACGGGCCGCTCGGCGGGTGGCTGCTGCGCATCGCAACCCGTCAGGCGTTTCGCCGGCTGGGGCAGCGTCGGGAGGCGGCGGAGCTTTCGCCAGAGCTGCCGCTCGGCACTCCCGGCTCCGACCCGGTTGCCGCCATGCTGGCCGGCGAGCGCGAGCGCAGCGTGCGCCTCGCGGTGGCCGGTCTCAGCGAGCCCTACCGCGAGGTAGTGGCGCTGCGGTTCTTCGGTGAGCTGTCGCTGGAGGAGATCGCCCGCGCCACGGGACGCCCGCTGAACACGGTGAAGACGCACCTCCGGCGCGGCCTCGAGCGCCTGCGGCCGGTCCTCGGCGCGGAGGTGGCGGCGTGACCCGGCATACCTTTGACCCGCGCCACGAGGGCTGGCTCCCCGATGACGTGGACTCGATCTCCCGCGAGCTCGAGGCGTACGCGAGCGAGACGTCGGGCGAGACACCGCACGGCCTCGCCGATCGGGTCATGGCAGCGATCGCGGACGAACCCCTCCCCCGTCGTGGCATCCTGGCCATGCTGCTCGCGCCATTTGGCTCCGGCGCGCCTGGGATGCTGCGCGGCGCCATGGTGGCCGGGACCATGGCAGCCGCAGTCGTGGCGGTGGTCCTGGTGGGCCAGCTCGCCTCGCTCCTGCAGGAGCCTCACATCGGTCCGAGCCCGTTTCCGACCGAGTCCGACCTACCCATCCTGACGCCGACGCCGAGCCCGTTGCCGAGCCCGTCCCCAAGCAGCACTCGCCGGCCCACTCGCTCGCCCACGGAGTCCCCGGACGCCAGCGGCACCCCTGAGGCCACAGACGATGAGGACAAGCCCGACGAGACGGAGGACCAGGAGACGCCCGAGCCCACGGACGACAACTCCGGCCCGGGCGGTGGCGGCGACGGCGACGGGGACAACTCCGGACCCGGCGGGGGCAGTGGCGGGGACGGCGACAGCTCCGGGCCGGGGAGCGGCGGCAGCGGCTCCAGGTAGGAAGCGGCGAGGGCTAGCTACCGTCCAGCGTCAGCTGCCAGAGGTCGGCCATCGCGCGCTCGGCGTCCCGGCCGCCGAAGAGCAGGACCCGGCCGCGAGCGGCATCGGCCACGAGCTCGGCGCCCGACCTCGGCGCGGGTTGCCGTCCAGCCGGCGAAACCGCGCTTGCGCGCCCGTCCGTGGCGATGAGCCACGTGTCGGCCAGCCTCGATCCATCCAGCGCCTGGCCGCCGAAGACCAGGGTTGCTGAGCCGAAGCGCGTGGACGCGTAGAGGTTGCGCGCCGCGATATCGGCCCCGAGCGAGGCGGCGCTCCACTGGTGGGTGCTCCGCCCCGCGCCGACGGTCAGGAACCACAGGTCGTCCAGCGCCAAGGTGCCCGTGGTCTGGCCGGCGTAGAGCGCGAACTTGCCGTCGTCGGTCCACCAGCAGCCGTGCAGGCAGCGGGGGACCGGGACCTCACCGGGAGGCGTCTCATCCGACCAGGTACCCGTCGCGAAGTCGTACGCGCGCGTGTCGGCGAAGCGGCGGTTCTCGGCCGTGAACCCGTGGCTGATCCAGAGGCGGCCGTCGGGAGCCACCGCAGCGCAGCTGCCGTATCGCGCCACCGGCACGGCGCCGCGAGCCGGCAGCCGGCGCCAGCGGCCCGCGTCGACGTCGTAGGCCCACAGGTCGTTGAAGAACGCCGTCCCGGCCTGACCGCCGAAGATGACCAGGCCGATCCCGGCCGCCCACACCGCGTTGTGTCCGAAGCGCGCCGCCGGCGCGCTGCCGGCGGCCTCCAGCCTGCTCCACCGATCCCGGGCCAGGTCGAATGCCCACAGGTCGCCCAGCGCCAGGCCATCCGCCGTGCGGCCACCGAACAGGTAGGCGACGTCCCCGTCCGCATTCACGGTCCAGGTGTGGTCCTCCCGCGGCGCGACGCCGCTGACCGCTTCGGCCAGGCGTCGCCAGCCGGTCGCCGGGGTGCTGGCGGCGGGCGTGGCGCTGCCAGCGGCCCTCCCCGACATCCGCGGCGCGGTGGATGCCTCCACCCGGGAAGGCGACGCTTCCGCAGACGCCGACGTCACGGTGGGCCTCGACGGCGTGCCGCAGGCCGCGAGCAGGACGGCCAGGCCAGCCACGCCGGCCAAACCCGAACGGATCACGAGCCGCAGGCTAGCCCAAGGTCCATGACGGACCGATGACGAGCTCCAGGCGGCGAATCACGCCAGCCCGATGGGGGTACCAGCTCCGGCCTGACGAGCGGCAAGCATGACGGCGTGCGCGGTGGCCACGTCCTCGATCGCCAGCCCAAGCGACTTGAACAGCGTGACGTCCTGGGGCGAAACGCGCCCCGGCGCCTTGCCGATCAGGACCTCGCCCAGCTCGGCGAGGATGTGGTCCTCGCCGATGGCTCCCTCGCGCATCGCCAGCATGATGTCGCCCGCCTCGTTGAGCGCGGATTCGCGCCGGTCGACGAAGAGGCGCGACCGCTGGACGGCCGCGCCGTCCAGCTCACGGGCAGTGGGCAGCGCGGAGCCCACGGCGTTGACGTGGCAGCCGGGCGCCAGCCACTCGCCGCGGATAACCGGCTCGCGGGCGCCGCTCACGGTGCAGACCAGCGAGGCGCCGTCGACCGCGGATCGTGGATCGGCCGCCGCCTCGACCATCAGCCCGGTCCGGCCTCGTGCCGCTGACACGAACGCCTCGAGGCGCTCGCGGTTCGGGCTCCAGGCGCGGACCCGGCCGACCGGGCGCACGGCCAGCATCGCGTCCAGGTGCGTGCGGGCCTGCGTGCCGGAGCCGATGATCGCCAGGTCGTCCGCCTCAGCCCGGGCGAGGGCACGCGTGGCCGCGCCGCTGACCGCTGCGGTGCGAAGTGCGGTCACCTCGCTGGCGTCGACGAGCGCGACCGGCTGGCCGTGCTCGGCCTCGAACAGCAGCACCACGCCCTGGTGGGTCTCCAGCCCGACCTCCCGGTTGTGCGGGTACAACGAGATGACCTTGACGCCGAAGGCGGGCGGATCCTTGATGGCTCCCGGCATCAAAGCCAGCGCGGTGCCCTCGAGGGGAAGTCCGAGGATGGAGCGCAGCGGGTTGACGGCGTCGCCGCGGGCAAGGGTGGACAGCGCCTCATGCATAACGTCGATGCAGCGGTCCATGGGCAGCAGCCGCCGCACGGTGGCGGCATCGATGACCAGCGTCTCGGCCGGTGTTGTCACCGTCCTGAATAATGCCCGAAGGGGGCGTGCGGCGCGGAGGGCGAGGAGGGCGAGCGTGACGGCGATCGGCGACGGCACCAGGGACCGCCCATGGCGGCTGAAGACGCCGCCCGGGACGAGCGAGTACGAGATGTGGCGAGACGAGGCAGCCGATCCGCCGGCCCTGGTGTGCCAGGTCGGCTCCACCCAGCTGCGTTACCACCTGCGCGCGATCGACGACCTTCACGCGTGGCTCAAGGAGCAGGGCGATTGGGTGCCGCTCGGCGCCGCCGACGAGCAGAAGGACGCGGATCCCGGCACGGTCGAGGCCTGGGGGCGCTCCCCCGACAATCCGGTCGGCGGCTGGTACGGGCTGCGCAAGGGCTATCGCGGGCGCTTCGGCATGTACCTGCCGCCGCTCCTGGAGGCGCTGGGCCTGGCCGAGCTCGAGCACAACGCGCGCAACAACCGCGTGCGGGCCATCTGAGCCGATGCGCGTCTCGGCCAAGGCTGACTACGCCCTGCGCGCGGTCGCGGAGCTGGCGGTCGCCGGCGAGACCCTCAACCGCGAGCGGATCGCCGCCGCGCAGGTCATTCCAATGGAGTTCCTCGAGACCATCCTGCTGGAGCTCAAGCACGTGGGCATCGTTCAGAGCCAGCGCGGCGCGCACGGTGGGTTCCGGCTCGCCAGGCCTGCCGCCGACATCAGCCTGGCCGACGTGATCCGCGCCGTGGATGGCCCGATGGCCAACGTGCGCGGCTCGAGGCCGGAAGAGGTCGAGTACCGCGGCGCGGCCGCGCACCTGCGCGACGTGTGGATCGCCGTGCGGGCCAGCCTGCGCGAGCTCCTGGAGTCGACCTCGGTGCAGGATCTCGTGGACGGCCGCCTGCCGGCTCAGGTCCGCCGGCTGACCCGCGACCCGGAGGCGTGGGTCTCGCTCGGTCGGGTGCGCGGTTCGCGGACCGGGGGCGATCGTCGCCGGGGCGCCTGAGCCGATTCAGATCGCCTCCAGCAGCCCCCAGCGCCGGCGGATCGCCCGTTCCGCGTTCCCGAAGAGGGCCGCGTCGACAACGATCCCAATGACCAAGATGACGAGCATGCTTGCCAGCAGGCCCTCGGCATCATTCAGCTCGCGCGACAGCTGAAGGCGCACACCCAGCGACGGCTGGCTGGCGATGATCACCAGCAGCTCGCCGGCCATCAGCGAACGCCAGGCGAACGCCCAGGCCTGCTTGAGGCCGCCGATGAACGACGGCAGCGCGGCCGGCAGAATCACGAACCGGTACGCGTTGAGGCCGCGCGCGCCCAGCATGCGCCCGGCGCGCAGCAGGAGGCGCGGGACGTTGTCGACGCCGGATATGACGCCGTTCGCGACCGAAGGGGCCGCGCCGAGCACCACCACGAACAGGATCGCCTGCTCGGTCAGGCCGAACAGGAGGATGGCGAGCGGGAACCAGGCGATGGACGGCATGGTCTGGAGGCCGGTGATAAGCGATGCCACTGCCGCGCGAAGCACGCGCCAGCGCACGATCGCCAGGCCGATCAGCGTGCCGATCAGCAGGGCGAGCGCGAACCCGACGGCGATACGGCCCAGGGTGGTGACGGCCGCGGCAAGGATCGCCCCGTTGGCCAGATCCTCCACCAGCCGCTCTGCAACGGGCAGCGGACCGGGGAGCGCCCACGGTGGCCGCCAGCCGCTCAGCACAACCAGCTGCCAGGCGGCGATGACTACGACCGCGGCCAGCGCTAGCGGCCACGTGGCGCGCCACAACCGCCACGCCACGCGCTGGCGGGCGCTGATCGGCATGTCGAGCGCGTCGATTCCGGCCAGCTCCAGGTCTGTGACGGCGCGATCAGTCCTCGGCATGGCCGCGCACCTCCCTCCTGAGACGATCGGTGATAGCGGCCACCAGGCCCGTCTCGCGCGGGTCGCCGACCCTGCGCGGCCGTGGGATGTCGACCGCGAACTCGGCGGCCACGCTGCCCGGGCGACTGGTGAGGACCAGGACCCGATCACCCAGGCGGACGGCCTCGCGTACGTCGTGGGTGACGAACAGCACGCTGAACCCTCGGTCCGCCCACAGCGCCTCGAGCTCGTCGTGCAGCAGATCGCGGGTCATGGCGTCCAGCGAGCCGAACGGCTCGTCCATGAACAGGATGTCCGCCGACTGGGCGAAGGCGCGCGCCAGTGCCACGCGCTGCCGCATCCCGCCGCTCAGCTCGTGCGGACGCTTGTCCGCGAAGCCGTCCAGACGAACGGTCCTCAGCAGGCGCTCCGCCTCCGTCCGGCGCTCCGCGGCGGGCCTGCCGGCCAGGCGCAGCGCAAGCTCCACGTTGGCCGCCGCGGTCAACCACGGGAAGAGACCGGCCTCCTGGAAGAGCATCGCCCGCCGACCCACGATCTGGACCTCGCCGCCCGCCGGCCGGTCGAGGCCGGCAACGATGTTGAGCAGCGTCGACTTGCCGCAGCCCGATGCACCGACCAGGCACACGAATTCGCCCGGAGCGACCGCCAGGCTGATGTCGCGCAGTGCGAGCACCTGGTTGCCTGCGGGGCCGTAGACCTTGTTCACGCCGCGCACCGCGACGGCAGGCGTCGGGAAGTCGGCGTTCAGGGGTGCGGCGACGCTTGCCGGGCGCGCCGCCGGCATGACGGTCATGGCTGCGGGACCAGGTCTTCGCCGGCTGCGACGAGGACCTCGTTCAGCAGCGTCAGGTCATAGATGCCGTCAAAGCTGCGCTCTTCCAGCAGGCCGAGCGCCTGTGCATCGGCGGCCGATTCGGCCAGGGAGGAGGCGATGGGGTCATTGGTAAAGGTCAGCTTGTCCCACGCGGCTGCCACGACATCGGCGTCGAGCTCGGAGCCGGTCAGCTCGGCGATGGCCTGGCGCACCATGCGCTGCGACTCCTCGGGCTCCGCATTGACGAAGCCGTTGGCCTCTACCTGCCCGACCAGGAGGTCCTTCACCACGTCGGGGTGGTCCTCGAGGAACTGTGTAGCGACGATCAGGTGGGTCGTCACGAAGTCGCCGTCCGGCCACAGCTCGGCCTCATCAACCAGCACGTGCCCTCCGGCCTCCTCGACCATCCTGGTCGCCCACGGCTCGGGGACCCAGGCGCCGGCGAGCTCGACGGCGCCGAAGGCGGTCAGAATGTCCCCGTTGGCCTGCGGCAGGATCTCGACGTCGCCGCCACCCTCCAGCGTCGTCTCATACCCCTGCTCCGCCAGCCATGCGCGAAGGGCGACGTCCTGGGTGTTCCCGAGCTGTGGCGAAGCGAGCCGGGCGCCGGCCAACTGCTCCGGCGAAGTGATCTCCTGGCGTACGACCAGCGCGGCGCCGCCCGACGTAGCCCCCGAGATGATCCGAATGGCCTGACCATTGGATTCCGCGAACGCGTTCAGGGCTGGATTGGGGCCGATGTAGCTGGCGTCCAGCGCGCCGCTGAAGATGGCCTCGATCGCGTCGCCACCGGCGTTGAAGGTGTGCAGCTCGAGCCGCACGCCATCCCCGAGCGCGTCGGCGAAGAGGCCGCGCTCGAGCCCCACGATGGCCGTAGCGTGGGTGATGTTGGGGAAGTAGCCCAGGCGGACGGTGGTGCCCGACGCGCCCTCGGCGGTGGGCGAGCAGGCGGCCACTATGAGTGCGGTGCTTACCCAAACGGCGGCGACAGCATGTCTCCAAATGAAGACCAACCGGGATAACCTGCTCAATTTAGGCATGTTGACCTACTTCATCGGGAATCGCCCGCCATTCTGCCACGGGATGTCAAGCCGTCAATGCGAAACATGGCCCAAGGCCGCTCAGGTGGCGCGGGCGGAGGGGAAGGATGGAGCGGGAGACGGGATTCGAACCCGCGACATTCTGCTTGGGAAGCAGACACTCTGCCAACTGAGTTACTCCCGCTGGCGACGGCATTCTAGCGCCGCAGCACTGCGCCGCCAAGGCCGTCCATCGAACCTCGGCGGCCATGTCGGAGTAACCAAGGGCACATGAGCCCCAGACCGATGCGGCCGCCCCGGCGCGGCCTCGTGCCGCTCTGCGCCTGGCTCGTCCTGGGACTGGCCGGGTGCGGAACGATCCTGCCATCCGGCGCCGCCACGAGCTCGGCGGAGCCTTCCACGGACGCCGAATCGGGGCCTGCGGCCGCCAGCGCGTCGGCGTATACGCTGTCCTCCATCGACCTCGGCGGCGACATCGCCGCTCCGGCGATCCGTCGCCACCTGGAGGCGCTGAATGCCATCGCCGCGGAGCACGGCGGCATTCGGACCTCGGGCACTCCCGGCTATGACGCATCGGTGGACTACGTCGTCGGCGAGCTTCGGGCCATCGGCTACGAGGTCAGCACGCCGGAATTCGAGATGGACACCTTTGCCGAGCTGCCTGGCGGCACGTTGACGGTCAGCCAGGGCGGTCCGGCCTTTGCGGCCGGGGACCACACGCACGCCATGATCTACTCGGCCGATGGAGAGGTGACGGCGCCGGTGGCGACCGTCGGCTTCCCCGACTCCGCCGGGGGCGAGGGCGATCAGGGCTGCTCCGAGGCCGACTGGGACGAGTTCCCCGATGGAGCGATCGCGCTGACGCCACCGGGCCCGTGCCTGCGGCGCGACACGGTGCTCCATGCCCAGGAAGCGGGTGCGGCAGGGCTCGTGGTGGCGAACGAGGATTGGGAGCCGGGAGAGGCCCGCCGTCCGACGCTGCTCTTCCCCGACCAGATCGAGATCCCGGTCCTATCGGTCGTGGACGAGGTCGGCGATGCCCTCGCCGAGGCCGCCGAGGACGGTGCCGAGGTGCGCATCAGCGTCGATACCGAGATCGGCACCGCCACGGTGCGCAACGTCGTCGCGGAGCACGGCTCGGAAGGCCCGGTGGTCATGGTCGGCGGGCACCTCGACTCGGTGCTTGACGGGCCCGGCATCAACGACAACGGATCTGGCGTGGCGGCCGCGCTGGAGGTCGCGCACCTGCTCGTGGACGCCGGCCATCCGGGGACCGTGCGGGTGGGGTTCTGGGCCGCCGAGGAGTTCGGCCTGCACGGCTCGCGCGACTACGTCACCGGCCTGGTGCCCGAGGATATCGACGAGATCGCGGCGTACATCAACCTCGACATGCTCGGCTCGGTTAACGGCGTGCCGATCGTGTACAGCAACGCGGGCGCGGCCAGCGGCTCGAGCGACATCACCGCGTTCCTGGCGGCGTACCTCGAGGCACAGGGCATCGGCGCCCACCCACAGGACCTGGGCACCGGCTCGGACCACTTCTTCTTCCAGGAGGCCGGCGTGCCGACCGGCGGCATCTTCTCGGGCGCCAGCGAGGAGAAGACCACGGACCAGGCGGCCGCGTTCGGCGGTGAGGCCGGCGAGCCGCTGGACCCGTGCTACCACCTGGCCTGTGACACGCTCGATAACGTCGACGCCGAGCGGGTCGCCGCATATGCGCAGGGCGCCGCGGCGGCCATGTGGGTGATCGCTGCCGGAGAGCTGCCGCCCGCCTAGTTCGCGGCGTCCGGGTCGAGGTGGCGGACGCGGTTGGCCAGGGCGTTCATCACCTGGCTCGCCACCTCCGGGAACTCTTCCATCATCGAGTGGAAGTCCCGGTGGCTGATCACCAGCACGCTCGACGGCTCCTCGGTCGTAACAGTCGCCGTCCGCGGGCCCCCGTCGACGAGGGCGATCTCGCCGAAGAAGTCACCGGCGCCCAGCGTGTTGAGCCGCCTGCCGTCGCGCTCCACCGAGACGCTGCCTCGCACCAGCACCATCATGTCCGACCCGGTCTCTCCCTGGCGCATGAGGACCTTTCCGGCCGGCACGTCCACCTCGTCAGCCAGCTGGCCGAGGCGTTCGAGGCGCCGGCGGTCAAAGCTGCTGAACAGCGGAACGCGATGCAAAAGGTCCAGCTTCTCGTCGCGGGCCACGCCACTCCTCCGTCGGTGAGCGCGAGGATACGCGTTCGGCAGCGTGCGCTGAAGGCTGAACGTTGACGTGGCGGGCGACGCGGCGTAGCGTCGCTGCGCCGCCCGCTTCACTCCTCAGCCCAGGAGGTTCAGCCCAGATGCCCGTTTCCCGGTCCGCGCGCAGGCTCACGCCCGTCCTGCTGGTCATGACACTGATCGTAAGCTCGGCCGTCGCTCAGGCCAAGCAACCGCCACCGCCGTGCGAGACCGTCCTGGGAAAGGTCTTCATCCCGAATCCGGTTGCCACGACCGGGGATAACACGTTGCGGGACCGCAAGGATTCCGACCAGGCGGTCCTCAACGCCGAGCGCGTCACGGTGAAGCTCACCGGGCTGGACGGCTCCGGTTACCTGCGCGGCAGGTGGGCGGTCGTCGTCTCCGAGACGGGCGATCCCGCCTACGAGACGGACTGCACCTACTTCTACACCCGTCGTGACGACCGGTTCGAGCAGGTGATGGCCTACTGGTGGGTCACCAAGTCGCAGCAATACCTGCGCTCGCTGGGCTTCGGCACCGGTGCCTTTCCCGCTGTCAACGCCGATCGGCAGCGGGTCCGCATCAACCAGTGGGGCATCGACAACTCGTTCGCGACCACCCACCCGCGTGACGAGATGCGCTTCGGCAAGGGCGGGGTGGACGACGCCGAGGACGGTGACGTGATCCTGCACGAGCTGGGGCACCAGATTCACTTCAGCCAGTCCGACACGTTCTTCAGCTCGGCGGAGGCCGGTGCCATCAGCGAGGGTTTCGGCGACTACTGGGCCTTCACGGTCAGCAAGAAGGTGATGGCCCAGTTCGGGCTTGGGCCGCAGTTTGACGAGGCGTGCATCGCCAAGTGGGACGCCACTAGCTACGACTCGAACCCGGCCAACGGCATCTGTCTGCGGCGCATCGATCAGGACCTGACCTATCCCGACGACCTGGTCGGCCAGGTGCACGCCGACGGCCGCATCTGGTCGCGAGCCTTGTACGACCTGCACCACGCCATCGGGCAGGTGCGCGCCGACACGGCCGTGCTGGCGGCGCAGTTCGGCTGGACGGGGACGACCATGCCGCACCTGGCCAAGCGCATCGTGGCCCGCGCCGAGGCTCTCTATGGCCAGGGCGACGAGGCTGAGGCGGTCTTCGAGGAGCGTGGCATCCTCTAGCCCTCAGCAGTCGACGTCGAAGCCGCCGTTGGGGTGCTGGATCACCTTGCAGGCGTAGCGCACCTGCTCCAGGCTGGCGTCCAGCGTGGGCGCCAGCTCCAGGACGCGCCCGTCGACGGCGACTGATCCCCACGCGACGGCCGGCGCCATACCGGTGTGCGAGAAGGTGTTGACCCGTGCGCCGTGCTTCTCCTCCGGCGGGAACCAGCCTTGCCCGCTGACCCGGCTGCGCTCGAACGCGGCAGTCGGCTGCCAGGCAATTTCCACGGCGATCTCGACCGCGTCGCCGTTCGAGTCTGTGCCGGGCAGGGTGGCCGTCACCGCGGCCGAGTCGAATCGGGCGCTGCTGCGCAGGCTGTCGAACGACATGCCATCGGCGCTGTACGTGACCGGGTAGCCCTTGGGCCCGATCGCGGCGCAGGCGTCGCGCGCCACGACGAGCACGCCCACCAGGCCCTGCTTGTTCACCGCCGCATGGCGATTGACGAACTTGCCGTCCATGGCGCTGACGTACACCTCCAGCTGCTCGCAGCCGGTTACGTGGACGAACGTTGCCCCCGCGTGCCGCGAGCGCACGACGCGCGCCCAGTCGTCCACGCGTGCGCCGGTCGCGGCCGGGATGGCGGCCAGGAGCAGGCCAAGGCTGAGGAGGGCGGCGGCATATCGGGCTCGGCGCGGCATGGGTGCAAGCCTCCAGGTCCGAGCGCCGGACCTCGTGCCCCGGCTTGGCTCGTTCGCCGCCCAAGACGAACGGGCAGCCTCCGGTTGTTGCGGCGCGCCTATTCCTGGGCGAGCATCAGCCGGCGGTAGGAGTCGTATCGCTCGGGCGGCACGTGGCCGGCGTCCACGGCGGCCCGGACGGCGCAGCGCGGCTCGTGCAGGTGGCGGCAGTCGTTGAAGCCGCAGCTGCCCAGATGTGCCACGAACTCGGGGAAGCACCACGCCAGCTCGTCCAGCGGGATCTGCCACAGGCCCAGCTCACGGAGGCCGGGCGTATCGGCCACGTAGCCGCCGCCGGGAAGCGCCAGGGCATGCAGCTCGGCCGAGGTGGTCGTGTGACGACCCTTGTGCAGCGCCTCGCTGACGTCGCCGGTGGCCAGCCGCAGGCCGGGCTGCACCGCGTTGAGCAGCGTCGACTTCCCGACGCCGGACGGACCGGCCACCACGCTGGTCATGCCCGCCAGCCGATCGGCCAGCCCCTCAATGCCGATGCCTTCGCGAGCCGAAACGTAGTGGACCTCGTAGCCGATGTCCTCGTAGAGGCCGAAGAGGACGCTGGCGCGGTCGACGCCCACGAGGTCGACCTTGTTGGCCACGATCACGGCTTGGACCTCGTTGTGCTCGGCAACGACCAGGAAGCGATCGAGCATGCGCAGGTGTGGCATCGGATCGGCGCAGGCGAAGACGGCGAGCACCTGGTCGACGTTGGCGACCAGCATGTCCTCCTTCCAAGTGCCGCGCGGACCCGGCTGGCGGCGGCTGAACCGGCTGCGGCGCGGCTCGACCTCCTCGATCATCCCTGTGCCGTCGGCCAAGGCCGTGACCCGCACGCGATCGCCGATGACCGCCAGGTCAGTCGCCTGCTGTTCCTTCTTGACCCGGCCTCGCAGCCGGCACTCGAGGTCGCGGCCGTCGTCGGCGCGGACCGTGTAGAAGCCGCTGCGCGCCCGGAGGATGGTTCCGGACAGCGTGGCGGGGGCCGCGGCGCTCACCGCGGCAGCGGATGCTGTACTCAAGGGTGGTTCTCCACTCGACGGTTGCTGAGCTGGGCGGGTGGAGCGCGCCCGACGCGAGCCTGTTGGTGAGGCTCGGTGGCTCAGAGCCGGTGCGGAGCCTCTGGCAGGCGTGGGCGCGCGAACGAGACGGTGCTCATCGGTTCGGCTCCTTTCGCCTGCGGGTCCAGGTTCGCGCGACCGTAACCGCTGGCGCCCGGCGGTGTCAACGGCGGCGACCTAGGATGGCCCGATGGAGCCGCGCCATGTCGACGCCCTTCTGATCGGCGGCGGCGTCGCCGCCGCCCGGTGCGCTCGCGGCCTGCGGCGGGCGGGCTTCTCGGGATCCGTCGTCCTGGTGGGCGACGAGGGGCTGCCGCCCTACAACCGGCCGCCGCTCTCGAAGGAGCTGTTGCGCGACGCCCTGCCCGACGACCTGCTGCTCGCCGAACCCCTGGCGTGGTACGAGCGGCGCGGCGTGGAGCTGCTGCTGGGCTCCCGCGTCGTGTCCCTCGACCCCGTTGCCCGGCTGGCGGAGCTCGACGGCGGGACCCGGTTGCGCTATGGCGCCTGCCTGCTCGCAACCGGCGCCGAGCCTCGCGCGCTCGACGTGCCGGGGGGCGAACGGGCGCGCCTGCTCCGCACGGTCGCCGATGCGCGCGCCATCCGCGACGCCGCCGAGCCAGGCGCAAGCGCGGTCGTGGTGGGCGGCGGGTTCATCGGCGTCGAGGCCAGTGCCGCACTGGCGGAGCGCAAGGTCGCCGTGACGCTGCTGTGCGCCAGCGACCAGTTGTGGGGCGGCGCCTTCGGAGCGGCCGTCAGCGCCTGGGCCACCGAGCGCCTCCGCACCGTGGGAGTCCACGTGCGATTCGGCGCGGCCATCACGTCGCTCGACGGCGTGGCGGCCGAGCTGGTGGTTGCCGGGGTAGGCGTGCAGCCGCGGGTCGAGCTGGCCGTGTCGGCGGGGCTGGAGGTGGACGACGGCGTTGTTGTGGACGGCTCGCAGCAGACCTCGATACCGCGTCTCTACGCCGCAGGCGACGTGGCGCGCACGGGGAACCGACCCCGCGTTGAGCACTGGCACGCGGCGCGCGATTCGGGCGAGCGCGCTGGGCTGGCCATCGCAGGCGCGCCGCTGCCGCCCACTCGGGCTCCGTGGATCTTCAGCGAGTTCGCCGGCGCCAAGCTGGACGCGGTCGGCTGGGCCGCCCCCGGCGCGCCGGAAGTCGACGTGCTGCCCGGGGTCATCGGCTACCTCGTCGGCGACCGTGTGGGGCAGCTGGCGATCCTGGACGGTGCGGTGGACGTTGCGGCAGCCCGCCTGCTCGTGGACAGGCACCTCCTGCCCCGTTCCGTCCGTGGCGCCCTCGAGGCCGAGTAAGTCGGTCGCGGGTGGCAGGGGGCGTGGCACGGCGCGGGAAATGTGGCCAGCGGCTGGTCACGGCTTTCAAATGGCATGCAAGTCCCGGTCGCGAGCGTGGCGGCAGCTCGTATGCGCAGCATCTGGCAAGGAATCCAATCCCTCCGTGCTGCGACCAACGCGGCGGCCGCCGCTGCACCGGCCCATTTGACCGGAAGGCCGCTTTGCGGGATCATGAGTGGGCAAAACCGACCCGCTAAGTCGGGATTTCCCGACGCTGGACCAGACACCGGAAGCAGACCCGCGAAACCGAGGAACCATGGCCCTTCCGAACCCCGCCCTGACACAGATCCCGGACACCTACAAGTACGGCTGGCACGACCCGGAGATGGTGCCCCTCAACATCATGCGCAAGGGGCTGAACGCCGAGGTCGTCGAGGAGATCAGCCGCTTCAAAGGCGAGCCGGAGTGGATGACCAACCTGCGGCTCAAGGCGTATCGCCATTTCGAGTCGCGTCCCACGCCGACCTGGGGCGCGGACCTGTCGGGTATCGATTTCCAGGACATCTACTACTACGCCGCGCCGACCAACAAGGCCGTGCAGTCGTGGGACGACGTGCCGGAGTACATCCGTCGCACGTATGACAAGCTCGGCATCCCCGAGGCAGAGAAGAAGTACCTCGCCGGCGTCGGCGGCCAGTACGACAGCGAAGTCGTGTACCACAACATCCGCACCGAGCTCGAAGCGCAGGGCGTCATCTTCCTGGGCACCGACCAGGCGCTCAAGGAGCATCCGGAGCTATTCCGCGAGCACTTCGGCACGGTGATCCCGGCGAACGACAACAAGCTCGCGGCGCTCAACACCGCGGTGTGGAGCGGCGGCAGCTTCATCTACGTGCCCCCCGGCGTTCACGTGGAGCTGCCACTGCAGGCCTACTTCCGCATCAACACCGAGAGCGTGGGCCAGTTCGAGCGGACGCTGATCATCGCCGACGAGGGCGCATCGGTCCATTACGTGGAGGGCTGCACGGCGCCCACGTACACCAGCGCCAGCCTGCACTCGGCGGTGGTCGAGATCATCGTCAAGAAGGGCGCGCGGGTCCGCTACACGACCATCCAGAACTGGAGCCACAACGTCTACAACCTGGTGACCAAGCGCGCCGTGGCCCACGAGGACGCGGTGATGGAGTGGGTGGACGGAAACCTTGGCTCCCGGGTCACCATGAAGTACCCGTCCATCTATCTGCTGGGCGAGCGAGCCCACGGCGAGGTGCTGTCCATCGCCTTCGCCGGAGAGGGCCAGCACCAGGACGCGGGCGGCAAGGTCATCCATGCCGCGCCCAACACGACCAGCCTGATCACCTCCAAGTCGATCTCGAAGGGCACCGGGCGCACCAGCTACCGAGGCCTGGTCAAGGTCTACCCCGGCTGCGAGAAGTCGAAGTCGACGGTGCGCTGCGACGCGCTGATCCTGGACGACCAGGCCCGCAGCGACACGTACCCGTACATGGAGATCGACGAGGAGGACGTCACCATCGGGCACGAGGCCACCGTCTCCAAGGTCGGTTCCGAGCAGCTCTTCTACCTGATGAGCCGTGGCCTGACCGAGGCGGAGGCGTCGGCCATGATCGTCAATGGCTTCATCGAGCCGATCGTCAAGGAGCTGCCGATGGAGTACGCGGTCGAGATGAACCGCCTCATCCAGCTCCAGATGGAAGGCGCGGTCGGCTAGGAGCGATGGCGCTCAGGACCGATACGGCCGCGCCCACGCTGGACGCGGAGGCCGTCAGCGCCGTCTCCGCGCGGCTGGACGAGCCCGATTGGCTGCGTGAGCTGCGCGCCGGCTGGTGGCGCCGTGCCGAAGCGGCGCCGTGGCCCAGCGGCCAGGAGGAAGAGTGGCGGCGCACCTCGCTCGACGGCCTGCCACGCGACGCCGGCCTGCTGGTGGACGCGCCGCGAGTGGAGGTCGAGCTCCCGGCCCACCTCGCCGACGCCGGTGTGGTCTTCGCTGACCTGCGCGACGCCGTTCGGACGCATCCGCAGCTGGTTCGCCGCTTCCTGGTTGCGCGCGACACGCGACCGCCGCAGGAGCACTTCTGGGCGCTGGCCCACGCCGCCTGGACCGGTGGAACCTTCCTGTATGTTCCCGCCGACGTGCGGGTCGATCAGACGCTCGTCGCCCGCGCGGCCATGCCCGGCGGAGCGGCGTGGTTCCCGCTGACCGTGGTGGTGGCGGAGCAAGGTAGCGACCTCGCGCTTCTGGAGGAGGTCGACTCGCCCGACGGCGAAGCCGCCTGGTACGGCGGCGTGGTCGACCTGGTGGCCGGCCCGGGCGCTCGGGTGCGCTACGCCAGCCTGCAGCGGCTGGGAGACGCGACCTGGAACATCGGCGCCAAGCGGGTCGACGTCGGCCAGGACGCCGAGGTGACCACCCTGGACGCGCAAGTCGGCTCATTGGTCACCAAGGTCGGGCTTGACGTGCGCATGAGCGGCAAGGGCGGGACCTCCCGCCTGCTTGGCCTGCTGGCCGCCGGAGCCAAGCAGCACATCGACATCAACAGCCTGCAGGATTTGATCGCCAGCCACACCACCTCGGACCTGCTGTACGTGTCCGCTCTCTACGACGAGGCGCGGGCCGCGTTCTACGGCGTGACCCGCGTGGAGCGCGAGGCCAAGGGCACGAGCAGCTACCAGGAGTGCCGCAACCTGCTGCTGAGCCCGAACGCCGGCGCGGAGCCGATCCCGGTGCTCGAGATCGAGACCAACGACATCCTGCGATGCGGCCATGGGGCGACGGCGGGCGCCATCGACCCGGTACAGCGCTTCTATGCGCAGACCCGCGGCCTCACCCCGCACGAGGCGGAGCGCATGATCGTGCGCGGCTTCTTCGAGCAGGTGCTCTCGCAGATCCCATCGGAGACGATCCGGCGCCGCGTGCTTGCTGCGCTCGCGCCCCGCATCGGCGTGGCGGACGACGACCTGCTCGACGGTGGGGTCGCCGCATGACCACCGTGCGCTCGGGCTTCGCGACCGACCTGGAGGCCGCGGCGGTGACCCCGGGGACGGTCCGGGTCGTGGAGGTCGCCGGCCGCTCGCTGTGCATCGGGCTGACCGAGGATGGCGAGTGGGGAGCCATCGACAACGTGTGCACCCACGACGGTGGCGTGCTGGGTGAGGGCGAGCTGGACGACAACGCGGTCGAGTGCCCGCGGCATGGCGGACGCTTCGACCTGTTCACCGGGCGCGTGCTGGCGCTGCCGCCGGTGCGGCCGGTGAACGCCTATGCCACCCGCGTCGAGGACGGCCAAGTGGTGGTGGAGCTGCCATGAGGCTCTCGACGCGCGCCGAGTACGGCATCCGCATCCTGGTGGCGCTGGCTCGTGCCGAGGGCCAGGGCCCGCAATCCCTGGCGACCGTCGCGCGCAGCGAGAAGCTGCCGCACGCCTACCTCGAGCAGCTGGTCCGCGACCTGCGCCGCGCGTCGCTCGTAACGGCCACCCGCGGCAAGGCCGGCGGCTACCGCCTGGCTCGTCCGGCAAGGGAGATCAGCCTGGTCGAGGCCGTTCGCGCGTTGGACGGTCCCGTCCTGGAGATGCCTTGCGCGGGGCCCGACAACCTGGAGGTCTGCGACCGGCCGCAGGACTGCAGCGTGCACGAGGTGTTCGTGCGGGTCCATGACTCGCTGGCGAGCACCCTCGCCTCCACCAGCCTGGCCGACGTTGTCGCCACCGCCGGCGGCCCGCCCTATCCGATGGCCGTGCGGCGGCGACACGCCGCGCAGCACGCTCAGCTGAACGCAACCACGGCGGGCGGCCCGACCGCGCCGGCCCGCGCCGCTCCATCCACCGAAGCAGGTACCACGCACGCATGACCGATCAACTGGAGATCCGCGACCTCGAGGTGAGCATCGCTGGCAAGAAGATCCTCAAGGGGCTGACCCTGACCGTCAGGCAGGGGGAGGTCCACGCCCTGATGGGCCCCAACGGATCGGGCAAGACCAGCCTGGCCTACACGCTGCTGGGCCATCCCGACTACCACGTCGACGGCGGGAGCGTCAGCTGGCAGGGCAACGACATCCTGGGCCTCTCTCCGGACAAACGGGCGCGGGCCGGGCTGTTCCTCGCCTTCCAATATCCAAGTGCCATCCCGGGCGTGACGGTGGCCAGCTTCCTGCGCAACATCTACAACGCCGTCCACCATCCCAAGCCCGCCGACGAGACGGGGGCCAGTGCGGTCAAGTACACGGGCATCCCGCTGGCGAGGTTCCGCAGGCTCATGGAGGAGAAGATGGCCCTCCTCCACATCGACCCGGCGTTCGCGTCGCGCTACGTCAACGATGGCTTCTCCGGGGGCGAGAAGAAGCGCCTGGAGATGCTCCAGATGGCCGTGGTAGGACCGAAGATGGCGATCCTTGACGAGACCGACTCGGGACTGGACATCGACGCGCTGCGCAACGTGGCCGACGGCATCAACGCCTCCCTCTCCCCGGAGATGGGCGTGCTGCTGATCACCCACTACCAGCGCATGCTGAACTACGTGAAGCCCCAGTTCGTGCACGTCCTGCTGGACGGCCGGATCGTGATGTCCGGCGGCCAGGAGCTCTCGCATCAGCTCGAGGCCAACGGCTACGATTGGGTGCGCCAGCAGGTCGGCCTGCCCGGCGGCGTGGGCGACGAGGTCGCCGAGCCCGTGGCGGAGCAGGTCTAAACTAGGCGCATGGCCATCCAGCCGGCCACCCGTCCTGCCGTCCCGGGTGCGTTCTCTGGGGCTGCGCTGCGAGCCGACTTCCCGGTCTTCGAGACGCCGACGCGACAGGGCAAGCGCCTCGTCTTCCTGGACGCCGCCGCCAGCGCGCCCAAGCCGCGCGCGGTCATCGATGCGCTGGCCGACGCCTACGCGCACCACTACGCCAACGTGCACCGCGGCATCTACGAGCTGTCCGAGGACGCCACGCAGCGCTTCGAGGGAGCGCGCCGCAAGGTGGCCGCCTTCATCGGCGCGCCGTCCGAGCGGGAGGTCGTCTTCGTCCGCAACGCCACCGAGGCCATCAACCTGGTGGCCTACTCGTGGGGCCGGGCCAATATCGCCGCCGGCGACGTGGTGGTCACCACCCAGCTGGAGCACCACGCCAACATCGTTCCGTGGCAGCAGCTGACCACCGAGGTTGGCGCGAAGCTCGAGTACGTGGCGATCACCGACGACGGTCGGCTGGACCTCGACGACCTGCGCGCCAAGCTGGCGGCCGAGCCCCGGCTTGTCGCCGTCTCCCAGGTCAGCAACGCGCTGGGCACAATCACCCCCGTCCGCGACATCATCCGCATGGCGCATGCCGCGGGCGCGCTGGTGCTGCTGGACGCCGCGCAGTCGGTGCCGCACATGCCAGTGGACGTGACGGACCTGGGCTGTGACTTCCTGGCGCTGTCGGGGCACAAGATGCTGGGCCCGTCCGGCATCGGCGCCCTGTGGG
Organism: Candidatus Limnocylindria bacterium; assembly: GCA_036258735.1. Taxonomy (GTDB): domain Bacteria; phylum Chloroflexota; class Limnocylindria; order QHBO01; family QHBO01; genus JAPSGM01. The sequence continues at coordinate 19,583 of DATADC010000026.1, forward strand.
GCCGCCGCGAGCTGCTGGACGCCATGCCACCGTTCATGACGGGGGGCAGCATGATCACCCGCGTCACGCTCGAGGGGGCCGACTTCAACGAGGTGCCATACCGCTTCGAGGCGGGCACGCCGGCCATTGCCGAGGCCATCGGTCTGGGGGCGGCGATCGACTATCTCGAGGCGCTGGGCATGGACGCCGTGCGCGAGCACGAACGCTACCTGTTCGAGCGGTCATGGGCGGAGTTGCGCGAGATCCCCGGCGTCACATGCCTGGGACCGGACGACGCCGAAGTGCATGCCGGCGTCATCAGCTTCGTCATCGACGGGGTGCACCCGCACGACGTGGCGACGGTGTTCGACCACGAGGGCGTGGCCGTGCGCGCCGGCCACCACTGCGCCCAGCCGGTCATGCTCCGTTACGACATTCCGGCCACCACGCGCGCCAGCTTCTACGTCTACAACGACACCGACGACGTCGAGGCCCTCGGCGCCGCCGTGCGGGCGACCCAGCAGCTCTTCGGCGCCTGACGCCCGGCCGGACCGATGGACAACCTGTACCGCGACTTCATCCTGGAGCACTATCGCAACCCGCACAACAAGGGCGTACTGGACCCGCACGACCTGCATTTCGCCGACTCCAACCCGACCTGCGGTGACGAGATGAGCATGTGGCTGCGCCTGGACGATCCGCGGCAGCGCGTGGCCGACGTCGCCTTCGACGGCCGCGGCTGCGCCATCAGTCAGGCATCGGCCTCCATCCTGACCGATGGGCTCCGCGGCAGGTCGCTCGACGAGCTGCGCGCCATGGATCCCAAGGAGCTGCTGGACGAGCTGGGCGTCCCGATCGGTCCGGCGCGGCTGAAGTGTGCCCTGCTCTCCTACAAGGT
>DATADC010000027.1:0-1707 GCA_036258735.1 Candidatus Limnocylindria bacterium
GCGTCTTCTGTCGTAAGGATCCTGGTCAACTCGGCCCCTGCCACGCGGAGAGGAGGATGTCCCGAGTCCCGTAGAACTTCGGCGGCGGCCCGTTGTGCGTCAGGCTGCGACGACCTGATCATCATGCACTGCGGGTGCGACAGTTCCGGAGATCTCGGCGTCGAGCGCGGCGCGCAGCTGCGGTAGGTGCAGGTGTCCGTTGACCCGGCGGAACTGCTTGCCGGCCTCGAGCATGCCGGCGGCGCACCAGCGCAGCGCCATCTGCCCGTCGCGCCAGCGCTTGACATTGCGGGAGTGGTCGCGGCAGACGGAGATCATCGACTCGATCGCGTTGGTCGAGCGGAACGTGCGGGCCAGCGTGGGCGGCAGGCCGAGTCGGAGCACGGTCAGCGTCTCGGCCAGGCCCTCGCGCAGGCTGGCGGCCGCACCCGGGTGGGTCTTGTCCAGCTCGCGGGCCAGCGCAGCGAGCTGGGCTTCGGCGTCGAGGGCGGAGTCGGCGTGGTAGGCGGTGCGCATCCGCTTCTCCACGGTGGAGCGCAGCCGCTCGGGCAGCCGGTCGCGCACGTTGCGGATCTTGTGCAGTTGGCAGCGGCCGATCACCGGGGAGTTGAAGACGTCGAGCACCGCCCGGCGCAGCGCCTTGGCCCCGTCGATGACCACCAGGATGGGCTTGGTGACGTCCAAACCGCGGTCGCGCAGGCCGACCAGCAGGTCGGTGACGAGGGTGGCGTTCTCCGTCGCCCCCTCCTCCAGGGCCAGCGGGTGCTTGACCCCGTCGATGTCCACGCCGAGGGCGACCACGCAGCAGTGCTCGCCGAAGTGCACCCCGTCGATCATCAGCGCCACCAGATTCCGGCCGGTCAGGTCGGCGGACATGAGCTCGGCCAGCGCGGTCTCGGTTGCCCTGACGAACTTGCGGGAGACCGCCGACTTGCTCGTCGACCTCGCCGCGGCCTCCACCTCGCTGCCGACCGGCTCGAGCCCAACCTGGTAGCGGCGGGTGGACAGCCGGGCCAGCATCCGCTCCATCGCCATCTCGCCCAGCAGCTCGGTGCCGCAGAACAGCTCGTAGGACGAGACCGGCAGCTCGCCGGAGCCGTCGGCGGCGCGCACCCGCGGCCGGCTGATCGGCACCCGCCGCCCACCGAGAGTCACCGAGCCGGCCTCGACCCCGTGCCGATAGCCGGCCCGGTCGGGGTTATGCCTGCCCCGCGGCCCGCACAACTGCTCGACGTCGGCGGTCATCCAGGCGTCCATCACCTGCAGGCCGGTGGCCACCGCCAGCGCCAGCAGGCCCTCCCGGGCGGACTCGGCGATCTCGGTCAACGCCACCGTCGCCGCCTCCACCGGCGGCACCACCGCCTCGGTGCTCGTCGCGGCGGTCTTCTTCTGGTAGGTCTTGGTCACGGCGGTCCCCTTCTCGTTGATGTGTCTTGGCGGACGCTCAACCCCTACCTCACGGCAGGAGCCGAGCGGGGGACCGCCCCTCAACTTCTACGAGACCCGGGACAACCTCTTCGGCTGGCGAGCGATCGGAACCAGACCAACTGGGGGACCAGCAGAACAGGAACCAGCGTGGCGACCGTGGCGTAGAACTCGGCGAAGGCGGGAGGCGACTGTGACACAGCCGCCACACTCCTCCGCTTCCCGGGGAGCACTGGAACGCCGCACTCGGCCGGTGACGTTGACGCCTGACCCAGGCGGCCA
>DATADC010000028.1:0-9641 GCA_036258735.1 Candidatus Limnocylindria bacterium
GTCGCGCGGCATCTCCACGGTGATGTTCTTGAGGTTGTGCTCGCGCGCGCCGCGCACGACGATCCGATCGGAGGGCATCTGGTCCTCAATTCTAGCAGACCGATGTGAACGCCCGTTCTATTCGCCGCGACCCGATAAGCCGCGCGTAAGCGCCCGGTAAGCCCGCCGCCATAGTGTTCGGGTGATCGGATCACTCCGCGGTCGCACCTGCCCCCAATGGGCCGCAAGAGCGGCCATGCGCGCACGGGTGAACTCCGTCCGAGCGGCGTCGAGCGGCGAAAACCCGCGAGGCGGTATCAGCCCCGAATCAGCGGATGAGGCCGTCGTAGTCGCTGACGACGAACGTGTTTCGGCAGGCCTCCACCCGCGCCGGCGAGCACTGCGCAGCCGCCGGGTCATCGAAGTGCCCGACGAAGACCAGTTGCTGGAGGCGCAGGTTGGGCCCCTCCGGCCGGGCACGAGACGGGAAGGCGGCGTCGGTGCGCGATGCCAGCCGCAGGCCGGAGGCTTCCAGCTCGGCCTGGCTGGCGTTCTCGGACGGCTGGTATGGCATCAGCACGCGCAGCGGGCACCTCGCCTCCAGCCACGCGCCAGACGCGCCGCCATCACTGCCGCCTCGGCAGTCGGCGTCCAGCTCGGCGTACCAGCCGGAGATGCGCAGCTCGCGGTCACCGAAGCGCTCCGCCGGCACGCGCCCGGGCGCGAGCACGTCGCCCACGGCCAAGCGCTGCAGCTCCGGATGCGGCTCTCCCAGGGAACCCACGGTCAGCAGGAAGTAGACCAGCGCTCCGAGGGCCGCCACCACGGCCAGCCCGGTGCGGACCGGCCGCGTCATGCCTCTGCTTCGAGCTCGGCCCACCGAATCGCGAGCAGCTCGATGCTCCGGCGCCAGAGCTCGGCGCGTCCCGCGTCGTTCAGCCAGGTCGACGCGCCGGATGGGTGCGGCAGGGCGATGACCGATGCACGCTGCGCCCGCTCCCACGCGAGCTCGTGCCCGACGAGCTCATCCAGCCGAGCGGCGTCGCCGAAGGCCAGGCGGTGCGCCAGGCCACCGACCAGCACGACCAGCCGTGGTGCGACCAGGCGGACCTCCTCCATGAGGATCGGAGCCCATCGCGCCACGTCGGCGCGGGACGGCGGCGCGTCGGCCGACGCGCCGGCACGCCGGCCCGGGTAGCACTTTCCGACCGAGCTGACGTACCAGCGCTGTCGGAAGTCAGAGACGCTGATGCCGGCCAGCGCCAGCCAGCCCGCCAGCCGGCGACCGGCGTCGTGGGCGAACGGCAACCCGGTCTGAAGCTCCGTGCGGCCCGGCGCCTGACCGATGAGCATCGCTCGCTCGGTCCCGTCACCGGACAGGACGGGCCGCGTGCCGTCCGGGCAGTCGGGCATCGCATCCTGCAGGGCGCGCAGCGGCGTGCCGGGTGCGGCGCGGCGGGGAGCGGGCAGCGGCCACTCGCCGGTATGCCGCACGCGATGCGGCAGGACCTGCGCCAGGTCGACGCTCAGGCCGACCTCTCCCGCAGCGCTTCGGCCGCCCTCAGGTCGTCGGCGATGGCAAGGCGCACAGCCCGTCGCACTCCTTCGCCGGCCGGCCCGGCGGCGACCATGGCATCGGTCAGGGCATCGCGAGCCGCGTACAGCCGGTCGACGGCGTCGAAAGCCTCCCGCGGGGGCGAGGCGTCGGCGCCCAGCGCGAGCGCCAGTCGCTCGTCCTGAGTGGCGATCCGCTCGACGAGGTCGCCGGGTAGGCGATCCCCCGCCTGGTCGAGCGCATCGGCCAGCTCCTCGCGCGCCAGCTCGAGCCACGCCAGCCAGCGCTCGAACTCGTCGTCAGTGGGAGGCAGCTCGTCGAGGCTGAAGGCGGCGCGCTCCAGCACCCCATCGGTGGTGACCGCCGTGGCGCGCTCGACCTCGTACCAGTTGTCGCCGACGAACGTCGGCGCCTCTTCGCCGCGCGACCGCAGCCAGGCGCAGAACTCGTCCACCCGCCGCGGAAGCGCCCGCGATGCCTCCTCGTCGGTCGCGGCGAAGGTGGCGCAGCCGGGAAGCTCGGCAGCATAGGCCGCCACGCCGCCGGCGCCATCCGCGTTGGTCTCGATGAAGATGGCGTGCGGCATCGTGCCGGCCACGGTGGCTTTCCTCCTACGGCCGCCGTCGCCGCGGCGGCCGTCGCCGCGTGCCGGCCGGTATGACGTTGGGACGCGCTGCGACGCTGAACACCTCGCGTCGCTCGCGCCGCGTCGCTCCGTCTCCATCGGCGTAGTCGCCCGCGCTCGCCGCCGCGGCGTACACGTCGGCCGGGATGCTGCCCGGCGCCGCGGCGAGCTCCTCGCGCAACCGGCGCAGCTGAAGGATCTCGTCGCGCAGGGCCGCGGCGCGCTCGAACTCCAGGTTGCGGGCGGCCTCCTTCATCTGGGCCTCCAGGCGGCCCATCATCTCGGCCAGCTCCTCCGGCTCCCTGCCGGCCACCTCGAGCTCCGCGCGCTCCTCCGCCACTCGACGCAGGCCCTCGTGGATGTCTCGGATGGCCTTGGTGATGGTCTCGGGAACGATGCCGTGCTCGGCGTTGTACGCAAGCTGCTTGGCGCGCCGCCGGTCCGTCTCGTCCATTGCCGCCCGCATCGAATCGGTCACCCGGTCGGCGTACATGATCACCCGGCCGCCGACGTTGCGCGCCGCCCGCCCGATGACCTGGATCAGCGAACCACCCGATCGCAGGAAGCCCTCCTTGTCGGCGTCCAGGATGGCCACCAGGGTGACCTCCGGCAGGTCCAGGCCCTCGCGCAGCAGGTTGATGCCGACCAGCACGTCGTACACGCCCAGGCGCAGGTCGCGCAGGATCTCGACTCGCTCGAGGGTGTCCACCTCGGAGTGCAGCCACTGCACCTTGATGCCGAGCTCGGCCAGGTAGTCGGCCAGGTCCTCGGCCATCTTCTTGGTCAGCGTGGTGACGAGGACGCGCTCGCCGCGGTTGACCGTCTCGCGGATCTCGGCCAGCAGGTCGTCGATCTGGCCGGCGGTGGGACGGACCGAGATCTCCGGGTCAACAACGCCGGTGGGCCGGATGAACTGCTCGGCCACGCGCTCCGCGCGCTCCGTCTCGTACGGGCCGGGGGTGGCCGACATGTACACGACCTGGTTCATGTGGTCCTCGAACTCCTCGAAGGTGAGGGGACGGTTGTCGAGGGCCGATGGCAGCCGGAAGCCGAAGTCGACCAGGATCTCCTTGCGGGTCCGGTCGTTCTTGTACATGCCGTGCACCTGCGGAATGGTGATGTGGCTCTCGTCCACGATCAGCAGGTAGTCGGTCGGGAAGTAGTCGATCAGCGTCCACGGCCGTGAGCCGGCCTCGCGACGCGCCAGGTGGCGCGAGTAGTTCTCGATCCCCGAGCAGAAGCCGACCTCGCGCATCATCTCGAGGTCGAACTGGGTGCGCTGCCGCAGGCGCGCGGCCTCCAGCTCGCGGCCCTCGGCCTGGAGCTGGCCGACCCGCTCCTCCATCTCGGCCTCGATGTCGGCGATGGCGGCCAGCATCTTGTCGCGCGGGGTGACGTAGTGGGTTGCGGGGTAGATGTTGACCTCGCGCCGCTCGGCGAGCACCTCGCCCGTCAGCTCGTCGATCTCCACGATGCGCTCGATCTCATCGCCGAAGAAGTCGACGCGCACGATGTAGTCGCCCGAGACCGGCGCGAACTCGAGGACGTCGCCGCGCACGCGGAAGCGGGAGCGGGCCAGCTGGGCGTCGTTGCGCTGGTACTGCAGGTCGACCAGGTGGCGCAGGACACCGTCGCGGCGGTATCGGCCTCCAACCTTGAGGTTGAGCACGGTCGAGCCGTAGTCGATCGGCGCCCCGATGCCGTAGATGCACGACACGGAGGCCACGATCACCACGTCACGCCGCTCGAACAGCGCCCGCGTGGCGTTGTGGCGCAGCCGGTCGATCTCGTCGTTGCGGCTCGAGTCCTTCTCGATATAGGTGTCCGAGCGCGGCAGGTAGGCCTCGGGCTGGAAGTAGTCGTAGTAGCTGACGAAGTACTCGACCGCGTTCTCGGGGAAGAACTCGCGGAACTCCTGGTACAGCTGCGCCGCCAGCGTCTTGTTGTGGGCCATCACCAGGGTCGGCTTCTGGACCTCCTGGATCAGCCAAGCGGCGGTGGCGGTCTTGCCGGTGCCGGTCGCGCCCAGGAGGACCTGGTGCTCGAGGCCCGACTTCACCCCGTCGGCCAGCGCGGCGATCGCCTGGGGCTGATCCCCGGTGGGCTGATACGGCGCGTGGACCTTGAGCTCCGGCATGGCGGACGGGGAGACCTCGAATCGGACCGGTGGGGCGGACCGATGATACCGAACGGCCATCGGTACCGACGTCCGGGTAACCCGAGCGGCCTATAGGACTCCGCACCGCACCTTCCTACGCTCCGCGGTACCGATGCCCCGGCGTGCGCCCTTCCGCTCCACGCGTCCGCGGCCGGCCCTGCCGTGGGCCGGTGCCTCCCGCGCGCGCAACGGGCGCGACCACGTCCACGGGCAGGCGATGGTGGAGTTCGCGCTGGTCCTCCTGCCCGTCCTGCTGCTGATCGTGGCCATCGTCCAGTTCGGCCTGCTGTTCGGCGCCAATGTGACCCTCAAGAACGCGGTCCGCGAGGGCGCCCGCGCCGGAACGATCTATGTCTACGACCACTCGATCACGACCAACGCCAAGTTCCGCAACGACGCCAGGCGGTGCGGGGCGATCGTCACCGCGGCGACGCAGGCCTTCGGGATGCTGACCACCGCGTCGCCCAACTTCAGCGCGCCGCTGTCGGGCGGTGAGTGCCCCACCCCGGCGAGCGACACGCTGGTGAACGGCGACGTCACCGTCTCGTACTGCAGCCACGTGGCCACGCCGGACGGACCCTGCCCTGACTCCAGTGACCCGGACACCACCTGCACGCTCAACACCCGCGAGGCCTGCCTGGTGCGGGTCACGCTCACCTATCGCTCGGACGTGGTGGTCCCGCTCATCGGCCCACTGATCGGGACCGATGCGGACGGCCGCTTCGCCCAGCGCGTCAGCGCCACCATGGTCGTCAACTGATGCGCCGCCCGTCGCCGGCGCCAGCGCGCGGCCAGGTGCTCGTGATCTTCGCCGTGTCGCTGGTGGTCTTGCTCGCCTTCGTCGGCCTGGCGGTCGACATCGGGCGCCAGAACGCCCAGCAGCGCCACCTCCAGGTCGCCGCGGACGCGGCGGCGCTGGCCGCCTGCCGAGCGCTGATCGGTGGGGCCTCCGACGCGGCGGCGGCGACCCAGGCCCGGACCGTTGCGCGCATCAACCTCGAGGGCTCGCCGGTCGGCGTTGCAGGCACCATCGAGCCTGACGCGTCGCGCGTGTACCAGGACGGCCACGCCGGCGACCCGTCGTACCTCATCAGCGGCGTGCTCGTGTCGGGCACGAGCGTGCGGGTGGCCATCATCTCATCGGTCCCGACCACGCTGGCCCAGGTCGTGGGCGTGCACGAGCTGGAGACTGTGGGCCGCGCGCGCTGCGCGCTACAGGGAGGTCCGGCCATTCCCGTCGTCGCCCGCCGCTACGCCGGTGCGCCCGGGCCGGGAAACGGCTTCACCGACTTCCTCGCCACCGCCGCGACCAGCCAGAGCGGTGCGGTCGACACGATCAACGTGCTGGGGTACGGGGGACGGACGCCGGCCAGCGAGCTCGAGCCGGGGCCGACCTTCGACCTGTACGGCCCAGGCGCAAAGGCGTCCAACCAGGACCAGTTCCGCGGCTTCGTGGCGCTCGACGTGCGCAACTTCCAGTCGACGACCTCACGCGTCTACTACAACGGCGTCAGCGGCGGGATGTCGAACCAGGACCTGAAGCGCGAGGAGGGCGCCTACATCCTGACCGGCTACCCCGGGCCGCAGTTTCCGCCCGTGGTCCAGCCGGCCGACCCGAACGACCAGGTTGCAGCGCTGCTCGGCAACGACAGCGCCATGGTGGTCGGCAACTTCGACGACGTCTTCGCGGTCGGCGACCGCATCCTGCTCGCGGTCTACAACGGCACGGTGATGGAGATCCCGGACTTCGCCATCACGCCGCCATCGGCCATCACGCTGCCTTCGACGGCCCTGATCCCGGTCGATGGACCGAACTTCAGCGTCTCGCGCAACGACGCCTTCAACAGCACGGTGACCCTCCACCTCCACGGCGACGCCGCCGCGACCGCCATCGGCCATCCGGAATGGGACATCATCCCCGACCCGCCGGCGAACCCGCCGCTCGCCGGAGACATGAGCGAGCCGGTGTGGTCGAGCAACGTGTTCATCCCCGCCAGGAACGGGACAACGGTTCGGATGGACGACATCCGCACCACGGCGATCCCGGCGGGGATCTACACCGTGTGGCTCGAGGGCCACTCCGGCAACCCGTACTTCCAGACGCGCCGCGTGCCGGTCCCCGTCAAGGTGGGCGGCGCGGTGCGCGACTTCAGCTTTGCGAGCTCGACCACCAACGCGGCCATTGCCGCCATGGGCGGTTCGGCCACGATCCCGATTTACGTCTCGACCAGCAACGCAAGCAGCACGCGCTGGGGAACGCTCGGCAGCACAGTGCGGCTCAGCGTCGACACCGGCTCGTTCACTGACTGCGCGCTCGCGCCGCGGACGATCGGCGCCGGGCAGCTGACGCTCAGCGCCACGTCGGTCACGCCAACCTCAGCCGGCAGCGGCGCGCTCTCGAACCTGACCATCAACAGCGTCGGCCTGGCGCCCGGCTGCTACCGCTTCAACGTCCGCGGCTACGGGACCAACGGCGACGGCCAGCCGGTGGTCCACATCCAGCCCATCACCTTCACCGTCGCCACGACTCCGAGTGACGGCAGCTACGTCGACATCATCGGCTTCGCGGTCTTCGAGGTGACCGGGATGGACGCCAACTCGATCTTCGGCCGTGCCGTCAGCGGCGCCTACGCCGACCCGAACGACCCTGCCCTGAGGCGCGCCCAGCGCGCCCGCCTGCAACCCTGGTAGCCAAGGAGACAACCGTGGAACTCGAGTACTCGGACCGCAACCGCAAGCGCTCGAAGCTGTACATCGGCGTCGGCATCTTCATCGCCCTGGCCGTGGGCGGCCTCGTCTACGTGGCGCTGCAGTTCAGTGGCATCACCAATCGTGAGGAGACGACCACGCGCGAGGTGGTGGTGGCGGTCCGCGACATCCCCAGCCGTAAGCCCATCGAGGAGGGCGACGTGGCGATGCGGACCGTGGTTGCCGACGTTACCAACGAGACCGCCTTCACGCGCATCGACGAGGTGCTGGGCCGCGTGTCCGGCGTGGCGATCCTTACCGGCCAGATGGTGACGCAGAACATGATCGCCTCGAGCACGGAGGGCCAGTCGTTCTCGATCCTGGAGCCCGGCGAGGAGTTCGACCCGTCCGGGCCGGACCTGCGGGCGGTGAGCATCTCGGTGCCGGATGACCGTGCCGTGGCCGGGACCCTGATGCCGGGCCAGCTGGTCGACCTGATCGTGACCATGGCCATCAACCCCGAGGTCGGCCAAACGCCTGACCAGGCGGAGCGCACGACCGCCGAGTTCCTGCCCGGGCCGTCCACCAAGGTCACGCTGCAGTCGCTGACCATCCTGGCCCGTAACGGCGGGCTCTACATCCTACGGACGGACCTCGCCACCGCGGAGAAGATCACCGAGCTGACCGCGGCGGGTGGCCAGTTCACGTTCGTGCTGCGGGCCGACGTGGACGACCGGGTGGCCGAGACGGATGGCTCGACCCTCGATCGCCTGATCGAGGAGTACGGCTTCCCGGTGCCGCTTCCGCCGGAGTTCGACCAGGGCAGCGCGTCGCGCTGACGCGCTCGGGCTACCAGGTACCGATGATGCCGGCCTGCTGGGCCGGCATCGTCACGTCGGATCGGCGACGAGGCGCTGAAGGGCGACCTCTACCTGGCGGCGGGTCTCGTCGATCGGCGCCGAGCCGTCGATGACGACGTCCGCGGCGGCGACCTTGGCTTCCTGCGCCGACTGATTGGCCAGGCGTCGCCGGGCGTCCTCCTCGCTCATGCCACGCTCCGCCAGGCGCGCCACCGCGTCCGCCTCGTCGCAGCGCACGACCCACGTCTGGTCGGCCCGGTCGTGCAGCGGCGACTCGAGCAGCTTGATCGCCTCGATGCACGCCACCTCCACGTCGCCCGCCTCCAGCTCGGCCAGCCGAGCGCGGGTCACGTTGCGAACCAAGGGGTGGAGGATGGCCTCGAGGTCGCGCAGCGCGCCCGGATCTCCGAACACGAGGGAGGCCAGGCGCCCGGCCTCGATGGTCCCGAAGCGAGCCTCGATCCTGCGGCGCGCCTCGTCGTCGTTGTTCCGAATCTCCCGCGCCACCGCGTCGAGATCGATGACCGCCACGCCCATCTCCCGTAGCCAGCCGGCGACGGTGGACTTCCCGCAGCCGATGTTGCCGGTCAGCCCGATGACCTTCACGTCGCCTCCGCCGCCGGGCGCTGGCAACGCGGGCAGAAGTGGGTGCTCCGCTGCCCGACCACGATGCGCTGGACGGCCTTCCCGCAGCGCATGCAGGGCTGCCCGGTGCGACGGTAGACGGCGAGCCGCTCGGCGTTGGAGCCCGGTTCGCCGTCCGCCCCGACGTAGTCGCTGAAGCTCGAGCCGCGGTGCGCGATCGCCTGGCGCAGGACCATCCGCAGCGCACGGTGCAGCCGCCGCACCTCCTCGGGCGCGAGCGTGTCGGCGGCGCGAAGCGGATGCAGGCGCGCCCGCCACAGCGCCTCGTCGGCGTAGATGTTGCCCACCCCGGCCACGAACGACTGGTCCAGCAGCAGCGTCTTGAGCCGGGCTGAGCGGCCGCGCAGCCGCGCCGCCAGGCGCTGCGCGCTGAAGCTGCGCGCCAGCGGCTCGGGACCGTGGCGTCCGAAGACGTCACCCACACGATACGGGGGCCTCGCTTCGCGCGTGCGTCGTTGGCGTGGCCTGCGGCGCCGCAGGCCGCCGCCCTCCCACAGACCGATACGCCCGAACTTGCGCACGTCGCGGTAGCGCAGCTGACGGCCATCGGCCAGGCGGAAGACAACCCGGGCGTACGGGTCATCCGGCGTGCCGGGCTCGGCCACGATGAGGGCGCCGGTCATGCGCAGGGCTACGGTCAGCACCCGCCCATCGGCCAGGTTGATCAGCACGCTCTTGGCTCGGCGGCCGACGCCGGCGATCTCGGCGCCGCGCACCTGGTCCACGAACAGGTTCGGTGGCTGCGGGTTCGTGATGGTCCGGTCCCAGCGCACCTCGGCGTCGGTGATGCGGGCACCGGCCACCGAGCGCTGCAGGTCGCGGGCCACGGTCTCGACCTCGGGCAATTCCGGCATGTTGCCGTAGTGTGCCGCTCGCGGAAGGTTGCCGTCAGCCGCTCACGATGTGGTCGCTAACTAGCCGCAGACAACACCTCAAGCCGCCCGGCTACGCCCCGAGTGGCTCGGCGATGGCCTCGTCGGCCTCCTCCTGCGCGACCTCGATGGCCGACTTGGGGATGCGGCGCCACCCGCCGTCCTCGCGGACGTATCGGTCCATGGCCTCCCAGTCCGTACCGACCTTGAGCTCGACCTCCAGCGGCGGGTCGAGCGGCAGGGCGCCCTCCATGATCTC
>DATADC010000029.1:0-1904 GCA_036258735.1 Candidatus Limnocylindria bacterium
CTCGCCGCGGACGAGCGGCTGGCGAATGTGCGCTCGCTGCTCACCCTGGTCGCCGGCCGGGAGGTGCACAGGGCCTGAGGAGCGGCACGGTGCTTGCAATCGGGGCTGGCCCGTGACCTCCTCCCAGGCCGCGCCGGCGCCGGTCATCACCATGTCCGGCGTCACGCGCCACTTCAACGGCGTTACTGCCGTGAGCGACGTGTCACTGCAGGTATTCCCAGGCACGATACTGGGCCTGATCGGGCCAAGTGGCTCAGGCAAGACGACCACCATCCGCATGCTGACCGGCACGCTGGAGCCGTCCTTCGGCGAGATCCGGGTCGGCGGCCAGGAGCCGCGCCGCTTCGATCGCAGCATGCGCGAGCGCATCGCCTACATGCCGCAGCTGTTCTCGCTGTACCCCGATCTTACCGCCGAGGAGAACGTCGGCTTCGTGGCGGCGCTGTACGGCATAAGCTGGTTCGGTCGCGGCGAGCGGATCCGTCGGGCGCTGGAGACGGTCGACCTGTGGGACGCCCGTAACCGGCTGGCCGGGAACCTTTCGGGCGGCATGCAGCGGCGGCTGGACCTCGCCTGCGCCATCGTGCACCAGCCGGACATCCTGTTCATCGACGAGCCAACCGCCGGCATCGACCCGATGCTGCGGCAGGCCATCTGGGACGAGCTGCGCCGGATGCGCGACGAGGGCCGCACGCTGCTGGTCACGACCCAGTACGTCGGCGAGGCGGAATACTGCGATTGGGTCGCGCTCCTGGCCGAGGGCGAGTTGGTGGCTGTGGACACTCCGGTCGCCCTGCGCCGTCGGGTCTTCGGCGGGGAGGTGCTTGAGGTGGAGACCGATGCGCCCATCAGCCCGGAGACCATCTCCGCCGTCGGCGAGGTGCTCAACGCGCGCCAGACGACCCCGCGGCGGCTGATCGTGGTGGTCAGCAGCGCCGGCACCGCCACGCCGCGCCTGATCGAGGCCATCAACCGCGCCGGCGTCAACGTGACCCGGATGGAGGAGTATCAGCCCACCTTCGACGAGGTCTTCGCGGAGCTGGTCCGCGAGCGCCGCGAGCGTCGCGCCGCCGAGGCCCAGCATGCTGCATGACCTGTGGCTGAGCCTGGTCCGCATCACCTCCTTCTTCGGCAAGGAGCTGCGCGAGGTCGTTCGTCGGCCCGGCGTGCTTGCCAGCCTGGTGCTGGGGCCGTTCCTGATCATGTTGATCTTCGGCCTGGGCTACACCGGCGCGCGCTCACCGTTCCGCACCGAGATCGTGGTGCCGGAGAACTCGCAACTGCCACGCGACCAGCAGTTCTACGAGGAGCTCTCCGGCGGCCGCTTCCAGGTGGTCGCCATCAGCCAGGATCAGGGCGCCACCGAGCAGCGGCTGCGGGAGCGCCAGATCGACCTCATGGTCGTTGCGCCGCCGAACGCCGTCGAGGAGCTGCGCGCCGGGGATCAAAGCGAAATCCTGGTGGCCTGGAACCAGGTCGACCCGGTGTACGACGGCCTGGCGCACCTGGCGGTGGCCACCATGATCGCGGAGCTCAACGCCGCGATCATTCGCGCCGCGGCCGCCGAGGGCATCGACGTGGTCGAGAGCGAGGTCGGCCCGCGCGTCACGAACATCTCCCCGGAGGTGGTGGCCAAGCCGACCGCCGCGGTCACCCAGAACGTGGCGCCCACCGATCCCACCGTGCTCAACTTCTTCGCGCCCGCCGTGCTGGCCCTGGTCCTCCAGCACCTGGGCGTGACGCTGACCGCGCTGTCCATGGTCCGCGAGCGCCTCAGCGGCCAGATTGACCTCTTTCGCGTGGCACCGGTCAACTCCATGGAGGTCCTGCTGGGCAAGTACATCGCCTACGGCCTGCTGACGCTCCTCATCGCCGGCGTGGTGGGCGCGCTGATGGTCTTCGTG
>DATADC010000030.1:0-16785 GCA_036258735.1 Candidatus Limnocylindria bacterium
CCTAGTACGAGAGGACCGGAGTGGACGAACCAATGTTGTACCAGTTGTCACGCCAGTGGCATTGCTGGGTAGGTATGTTCGGTTGGGATAAGCACTGAAAGCATCTAAGTGCGAAGCTCGCCTCAAGATGAGGTTCCCCACCGGGTTAACCGGGTAAGACCGCAGCGAGACTAGCTGCTTGATAGGCCGCACGTGTAAGCGCAGCAATGCGTTGAGCCAAGCGGTACTAATGGTCGAGGGCTTGACCTAATTTCACGCGTCTAGCACGTTGCTGGACGTCTCGGACGCCGGCACGGCCGGCGGTCCCGACGGATCGACGCTTCCAGTCGAACGGTTCCCGGCGCTCGGTAAGCGCCGGCCAATTGAAGATCATCCCGGTGACGCTAGCGGAGAGGCTCCACCCGTTCCCATCCCGAACACGGAAGTTAAGCTCTCCAGCGCCGAAGATACTCGGGGGGCAACCTCCTGGGAAAATAGGTCGTCGCCGGGATTTTCCTTGTGCGCCGCGGGGCGTCGCCGGGCGAGCGAGCGGCGCTATCCTCATCGCCGTGGAGCGCCTCTGCCCGCTGCTCTCGCTGCAGGATGACCGCCACGCGGTCGTCGACGGCTTCGACCCCGCCCACCGTTGCCACGCCCTAGAGCCACCGGAGGCATTGGAGCGCGCGTACCAGGTGTCCACGTGCCTGCAGCCGAGCCACACCGCCTGCCCCCGGTACGCGAACGCCATGCGTGCCCGCGTGGCGGGGGTGCCTGCGCCGCAACCCGCCCCCGACGTCCGGCTGCTGAGCACGAGGCTCGTCCTGGCTCCTGACTCGTCGCGCGTGCGCGTCGCGCGCGCTGCGCGCAGCGGCCGGCGCTGGGCGGCCGGTGCTGTGTTGGCCGCGGTCGCGGCCGTCGCGGTGGCGGGCGGCGTAACCGGCGCGCTCGAGTCGCTCGAGGAAGCGCCTGGCGAGGCCAGCCTGCCGGCGGCCGACCAATCAAATCCTCAGGCCGCGCGGGCGGTGCCGACGCCGAGCCCGCCGGGCACCGTTCCCACCAAAGAGTCGAGCCCCCCGTCCTCGACGCCGGAGCCACCCTCCGCGGCGCCGGTGGCCGAGTCCACAGAACCGGACGGCGCGAGCACCGTTCCAGCGCCAACTCCCCACAGCTACGTCGTGCAGCCGGGCGACACCCTGAACGCCATCGCGTCACGATTCGGCACCTCGGCGGTTGCCATCCAGCAGGCGAACGGACTGCGCGATTCCGACCACATCGTCATCGGCCAGGTGCTCGCCATCCCGTAAGCGAGGTTCCCCGGGGCGGCTAGAACGGCGGCTGGCAGGCCCGGCAGAACGTGGTCGCTTCGGAGCCGCCGATCTGGCGCAGCGCGCGGCCGCAGCGAGGGCACGGCTGTCCGCCGCGCAGGTGAACCTGTAGGAACTCGCGGTGCTGGACGTGGACGTCCGGGGGGACGAGCTGGCGCAGGCGCTCGATGGCTTCGGCGAGCACCTCGCGCATGGCGGCGTACAGGCGGTCGATCTCCTCCGGGCGGAGGGAGCTGCGCTTGCGGAACGGCGCCAGCCGCGCGCGCCACAGGATTTCGTCCGAGTAGGCGTTGCCGATGCCGGCTACGAACCTTGGGTTCCGCAACAGCGCCTTGAGCTCGCCGGGGTGGCGGCGGATGCGGTCGCGGAACCGCTCCAGGGTGAGCTCCGGATCGTCCGCATCGGGTCCCATCTCGCGCCAGCCCGGGAGCTCGTCGAGCGCATCCGGTCCGACGAGGTAGAGCTTCCCCAGCATCTCGCGATCGACGTAGCGGATCTCCCGGCCGTCTGCCAGCCGCAACCGCAGGCCGGTGCGGGCGCGCACCTTCTCGCGCGAGCCGTCGAGGAGCCAGAACCGGCCTGCCAGCATGGGGTTTGCGGCAAGCACGCGCTCCACGGATCCGTTGCGTTCGAAGGGGAGCAGTAGGAACTTCCCGCGCCGGGACGCTGCGCCCAGCCGAGCTCCCACAAGCGCGTTGAGCTCATCCGGAGTGGAACGCACCAGGATCGGCGTAGGGGCCGATGCCTCCGCCACGGTTGCGCCCGCGACGCGGCGCGCGAGCTCCTCCGCGACGACTGCCAGGTCGGGGAGCTCAGGCAATCGGGGACCCCATTGGGCCGTATGGTATGCTTCGCCGGCTCTGTGGCGAACAACCGCATACCTGCGCGGACGCGCGTTCGTTTCCCATCCGGCCCGTAGCGGAGGAGCCCTTCGTCGTCAGATCGACATCGTCGGCAGCTTCGACACGTACTGACCCGGGATTCAGCGCCCTCCGTGCGGAGGGCGTCGTTGCTGTCACGGAGACTCTGCCGACCAAGGAGCCACCCACACTTGACTGACGAACCCAAGCAGCCCGAGCCTCAGCCACACGACGCCGCCACGGCGGTCGCCACGGATCCCCAGCCGGATGCCGGCGCGCCTCCGGCGGACGCCGAGCAGGCGGCGATCAATGTCGAGGCCGCTGCGGTCGTCCCCGAACCAGAGCCTGGCGCCCAGGTCACCGCTCAGCCGGAAGGCGAGGCAGCCAGCGAAACCGATGCGGCGGCTGAGGTCGCCGGCGACGTGGCCGACGGGATGGCCGCTGCGCCCGCAGCCGCTGTCGAGGCGGCGCCGACCGAAACGCCGCGCACGGACGAGGGTGTGCACGCTGACGACGCGTCCGCTGACGTGCCCGACGCCGAAAGCGAGGCCGGCATGACGATGGCGGACCTCCTCGACGCGCCCGGGCACGAGGTCAAGAGCCTCAAGCACGGCGACGTGGTGGAGGGCAAGGTCGTGCGCATCGACCCGGACGAGATCCTGGTCGACTTCGGCGGTAAGAGCGAGGGCGTGGTTTCCAATCGCGAGCTAATGAGCCGGCGCGCGCCGCGTGACGGCGACGAGGCGCGGCCTGAGCTGTCGGTGGGCGACGAGGTGCTCGTCTATGTCCTGCAGCCGGAGTCGCCGGAGGGGCACGCCGTCCTGTCGCTGCGTCGTGCCGGCTTGGAGCGCAAGTGGCGCGCCATGCAGGAGCGCTTCGACGCGGGCGAGATCGTGGAGGCCAAGGTCATCGACCATAACAAAGGTGGCCTCATCGTCGATCTCGGCGTGCGCGGCTTCGTACCGATCAGCCAGATCGTGGACTTCCCCCGCCGGCCGCGGGACGAGCAGCCGCGCGACGCGGCGCAGGAGATCGCCGAGAAGCTCCAGCCGTTCGTCGGCCGGACGCTGCGGCTCAAGATCCTGGAGGTCAACCGCAAGGCCAACCGCCTGATCCTGTCCGAGAAGGTGGCGCTCTACGAGGAACGGCGCGAGAAGCGCGACGAGCTGTTCAGCAGCCTGCAGGTCGGCCAGCGGGTCACGGGAGTCGTCCGCAGCATCGCGCCGTTCGGCGTGTTCGTCGACCTGGGCGGTATCGACGGGCTGGTCCACAAGAGCGAGCTGTCCTGGAACAAGGTCAACAACCCCGAGACCGCCTATGCCATCGGCGAGGAGGTCGAGGCGGAGGTCATCGACATCAACCACGAGCGTGGGCGCATCAGCCTCTCGATCCGCCGCCTGCAGCCCGACCCGTGGCAGGAGTCGGTCGCCAAGTACAAGATCGGCGACGTCATCGAGGGCGCGGTCACCAAGCTCGTGAACTTCGGCGCCTTCGTGCGCGTCGAGGAGGGCCTCGAGGGGCTCATCCACATCAGCGAGCTATCCAACCAGCGTGTCGCTCACCCGGGCGACGTGGTCAAGGAGGGCGAGGTGCTGAAGCTCAAGATCATCAGCCTCGACTCTGAGCGGCATCGCCTGGGTCTCTCGCTGAAGCAGGCCGAGGACCGCCCGGCCGCGCCGCCTCCTCCGCAGCCGCGCTACGAGGAACGGCCGCGTCGCGAGCGCCGTGAGCGCCGTGATCGCGACTATCGGCCCCAGGACGCCGTCCGCGAGCCGGACGAGGGCATCGACAACACCATGGCCGCGGCGTTCGCGGAGTCCGGCTTCCTCGACCAGTTCCGATCGCCCGACGAGGCGGCGGCCCCGCCCGCGACGGCCGGGGTCGAGGCGGAGCCGGCCGTTGTGACCGAGGGCGATCCCGAGGGCGCCGTCGACGCTGCGGCTGCGGCTACGGAAGTGCCCTCCGCCAAGGAGGAACCTGCGGAGGCCGCCGAAGCTTCGCAGCGCGAAGGCGAGTCGGGCGGCGAGTCGGCCGAGACCGACGCGGCCGAGACCGAGACGGCCGAGACCGAGGCGGCCGAGACCGAGACGGCCGACGAGACGAAGGCCTGATCTTCGCCGCGCGGCGGCCGCGGCCACATCGGCCCAGCATGCGTCCCGAAGCGGTCCCGCAAAACGGGTCCGCTTCGTGCATCTTTGCTGAACTCGCCGACGTCTGGCGGGCATAGAACCTAGTACGGAACGTCGTACCTATTGAAGGCACCACATCGAAGTGGTGCCGTACACTCAGACCACAGACCCGAGCCGGAAGCGCGACACATGGACCGATTCGACAAGTTCACAGACCGAGCGCGAAAGGTCCTCACCCTCGCCCAGGATGAGGCGCAGCGCTTCAACCACAACTACATCGGCACCGAGCACCTGCTGCTGGGCCTCGTTCGCGAGGGCGAGGGCGTGGCGGCGCGCGTGCTCGAGAACATGAACGTCGAGCTGTCCAAGGTCCGCACGGCGGTGGAGTTCATCATCGGGCGCGGGGATCGCCCGGTGGTCGGCGAGGTGGGTCTCACGCCGCGCGCCAAGCGCGTGATCGAGCTGGCCATCGACGAGGCGCGGCGGCTGGGGCACAACTACATCGGCACCGAGCACCTCCTGCTCGGCCTCGTCCGCGAGGGCGAGGGCATCGCGGCCGGCGTGCTCGAGAGCCTGGGCGTCAACCTCGACAAGGTCCGCCACCAGGTCATCCACGTGCTGTCGCAGTCCAGCAGCGTCGCGCCCGCTCAGGAGTCGAAGCGGCCGTCCAAGACGCCGACCCTCGATCAGCTGGGCGTCAACCTGACCGAGGCGGCGCGCGCCGGCAAGCTGGACCCGGTCATCGGGCGCGAGAAGGAGATCGAGCGCGTCATCCAGATCCTCAGCCGCAGGACGAAGAACAACCCGGCCCTCATCGGCGAGCCGGGACTGGGCAAGACGGCCATCGCAGAGGGGCTGGCACATCGCATCGTCAGCGGCGACGTGCCCGAAACGCTGATGGACAAGCGGGTGCTGACCCTGGATATCGGGTCGCTGGTGGCGGGCACCAAGTACCGCGGCGAGTTCGAGGAGCGCCTCAAGAAGATCATCGAGGAGCTGCGCAGCTCGTCCGACAGCGTGCTGTTCATCGACGAGCTGCACACGCTGGTCGGCGCCGGGGCGGCGGAGGGTGCCATCGACGCGGCCAACATCCTCAAGCCGCCGCTGGCCCGCGGCGAGCTCCAGTGCATCGGCGCCACCACGCTGGACGAGTACCGCAAGTACATCGAGAAGGACGCGGCCCTGGAGCGGCGCTTCCAGCCCGTCATGGTCGAGGAGCCTACGGTCGACGAGGCGGTCGACATCCTGTTCGGGATCCGCTCGCGCTACGCCGAGCACCACAAGGTCGACATCACCGACGAGGCGGTCCATGCCGCGGTGGACCTGTCGGTCCGCTACGTGGCCGACCGCGCCCTGCCGGACAAGGCCATCGACCTGATCGACGAGGCCGGGTCGCGCGTGCGCTTGCGCAAGGCATCGGCGCCGCCGGAGATCCGGGAGGCGCAGAAGGAGCTGGAGGAGAT
Source organism: Candidatus Limnocylindria bacterium (assembly GCA_036258735.1). Lineage (GTDB taxonomy): Bacteria > Chloroflexota > Limnocylindria > QHBO01 > QHBO01 > JAPSGM01. Next base: position 5,757 of record DATADC010000030.1, read on the forward strand.
CACTCGCCAGAAGGACGAGGCGATCGCCGGCCAGGACTACGAGGCCGCCGCCCGGCTCCGGGACGAGGAGGCGCAGGCCAAGGAGCGGATCGACCAGCTGCGCGCCAACTGGCACGAGGAGAGTGCCAAGGACACGCCCGAGGTCACCGAGGAGGACATCGCGCAGGTCGTCAGCATGTGGACCGGCATCCCGGTGATCCGCATCAGCGCCGAGGAGTCGGAGCGCCTGCTGCACATGGAGGAGGCCCTGCACAAGCGCGTCGTCGGCCAGCAGGAGGCGATCGACATCATTTCCAAGGCGGTGCGGCGGGCCCGCGCCGGACTGAAGGACCCCAAGCGTCCAATCGGCTCGTTCATCTTCATGGGCCCAACCGGGGTGGGCAAGACCGAGCTGGCCAAGGCACTGGCCGAGTTCATGTTCGGCTCCGAGGACGCCCTGGTGAAGATCGACATGAGCGAGTTCATGGAGCGCCACAACGTGTCGCGCCTGGTGGGGGCGCCGCCCGGGTACGTCGGCTATGACGAGGGCGGGCAGCTCACCGAGGCCGTGCGGCGCAAGTCGTACAGCGTGGTGCTGCTCGACGAGATCGAGAAGGCGCACCCCGAGGTCTTCAACATCCTGCTCCAGATCCTGGAGGACGGGCACCTCACCGACGCCAAGGGGCGGCGCGTCGACTTCCGCAACACCGTCATCGTCATGACCAGCAACGTCGGTGCGCAGCAGCTCCAGAAGGACACCAGCATCGGCTTCCGGGCCGGCGGCGATGCGGCCAGGCAGGCGGCGGCCGACTACGAGCGCATGAAGGAGAAGGTGCTCGCCGAGCTGAAGAATGCCTTCCGGCCCGAGTTCCTCAACCGCATCGACGCCACGGTCGTGTTCCGCCAGCTCACCCGCGAGGAGATCCGCGAGATCGTGGACCTGCTGCTGGCCCGGGTGAAGGCGCAGCTGGCCGGCCAGCAGATGGACCTGATCGTGACCGATGCTGCCAAGGACGCGATCATCGAGAAGGGCTACGACCAGTCGTTCGGCGCTCGGCCCTTGCGGCGCGAGATCCAGAACCAGATCGAGGACCCGCTGGCGGAGCGCATGCTGATGGCCTCGTTCGAGTCCGGTGACACGATCGTGGTCGACGTCGATCCGGACGGCCCGGGCCTTACCATCGAGAAGAAGGCGCCCAAGCCCGAGCCCGTCAAGGCCCGATAAGCATCCGCTGACCCGCCGGTAAGCGGCGCCGTGGCAAGATGCCGCGAGTGCCAGCCGTCCGTTCCGTGTACGTCTGCCAGCAGTGCGGCGCCGAGTCGCCGAAGTGGTCGGGCCAATGTCCCGCGTGCGACGCGTGGAACACGCTGGTCGAGACGGTCGCCAGCCGAGCACCTGCCACACCGGCCGCTCGCGCGCGGACCCGCGGGCCGCTGGCCGTGGGTCCTGGCCTCATCACCCCCATCACCGAGGTGCAGAGCGCCGAGGCAAGCCGCCTGCGCAGCGGCATGGACGAGGTGGACCGCGTGCTGGGCGGCGGCTTCGTGCCCGGCTCCATCGTCCTGTTCGGCGGTGATCCCGGCATCGGCAAGTCCACGCTGCTCCTCCAGCTGGCCGCCCGCCTGGCAGCGGTCGGCCGCACGACGCTGTACCTGACCGGAGAGGAGTCCGCGGCCCACGTGCGGGCTCGTGCCGAACGCGTGAAGGGCGTCGTTGCCGGCGTCGGCCTGGTGGCCACGACCGAGCTGGAGGCCGCCCTGAGCGCGATCAGGGCGGTAGAACCGGCGCTAGCGGTGGTGGACAGCGTCCAGACGCTGACCAGCGGAGACCTGGCCGGACCGGCGGGCAGCGTGGGCCAGGTGCGCGAGGTCGCCACGCGCCTGGCCGAGCTCGCCAAGTCGGGCAGCACCTGCGTGGCGTTGGTCGGGCACGTGACGAAGGAGGGGACCGTGGCCGGCCCGCGGACGCTTGAGCACCTGGTGGATGCGGTGATCTACCTGGAGGGCGAGCGCCTGGGCACCACGCGCCTGGTTCGCGCCGCCAAGAACCGGTTCGGCTCGACCGACGAGGTGGGCGTTCTGGAGATGCGTGGTGACGGGCTGGTGGAGGTAGCAGACGCCAGCCGCTTCTTCGTGGAGTCGGACCAGCCACCCGTCGCGGGGAGCGCCATCACCATCGCCCTTGAGGGGACGCGGCCGCTGGCCGTGGAGATCCAGGCGCTGGTCGCGCCTTCCGGTACTGGTTCGCCCCGCCGCGCCACCACCGGGATCGACGTGAACCGCATCCTCATGCTCATCGCCATCCTGGCCCGGCACGCCGGCCTGAACCTGACCGGCCACGACGTCTACGTCAATGTCGCGGGCGGCCTGCGCATCGAGGAGCCGGCCTGCGACCTGGCCGTTGCTGCCGCGCTGGCGTCGAGCCTGCGTGAGCGGCACGTGCGGCCGGGCACCGTGCTGGCCGGCGAGCTGTCGCTGTCCGGCAGGCTGCGGGCCGCGAGCGGGGCCGACCGGCGGCTGGCGGAGGCCCGGCGGATCGGCTTTGACCGGCTGGTTACCGGCCCGCCCCACGAGACCGTCGGGCGCCCTGCCGGCGACGGCTTGGTGACCTCCACCAACCTCCGCGAGGCCCTGTCGGTCGTGCTGGCCGAGGCCTAGGCAGCCGCCCCTCCAAGCGTTGCCGCCCTCTGGGGTGCGTGCTATGGTGTGCCGCCTCCTTCGAGGGGGCCGCGGCACCTCCTCATCCATTCATCCCGCGTTCATCCGCCGCGGATCATCTTCATATCGGTCTCATCGGTTCATGACCAAGATCATCCAGCTGGTGGGCGCCCTGCTGGGGACCGTTTTCGGGTTCGCGCTGGGCCTCCTGATCCTCGATCGCGCGCCCGGAGTGGTGAGCGATCCGAACCGCCCCGCCTTCCTGATGGCGATGGTGGCGGCCAGCCTGCTGTTCGGCTACCTGGCCATCCCGTACATCACCGTGTACCCCGCGCGATGGGCGGTGGACCGTATCGCCCAGGCCGACGCAGCCGAGTACGCGCTGGGCGTATCGGCCATCGTGGTGGGCCTCCTCATGGGCCTGCTGGTGGGCGGGCCGCTGTCGGCGCTGGGCGGCACTGCCGGCGCGGTGCTCCCTCCGCTGGCCTCCATCCTCCTGGCCCTGGGGCTGCTGTGGACGACCCTGGCCAAGCGAGACGTCCTGCTTCCAGCCATCGGCGCAATCCTGCCGGGCGGTCGCAGGGCGAAGAGCCCGACCACCGTGATCATCGACACCTCGGCGGTGATCGACGGTCGGATCGTCGACATCGGGCGCACCGGTTTCATCCTGGGCACCCTGGTGGTGCCTCGCTTCGTGTTGGACGAGCTGCAGCGCATCGCCGACTCGCCGGACGCCGTGCGCCGCAACCGCGGGCGGCGCGGCCTGGAGATGCTGGCCGCGCTCCAGAAGGACTCGGTCTCACCGGTCGAGGTCAGCGAGGCGACCTACCCGGAGCTCGACGAGGTGGACGCCAAGCTGATCGCGTTCGCGCGCGACAGCGGCGCGGCGATCCTGACCAATGACTTCAACCTCAACCGAGTGGCGGAGCTGCAGGGCATTCGCGTGCTCAACGTCAACGAGCTGGCCAATGCCGTCAAGGCAGTGGTTCACCCCGGCGAGGAGATGAGCGTCCGCATCATCCAGGAGGGCAAGGAGCCGGGCCAGGGGGTCGGGTACCTGGATGACGGGACCATGATCGTGGTCGAGGGCGGCAGCGGGTTCATGAACGAGGAAATCGCCATCAGCGTCACTCGCGTGCTCCAGACGGTCGCCGGCCGGATGATCTTCGCCCAGCCGCGGGACGCCGAGGAGGCGCCGCAGCCCAGGGTCCAGCGGATCGCCAAGGGCCGATGACCATGCCGGTCGCCGCCGTGCTGGTGGCTGCCGGCCATGGACGCCGGTTTGGTGCGGAGAAGCTGTGGGTCGACTTCTGGGGCCGTCCCGCCTGGCGCTGGAGCCTGGATACGCTGCTGTCCGTGCCGGACATGTCGGTCGTGGTCGTGGTGGTCCCCGCCGCCGAGGTCGACCGCTTCGGCTCGGCATTGCCCGATGCCGCCGCCGGCAGGGTCCGCCTCGTCTCGGGGGGCGCCGAGCGAACCGATTCGGTCGTGGCCGGCATCACCGCCCTTACCGCTGCCGGACTCGGTGGCGAGACACCCGTGCTGGTGCACGACGCCGCTCGCCCCGCGGCCTCGCCCGAGGTGATGGTCCGGGTCCTCGCTGCCGTGCGCGACGGAACCGGCGCCGTTCCGGTGGTGCCCGTGCCCGATTCGTTGAAGACGCTGGACGCTGACGGGATGGTGCGCGGCACCGTCGACCGCGACGCCGTGCTGGCGGCCCAGACCCCACAGGGCGCGACGCTGAGGCAGATGCGAGCCGCCATGGAGGAGAGCCACGCCTGGGGACGCCCTGCCACCGACGAGGCGGCGGCCATGATGGCCGGCGGTATCGCCGTCCGCGCGGTGGAGGGCGAGCCGCACAACCGCAAGCTGACCGAGCCCGCCGACGCCGCCATGCTGCGCGCGGTCCTGGCCAGCTGGGCGGTGGACGTGGATGCGCCGCCTCGCGTGGCGGCCGGCATGCGGGCGGGAATCGGCTTTGACGCACACCGACTGGAGGCGAGTCGCCCGATGCGACTGGGCGGCCTCGACTGGCCGGGCGAGCGTGCCGGCCTGGCCGGGCATTCCGACGGTGACGCCGCGCTCCACGCGGTCATCGACGCCCTGCTGGGCGCTGCCGCGCTGGGCGACATCGGGACGTTCTATCCGCCCGATGACGCGCGCTGGTCCGGCGCCGACTCGGCCGAGCTGCTGCGCGGCGCCGTGCAGCGGCTCGCCGCCGCCGGATGGCGCCCGGTCAACATCGACGTCGCCATCGCCGCACGCCGGCCGCCGATAGCACCGCGCCGAGCCGAGCTGGTCAAGCGCCTGGCGGCGCTGTGCGGCATGGACATCGAGGCGGTGAGCGTCAAGGGCTCCACGTCCGACGGCCTCGGCTTTGCCGGCAGCGAGGGGGTGGCCGCCTTCGCGGTGGCGACGGTGGCCGCCGTCCAGGCGTGACCGAATGGATCGGCGGCCGCCGCCCAGTGGCGGAAGCACTCGCCGTCGGCCGCCCGGCGCGCCGGCTGCTGGTGTCGCGCAGCGCGCGACCCAACCCGGAGCTGAAGGCCATCCTCGGTGCGGCGCGAGCTGCATCGGTCCCGGTGGAGCATGTCGGCGGTGACCGCCTGGCAAGGCTGGCGGCCTTCGACGGGCACCAGGGCGTGCTGCTGGAGGTCGAGCCGCGCAGGTGGGCCGACCCAGCCGAGATGCTGGCCCGCGCACAGGCCGCGGCGCGGGACCCGTTCATCCTCATCCTCGAGCACCTCCAGGACCCGGTGAACTTCGGCGCGCTGCTGCGCTCGGCCGAGGCGGTGGGCGTGGACGGCGTGATGTTTCCCGAACGGGGCGCGGCGCCGCTGACGGCGGCCGCCGTCAAGTCCAGTGCCGGCGCCAGCGAGCACCTGCTGCTGGCACGCGTCCCCAGCCTGCCCGAGGCCCTCCACGACCTTCAGGCACGCGGCATCCGGTTGGTGGCGGCCGACCAGGAGGCGCCACGGGAGGCGTGGGACACGGACCTGAGCGGGCCGTTGGCCGTGATCGTGGGCAGCGAGGGGAGCGGCCTTTCGGGCGCCATCCGTCGCCGATGCGACGTGCTGGTGCGCTTCCCGATGGCCGGTCGGGTGGCATCGCTGAATGCCGCCACGGCCGGGGCGCTGCTCCTGTTCGAGGTGCTGCGTCAGCGGCTCGGTCGGCGCTGACCAGGCTTCACGGTGCCTCCGGTCGGCCTGATGGGAGGCGGCGTTCCGTGGACCGCCTCGGCGCGCACCGGCGAGGAGTGGCAGGCGATTACGTAGAATGGCCGTCCGGGCCGACGTAGCTCAACGGCAGAGCAGCGGTTTTGTAAACCGCCGGTTGGGGGTTCGACTCCCTCCGTCGGCTCCATCCTCAATCCATGCCCTGCGGGCCCTGGGCCGCCAGTTCGGGGCGCGGCGTACTTTACGACCATGGTCGCCGGCGCCACGGTTGCGTAGCCTGTCGGCAGTGACTTCCCCCACCGTGTTCCGACCCACCGTCTCGCTCGCCGTGCTCGCGTGCGCCGCGCTCCTGGTTACCGCCGTGCTGGCTTCTGCCGCGGCCCTACCGCAGCCGGCCAGCGCGGCCGGAGTGACGCTGTACGTCGATGGCAAGCACGGCCATGACGGGAACAATGGCCGCTCGTGGGGTGAGGCGTACAAGACCATCAACCACGCCGCCCGTCAGGTCCCACGCGGCACGGCCGCCGCGGGCTGGACGATCGTGGTGCGCGGCTATGCCGACTACATCTACCGCGAGCGCCCGGTCCCCGGCAGCTACGCGCGCGCCGGGACTGCGCAGTCACCGCTCGTCTTCACCGCGGAAGGCTGGTCGCCCGGCGCGACCAACTACGTCAAACCCATCGTGTCCGGCGCCCTGCTGGCCCCAAAGACCGGTGCGCGCTGGCACGCTGATCAGTCTGCAGGCGTGTGGTGGACGCCATGGAGCTCGGCGCCGGCGCGCTTCGATCGGTCCAAGCCGTACACCGCGGCGGTCTTCCAGGGACGCACGACATGGCTGTGGCAGCATGCCAGCCTCGCCGACCTGCGCGGCAAGGCGGGCCGAGGCGACGGCGGCTACTGGTGGGACGCCGGCTCGGACCGGCTCTATGTCGCGACCCGCAACGGCGTCGACCCGTCGTCGGTCACCATCGACGTTCCGACCTTCGTCGGCTTCTACTTCACTGGTACGGCCGGCGCGCGGCACATCGTCGTCCGCGGCTTTGTCGTCCAGCATGCGTCGATGGGCATCCAGTTCCACCTGGGCGCCGACCACAACACCGCCGTTGACAACGATGCCGTAGCCAACAACCCGATGGGATTCGGGACCTCGGGGCGAGAGACGAGCTCGGGGTTCGATCCGGCGGTCGGTAACGTCTTCCTGCGCAACACGGCCACGTACAACACCCAGCAGGGCTTCAAGATCGACGCCGGCTCGCAGGACACCGTGATCTGCCACAACAGCGTGCAGCGCAACGCCGCACAGGGCATCAAGGTGCTCGGGCCCATGGACGGTTCGGATCCGCGGGCCACGACCGGCACAGAGGTGTGCCACAACCTGCTGGCCCACCAGTCGACGCAGCGCATCGGTTCCGCTCGGCAGGACGAGCGGCCGAACGGCCTGACCCTGGCCGACGGGGCGCGTGGGACATACGTCCACCACAACACCATTCGCGACAACGTGGTGGGGATCCAGGTCAATCAGGGCCGAAGCGGTTCGCCGATTGCCAACACCGTCGTCAAGCGCAACCAGGTGCATACAAACCGCATCGGTCTCAGCCTGCGCGATGGCGTGGACGCCGCTCGGATGGGCAGCGGCTCGTTCGAGCTCTCGTACAACCTGTACTGGGACAACGGGGTGGGTATCCGTATCTTTCCTGGCAGTACGAACAAGACGTTCAAGCACGAGACGATCTACGCCAACCGCGAAGATGGGGTCACGGTCGGATGCTTCTGCGGATCGCTGGCGCGCGCGAGCGCGGTCATCAGCGAGAGCCTGGTGACGCACAACGCCGGCCATGGGGTCGCGGTGGTCAACTCGGGCGTCGTGCGGCTGCGTTACAGCGGGCTTGCCTCGAATGGGTTGGGCCCTACGTCCGGCCAGGTCGACCGCCTTGCCGTCAACACCCGACCCGCCGGTTACCTCTCACGCGACGAGGCGAGCGCGGACTTCCTGAGGATCGGCCGTGGCTCTTTCCAGTACACGGCGGGGCCGGAGAACGGCCCGATCGGCGCGCGCTACTGACGGCTATCGGCCGCTTGAGGCCAGTCCGGGGGACCGGCTATACTCCGAGATCCGATCGGCACGCCACCACGGTGCCGGTCGTTCGTGTGGGTAGGTTGAGCAGGTGGTGAGCTCCGCTGACTGTAGATCAGCCGTCTTTCGACTGTGGGGGTTCGATTCCCTCCCTGCCCACCACTGACTCTCCTCGGCGGTGAATCTGGGTCGTAGATTTACCAAGAAAGACCGATGGTTGCCCAGCCTCCATCGGCTCCGGCAGAATCGGCGGCACGCCCACGTAGCTCAGTAGGCAGAGCACTTCCTTGGTAAGGAAGAGGTCTCCGGTTCGAGCCCGGACGTGGGCTCCATCTCAGCCGTTCAGCGCCGGAGGTCGAGACGCAGCCAGGTGGACCCGAACGTCGTGCTGCCGTTCTTATCGTCGTTCCTGTCCTTCGTGTTCGCCGTCATGGTCGGCGATCAGTGGCTGCGCCGCCGGCAGCCATATCAGCTGGTGTGGACGATCGGGCTGCTGTGGTACGGCATCAGCGCCGGCACCGAGTTCATCGGCGGGGCGTGGGGCTGGAACGAGGCCCTGTATCGCACCTGGTACCTGATCGGCGCCTTCTTCGTCGCCGCCTACCTGGGCCTCGGAACGGTGTTCCTGCTGCGGAACACCCGATTCGGCTACTTCGTGGCGTTCAGCGTCTTCGCCGGCGGCCTGTTCTCGATCCTCTCGGCGGCGGCACGCGCCCGCGAGGGCGATCCGGTGTCCCCGGGCGTCGTCCCGGCGGTGGTCGCCTTCGCCACGCTGGCGGCGATTGCCATTGCCGCCGCCACGCGCTACCGGCGGCCGCACGCAGCAACGGTCAGCGCAGCCATCCTTATCGGCGCATCGCTGCTCGTGGCGGTGCTGACCCTCACCGTACCGGTCGACGCGCCGGGTTACGCGCTGGACCGCAGCACCGGCGTGCCGATCGGGGAGGCGCTGCCAGCGGACCTCCGCGTGTTGACTCCGCCGTTCAACATCGCCGGCGCCTTCGCGCTGGTCTTCGGCGCGGCGTACTCCGCCTACATCTTCATGCCCAAGCGCCGCCCGATGCGGGTACGGGGCGGGCCACCGGTCATCGGCTCCATCGCGCGCGGCGTGGCCGTGGTCGTCAACTTCTTCGCCTCCATTCCGGGCGCCGCGGCCGCCCTGGGGCGCGGTACCCTGAACTCGCGCGTGCCGGCCACGCTGCTCATCGCGCTCGGCGGGTTCATCCCGGGTTGGACCAGCGGGCTCAACCGCTTCGGCGTGACGTGGGCCTTCTACCTGGGCGAGTTCCTGGGCGTGCTGCTCATCTTCCTGGGGTTCCTGGTGAGCATCGAGGTCTTCAGCGACATCCGCCTGCCGTTCACCCGCATCGTGCTGGCGCGGCGTGATCGGCGCTCCGCGGCGCGCGAGGTGGAGCGCGCCTGAGAAGGAGCCAGGCCATGACCGGCGGCCGGCGTTCGTTGACATCGGGCCCCGTGCGGCCGTAGAATCGCTCCACTTCCCCCGGGGTCCCGACCCTAGTTAAGCGTGGGCGGCGCCGGGAGGATGGACCAGGGAACCAGACGTGGCCAAGGCCGAGAATAGACCGGTGATCTCGCTGGCGTGCACGACATGCAAGGAGCGCACGTACAGCACCCGCAAGAACAAGAGGAACGATCCGGGGCGCCTGGAGCTCAATAAGTTCTGTCCGCGCTGCCGGCAGCACACGCTTCATCGAGAGACGAAGTAGGGGAGGCTGGCCCGATAGGGGTGTAGCTCAATTGGTAGAGCACTGGTCTCCAAAACCAGCGGTTGCAGGTTCGAGTCCTGTCGCCCCTGCCATCCCCGATACCACCACCACCCATCAGCCCAGGAGTTGCTAGAGCCCGTGTTCCGCGGCATGCGCACCTACATGACCGACGCGTGGTCGGAGCTGAAGAAGGTCGCCTGGCCCACGCGCCAGACGGTGGTCAACCTGACGCTGATCGTGATTGCCGTCTCCACGGCCGTTGGCGCCTACATCGCCGTGCTGGACCTGCTGCTCAAGGGCGCGGTGGACCAGGTGCTGTGATGAACGACGAAGCACGCACCGACGCGACCGCCACCGAGGCGGGGACCAGCGCAGCACGCTCCAGCGAGGCGACCCAGGCGGCCCGCCTCTCGCGCGAGGCGCCGCTGCCCGCCGAGGAAGGGACTGGCAAGCACTGGTACGTCATCCACACCTATTCGGGCTACGAGAACAAGGTCAAGGCCAACCTCGAGCACCGCATCGAATCGATGGGCGTGGAGGACCAGATCTTCCAGGTCCTGGTCCCGATGGAGGAGGAGATCGAGATCAAGAACGGCCAGCGGCAGACCGTCAACAAGAAGGTCTTCCCCGGCTACGTCCTGGTCGAGATGGTCATGTCCGACGAGTCGTGGTACGTCGTCCGCAACACGCCCGGCGTGACCAGCTTCGTGGGCTCCGGCAACCGCCCGACCCCGCTCATGGAGGGCGAGGTCAAGAAGATCCTCAAGCAGATGGGCGTCGAGGCGCCGAAGTTCAAGGTCCAGTTCCAGAAGGGCCAGAGCGTGCGCGTCAAGGACGGCCCCTTCGCCGAGTTCATCGGCACGGTGGACGAGGTCAACCCCGAGCGCAACAAGGTCAAGGTGCTGGTCAGCATCTTCGGCCGCGAGACGCCGGTGGAGCTGGACTTCCTGCAGATCGACAAGCTCTAGGACCGATACGGCCCATCGCGCCCAGGCGCATCGGGCCGGCATAGAGGGAGGAGCGCGAACCGCTCCGCATTGACCTCGGAGGAGAAGCGAATGGCAAAGAAGGTACGCACCATCCTGAAGGTGCAGGCGCCGGCCGGAGCGGCAACCGCAGCGCCGCCGGTGGGTCCCGCGCTCGGCCAGCACGGCATCAACATCATGGAGTTCATCAAGGCCTTCAACGAGCGCACCGCGAACCTGCGTGGCTACGTCGTCCCCGCGGAGATCACCGTCTTCGAGGACCGCTCCTTCACCTTCGTCACCAAGGCACCACTGGCCGCCGCCCTGCTGAAGCGCGCCGCGGGCGTGGAATCCGGCTCGGCACAGCCCAACCGCGACAAGGTCGGAAGCGTCTCCCAGGCGCAGCTGCGCGAGATCGCGGAGACGAAGATGGCCGACCTCAACGCCAAC